>CAYLSX010000027.1:0-19952 GCA_964386685.1 uncultured Woeseiaceae bacterium | reverse complement strand
GCCAAGAGGGAACGCTCTGCGACGCTAAATAGTTTCTCGTGCACGTCTCCATATACGTGCGGAAGTAACTCTGAAATTGTCGAGTTCGGATGTGCTTCGAGTTCAGCGACGACTTTGGCTTCGCGTTCCAGGCGATGCTTGATAATCCAGTCGATCGCTTCGTAAGGAGTGTCGATAGGGTCGCCGTGCCCCGGCGCTATTACTTTCAGATCCTTGTCCATCAGCTTTTCGAGCGAATTGAGATAGTCGACCATGTTGCCATCGGGCGGGTCGATGACGACAGTCGATCCGTTGATGATGTGGTCGCCCGTAATCAGCCATTTTGTATCTGAGTGGAAATAACAAAGGTGGTTCGATGCATGGCCGGGTGTATGAATCACCTCGAGTTCAATCTCCGCTGTTTCAAAGATGTCGCCGTCGTCGAGTATTCGATCCGGTTCGAAGGTCTTGTCCTGATGTTGTCCATCCGGGGCAGGTCTTCCTAATTTTTCGGCACCGGTTCGTTCGGCGAGTGACACCACTGCGGGAGAGTGATCGGGATGTGTATGTGTCACGAGAATCCATTTGATTGGTCCGGGCGCCAGCTCGCAGATCAGGTCGATATGACTGTCAATCACCGGTCCCGGGTCGATCACGGCGACTTCCGCGTCCCCTAATATATAAGTGTTGGTACCTGGCCCGGTCATCATGCCGGGGTTCGGCGCGATCAGGCGATTCACGCCGGGTGCGAGTTGCACGAGCTTGCCGGCGCCGAGGTCGGTCTCCATTAGCCGCCCTGGTTTTCTACGAATGCTTTCAAACTCGTCATTTGCCCAACCAGGACGCCATCGACTGCCTCGGCAATCGAGTCGAGGCCGCCATCCATGTAACCACCTAGTGCGTAGTTCAACGTCACGATCGTTCCTTCCTCACTGTCCGTGAACTCCCAGGTCATGTTGCCGTTGACGCCCATCAGGCCAAGCGGGCCGAGCCCGCCTGTCAGTCTCAGCATCTCGCCAGGGTTTACGAAGGTAACGACCAGGTGTACGACACCGCCATCCACGCCCAGCTTCTCGCAGAAACAGCCTTGGGTCTTCGCCTCGATGTACATGTTGCCGGCGTTACCCGTGTAGGTGTGATCATCGCTCCACCAGTCGCCAACATTGTTGACGGCGGCATTGTAAACGTCGATTCGAGCCGCAGATATCTCTGTCTGGTAACTAATGGTAAAACCACCCGGGGCCGCGTCCAGCACTTCGCCGTTCGCCTGGGTCGCGATGACGGAGGCAATAAGCATGGCGGTAAGCGCTTTCAGACGTGATATATGTGTCATAAGATTCTTCCCCGCAGCATTTTTATTGATTTCTGAGTATGAGTGACATCGACAAGCTCGTCGAGTTCTTGCATCGGCACAAAAACATCACGGTACTGAGCGGTGCCGGCTGCAGCACTGCCTCGGGAATTCCGGATTATCGCGACGATGACGGCAATTGGAAGAACGCACAGCCGGTGCAGTACAGCGATTTCGTTCGCAGCGGCGATGTGCGCAGACGCTATTGGGCACGGAGTTTCGCAGGCTGGCAGCGTATTGCCGCCGCAAAACCCAACTCGGCACATGCAGCACTGGCAAAACTGGAGCATGCCGGCTATGTAAACGCGCTCATCACACAGAATGTCGACAACCTGCATCGCATTGCCGGCAGTCAGAGAGTGATCGATTTGCACGGTGTGTTGCATAAGACACGATGTCTTGGCTGTGAGACCAGAGGGAAACGTAGCGACTGGCAGGCAAGTCTCGAAGCTTGCAACCCCGACTGGAGCGCGGAAGTCGCGGCGTACACGCCGGACGGCGATGCCGAGATATCGAATTCGGACTACCGGAGCTTTAATGTGCCCGAATGCCCTGCCTGTGGCGGCGTCGTCAAACCGGATGTCGTTTTCTTCGGCGAAGCGGTTCCTTCGGAGAGAGTTTTTGACGCGACGGCCAAACTCGAGCAAAGCGACGCGCTGCTCGTCGTCGGTTCTTCGTTAATGGTTTTTTCAGGCTATCGGTTTGCGCGCATAGCGCACGAAGCAAACATACCCGTCGCCATCATCAATCGGGGCCGGACGCGCGCAGACGATCTCGCCATCGAAAAACTGTCGCGTGACTGTGCAGAGGTCCTGCCGCGACTTGTCGAGCGGCTTACTGCCTGATGGACGAGGGTTGGACAGTCATTTTTGACAGCGCCAGTCGTCAGGCATGTAACGACCGGGCACTGGTCTTGACGTCTCTGAAGATCCCTTACCAAATATTGAGCGACGACATTCGTTACGTGCTAGCGGTGCCCGTCGAGGTCGAAGAGAAAGCCAAGTACGAAATCTGGCAATACGACAAGGAGAATCAGCCAGTACCCAGGCACAAGCCAAAGTTGGTCCCGGAATATCAAAACCCGGTACCAGGAGTCATCGTCTATATCGTCATCGTATGCCTGGTCGCGTGGCTCGCAGGAGAGAGCGTGTTCAACAGAGATTGGGTGGCCGCCGGTCGCGTCGACGGTCAGTTGATTCGACAGGGTGAATGGTGGCGGACGTTAACGGCGCTGACCTTGCATTCAGGACTGCGTCACATTGCAGGAAATATTGGCTTCGGTGCAGTGTTCGGCATACTCGCGGGCCGCCTTTTCGGCTCCGGCCTGACCTGGTTTTGCGTAGTCGTCGCCAGCGGTTTTGCGAACATCCTGAACACACTGCTGCTTGCCTCCGATCACAAATCGATCGGTGCTTCGACGGCGGTCTTCGCGGCTCTCGGTCTCATCGCCGGCTTTGTGTGGCGCGCGAAATTGATGGCACAGGACCGCTGGGCGTACCGACTCGGGCCGATTGTCGGTGGTATTGCACTGCTCGCTTACACGGGCACGGGCGGCCCGAACACCGATATCGGTGCGCATCTCGCCGGCTTTGTCTGCGGCTTTGGCTTTGGCATGCTGCTGACCTTGCTGCCGAAAATCCCGTCCTCGCGGCAGTTTCAGTTGCTGTGTGGTGCTTCGGCAGTCGCTATCCTCACCATCGCCTGGGCCGTCGCGCTCGGGGTCTGGGCCTGAACCCGTTTGACGCTGTAATATTCCCGCCCAACACCGGGCTTGATTGTATTTTTACGAGTGAAAAAATTCTTTTTGTTTCTGCTGCTTGTCATTCTCGCGATAGCGATTGCCTTGCGCGTCCGATACGGGGGTGGTGATCCGTATCCGGATATCTCGACGACGCCACTTCTTGACGAAACCTCACTGGAAGAAGTGTTTGCCTATCCCGAGCCGATCGGCAATGTGGCGGTCAGTCATGATCATCGGGTATTTTTCACCGTGCATCCCGAATCGCGTCCGCAAGGAAACAGGCTTCTCGAAATCGTCGCCGACGCAGCAGTTCCGTTTCCGAACGGCGCCTCGCAACAGACACTCTTCAATTCTGTGCTCGGTCTGGTCATCGACGAGCGCAATATCCTCTGGTCGATCGATCATGGCAATCACGGATTCAACGAGGCGCGGCTGCTCGCATTCGATCTTGCGACCGGTGAAGTCGCACACGACCACTTTTTCGGGCCTGAGATTGCCCCGGCAGGTTCATTTTTGCAGGACCTTCAGATCACCCCGGACGGCCAGACCATTGTCATCGCCGATGCAAGTTTCTGGCGCAAGGCGCCGGCGCTGATCGTTTACGACATTCAGCGAAAAACGGCGAGACGAGTGCTCGAGTCACATGCGTCCGTGACGCCACAGAATTATCTGATCCGAAATCCGCTGAAAGACATGTCATTTGCGGGTGGTCTGGTCTCCCTCATGGGCGGCGTAGACGGCATCGCGTTCGATGCGGACGGCGAGTGGCTTTATTTCGCTGCGATAAATCAGAGCGGTCTTTACCGTGTTCAAACCGATGACCTGACGGATACCGAGTTGTCGCCCGAACAACTTGGCAGTCGAGTCGAGCGATACAGTAATAAACCATTGAGTGACGGTTTAAGCACTGACGTCGCCGGCAATGTCTATGTCACCGACGTCGAACACAGTGCCGTATTCATCGTCGGGCCGGACAGGGCCCCGAGGACTCTCCTGCGCAGCGACCGCATCCGTTGGGCAGACGCATTGTCTTTTGGGCCTGCCGGCTGGCTATACCTGGCTGACAGCGCAATTCCCGAGCTGGTCCTCAAGCCCAAGTCATACATCACGTCAAAAGGCCCATACCACATCTTTCGCTTTCAGCCCGGCTTCGAGGGCATTCCGGGGCACTAAGCCCATCCGGAATATAAGGATGCACGTCCTCTTCCTGTACGCCGTCGTCGTGCTTATCTGGGGATCGACCTGGGGGGCGATTCCGTTCCAGTTTGGCATCGTTGCCGAGGAAGTATCCGTTGCGTATCGCTTTGCACTCGGGGCAATCGCCTTACTCGTCTACGCCGCTCTGACAGGCAAACGGATGCGCATCCCCTTGCGTCACTATCCGATGGTCATCGTGCAGGGATTGTTACTTTTTTCGATTAACTACTTCTTCGTCTATTACGGCACGGGATACATCACCACGGGTCTTGTCGCCGTAACGTTCAGCTCCATCGTCATGTTCAACGCGATCAACGAGCGGCTGTTTTTCGGCACACCCCTGGAGGCTCGCCTGTTGATGGCAACGTTGCTCGGCGTACTCGGCATCGCTTTTATTTTCTGGCCCGAAATAACGACGCTCAGCCTGCAGGACGACACGGTGTACGGACTCCTTCTTGTTATCATCGGCGTGATTATCGCGTCACTCGGCAACATGGCGGCGGTCATCAATACGCGACGACAGCTCCCGGTTGTCGCCGTAAACGCCCACGGAATGATCTGGGGCACACTGCTGTCGATCATCGTCGCAGTTATTCTTGGCCGCGAGTTCAATTTTTCCTACGAGCCCGCCTACATCTGGTCTCTGCTGTTTCTGGCCATATTCGGTTCGGCAATCGCCTTCGGAAGTTACTTAGTCTTGATTCGGAAAATCGGCTCTGCCCGAGCGGCCTATACTTCTGTATTATTTCCGGTAGTAGCTTTGCTAATATCGACTATCATTGAAGACTACCAATGGTCCGGCCTGGCGATCATCGGCGTAGTACTTACGTTGGGCGGTAACTGGTTAGCACTAACAAGAACTCGAAAACCACTGACTGAGACACAACAAGAATAATCAAGAACACATCGCAAGGAATAAGACTATGGACGAAGTAAATGTACCCGACCTCGGCGGGATAGACTGGGCTGGCCTGTGGGAGAAGATTCAGACTGTTGGCGTCAGTTTCGGCATCAAGCTCGTCGCTGCAATCGCAATCTTCTATGTCGGCCGGATCATTGCCAAAATTGTGACGAACGGCGTACGAAAACTGATGGTTGCTCAGGAGGTCGACAAAATACTGGAGTCCTTTGTCGGTAATCTCGTTTATTCGCTGTTGATGATTTTCGTCATCATTGCAGCGATCAATCAAATCGGTGTGCAGACAACCTCGCTGATCGCGATCGTGGGTGCGGCAGGTCTGGCCATCGGCCTGGCATTGCAGGGATCCCTGGCGAACTTCGCGGCAGGTGTCCTGATCATTATGTTCCGACCTTACAAGGTCGGCGACTTTGTCGAGGCGGCAGGCATCGCCGGATCTGTCATGCAGGTACAGATTCTGACAACCATAATGAAGACCGGAGACAACAAGCAGATCATCGTTCCGAATGGGCAGATTATGAGCAGCATCATTACGAACTTTTCTGCCAACGATACGCGACGCGTCGATCTGACGATCGGCATCGGTTACGACGACGACATCGACAAAGCGCGAGATACCATGCAGGAACTGATCGATGCGGATGATCGCATTCTCAAGGATCCAGCCAGCTTGATCGCTGTGTCGGAGCTAGCGGACAGCAGCGTCAATTTCGTGGTCAGGGTATGGGTCAAGAGTGGCGACTACTCGGCCGTCAAATTCGGCATGACAGAAGCGATCAAAAAGCGCTTCGACAAGGAAGGCATTTCCTTCCCGTATCCGCAACAGGACGTACATATTCACCAGGCCTCGTAGCAATAGGGACGGAAAGGCGCGCGTAGTCCCGAATGGGGTACGTCCCGGGGTAGTCCCGAATGGGGTAACGTCCCGGGGGCTACGCGTGCTTTTCCGTCCCCGTCCCCTTGCTCGTCATTCAGTCGTCGACGTCCGGCTCGATAAAACACCATTCCAGGTTGGGAATCTCGGCTTTTAGCCGTCGTTCTAGCGCATTGATGCTGTCAACGGCAGCATCGATATCCATACCGGATCGCAGTTTGATCTTCGCTGCCAGCATGGTGTCGGGGCCGAATTGCATCGTGATGGTATTGAACACTTTCTCTATGTCCGGCTCCTGGCTGATAACGTTATTTATCGCTTCCTGAATCATCGGGTCAGCCGATCGTCCTACCAACAGGGAGCGCACTCGATGGGCCACGAAAACGGAGACGACAAGCAGCACGACACCGATGCTGATCGAACCGAACGCGTCGTACATCGTGTTGTCGGTCAATGAGGCAAGAGACAGAAAACAGAGTGCAATAACAAGGCCGAGCAGTGCTGCGATGTCTTCGCCGAGGACGACGACGAGTTCTGAGTTGCGGGTGTGTTTGAGCCAGGCTTTGAAAGACCGGCCCAGCCTGATTTTGCCTATCTCTCTGAGACATCCAAGCAGTGAAAAACCCTCAAGGACGATGGCAAAGACCAGCACCAGTTGCGCAACCCAGATCTGGGTCAGAGGCTCCGGATGTTGCAGCTTGTGAAAGCCCTCATAGATTGAAAACAGTCCGCCCATGCTGAATAACAGCACTGCGACGATGAAACTCCAGAAGTAACTCAGCTTTCCGTATCCCAGCGGATGTTCGTGATCTGGCGGCCTGGTGGACTGGCGCAGTCCGAGAAACAGCAGCACCTGATTGCCGGCATCGGCATAGGAGTGAATCGCCTCAGCGAGCATACTGCCGGACCCGGTTAGCCCGGCCGCCCAGGTCTTGGCCAGCGCGATTCCGGAATTGGCGATAAAGGCGTAGAGAATCGCCCGCGCCGTGGAACCATGTGATGAGGAGGCCATTCGATTAAGTGTGGTGTGTCAACGAACCCTTCTCGTCCGCGTTAGTCTTAGTAGTAAGCGTTGGGAGCTTAACCTCGACGCTGCGCCAAACCAAGGCGATTCAGCCTCGATTCAGATGACTGAGGCATAATCGGCCGAAGACACGACAAGGATGGAATTGAGATGAAATTTAGCAAAGCACTGATCATGACTATGGCCTTGATTGTTATGGCCGGCTGCGCGGCCCATCCTGACCCGATCATCGACATGCAAAGCGTCAATGACATGGAGAGATTCGACCGGGACTGGGACGACTGCGAGTCCTACACCGAGGAAATCGCCATAGAGAAAGGCGTCGCCAAGGGGGCTGCGTTGGGCACCGTTGTCGGCGCGGCGGCCGGTGCTATCGATGGAGATGCCGGCGAAGGCGCCGGATACGGCGCCTTATACGGTGGAACACGCTCTGGGCTCAAGGCAGACCGTGAAAAGCAGCAAGTATTCAAACGCTGTATGCGCGGCCGTGGATATCGTGTCCTGAACTGATAATTGACCGCGATTCCGGGATCGATTACTGTATATACGTACAGTTCTTTCGGAATCCCCATGTCACCACAAGCCCACAAAGGTCGTGGCGCTGTGTCCCGTACTACGGGCCGCTTCGAGAAGACGCTGCTCGAGCTTGACTGTGAAGAGCAGCATGCCAGGGAGTCGCAGGCGCCCGACACGGAGCTTAGAGCGATGCGAGCCGACCGCATCATCAGCACCAATACCTCACCGGATATTCCCTTTGACCGTTCGATAAACCCCTACCAGGGTTGCGAGCACGGCTGCGTTTATTGCTATGCCAGGCCCAGTCACAGCTACCTGGACCTGTCGCCCGGCCTGGATTTCGAGAGCAAGATTTTTTACAAGCCCAACGCGGTAGAGCGATTGATCGTGGAATGGGAAAAGCGCAAGTACGAGTGCCGACCCATCACGATAGGCGCCAATACAGATCCCTATCAACCAGCGGAAAAGAAGCTCGGCATTACGCGAAGCCTGTTGGAAGCGTTTCTGGAGCATCGTCATCCGGTCAGCCTGATCAGCAAAGGCGGGCTCATGAGCCGCGACCTGGATCTGCTGGGCGAGCTCGCTTCAAGAAAGCTTTGCTCGGTTGCGATCAGCGTGCCGACCATGGACAAGCCGTTGAAAAGATTGCTCGAACCGCGGGTGCCATCTGCCGAGATAAGGATGAAACTCATCGAAGCGCTGACGGGTGCCGGTGTCCCCACGAGCCTGTTGATGGCGCCGATCATTCCGGCGGTAAATGACCGGGAAATTGAATCCATCGTAAAAGAAGCTGCCAGCCGCGGCGTCAATCATGCCACCTACATCTTTCTCAGGCTGCCGCACGAAGTCCGGAACATATTCGTGGAGTGGCTGGAGACGCACATGCCGGACCGGGCCGAGCATGTGATGAGCCTGGTGCGGCAGGCCAGTGGCGGCAAGGATTATGACAACCGCTTCGGTATTCGGCAGCGAGGCCGCGGTCCCTATGCGGAGATGATTTCAATGCGCTTCAAGGCGGCTTGTCGGAAATACGGCCTTGCGGCGGGTCGATACCAGAATAAGCTGGATTGCAGTCAGTTCAGGCGCCCAGGCAACAAGCAGATGGCGCTGGAATTTCCGTGAATGTAATGATTGCCAGCAGCCTGCCAACAATGGCACGCTACGAATCAGGACTGTCCTCAGGAATGCGCTATCCTGCTTTTGGCTGAGATTGTATAGTGGCCAGACAGTATCTCGGGCCGCAAACGTAGCTAAGAACTTATCTTTCCGGCCATAGTCTGAATCCTGGATGGAGGCACTGATTAACAGAACCCCCTATGTGAAGCTGCTGCTTGTGACCGGACTTTTCCTGTTCGGCGGAGCTGCCGTGCATGCCCAATCGGAGTCACCACTCAAAACCACGGTTCATGACAAGGCGGCCGATCCTCCACCGGACGACGAAGGCGATACCAGTGTAACGCTGGACAATCAATCGGAACCTCAGGAGGTCAGTGGTTCAGACGACCCTGATTTGCAGTCCGCCATTGAGGCTCAGCAGCAGCTCGCCGATGACTTTGCGCTATACAAGAGACTGCTGAACAATGGCATGACCGCGGAAGCCGACGTCGTTGCAAAGCGCATCGTTGAACTCTCGATCCGCGAGAATGGCTTCGACAGCACCGACACCGCGAAGGCGCTTACAAATCTCGCAATTGTTCAGCACCGCAATGAAGACTATGAAACGGCGCAACAGAATTACGTGGCTGCTATCGGCATTATCGAGGACGTCGAAGACCGGCTGAATTCTGCTTTGATTAACCCGTTGAGGGGACTTGGCGCGGCGCAACTGGCATCCGGAAGACCTGATCTGGCGCTCGAGACGTTCGGCAGGGCCCAGCACGTCAGTCACGTCAACGAAGGCCCTCATAATCTCGACCAGGTCGCCATCATCGAATCTCTTGCCGAGATCTACATCCATATCGGTGAGTTCGAAGATGCTTATGACTTGCAGGACCGAATTTATGCCCTGTACGCGCGCAAATATGACCTCAATAGCGACGAGATCATTCCGGCTCTGTTCAAACGGGCGGAATGGCAGCACAGGTTGAGACTCTACGGTCGCGAGCGAGACAGCTACCGTCGCATCATCAAAATCGTTGAAAGAAATCATGGCAAGCAAGACCTGATGCTGATCAGGCCTCTAACCGGACTGGCGAATGCATACCTGTATGTCGGTGAATTCGATCGCGAATATCACCGCGACAGCACACTGACGACCGGTGAAATCTATATGAAGCGAGCGAAACGCATCGCCGAAACGCACCCTGATGCCACCTGGACGGCCAAGGAGAATACCTATCTCGCGCTTGCCGATTTTTATACGTTTACGGGCAAAGCAGGTAAGGGTCACAGGGCCTATCAAGACACCTGGGATCTCTTGTCCGAGGATGAGTCGCGACTGATGAATCGATACAACCATCTGGAATCAGCGGTTCTGCTGCAGGGCATTTACCCACCGAAGTACCACGGCATTGACTCGAAAAATGAGCCGGTGGACGAAGAAGAGGAATTCCTGAAGGGAAAGATCGTTACCAAATTCATGATCAATACAAGCGGTCGGGCCAGAAACTTCGAAATTATCGAATCCCACCCCGGTGGCCTGAAAGATATGGAAAAGAAGGTGCTGCGGGAAATGCGGCGATTGATATACAGACCGCGACTGGAGGATCGAAACGTCGTTGAAACCCAGAACATGACGTATACCCATGAATTCTTTTACCGGGAATCCGACCTGGAGCCAGTTGAGCAGGAAGAGGCGCCCGAAGCGGCTGCCGCCAAGGACGAAGAAGAAGTCGCGGATGCCGGCGATTAGTGTCCTGCGCTGATTTCCACGCAATGAATAGTAAAGCAAACGGTAAAAACCACTCGCTGCATAGCTTGCGCTTGCTTATTCTTTTCTGTGTCATATCGATGGCCGCACCCGCACTATCGGAAGCCCGGTGTAGTCAGGATCGATTCGAGATCCAGACGATCAAAGATGATGGGACCATAGAGTTGCGCGCTGTTAACTCCAGTGATGTACCTATTACGATTACATTGCAGGTCTGGACCAGATATATGGAAGCTGACCGGCCCAGAACCGTGACCGAGACCGTCGCACCAAACGAGTCTCAGCTATTCATGGTGCTGAGCGAGACTGGTTCGGAGAAAAAATCGCGATATGGATTCGATTGCGCATCCACGATTGGCAGCATTCACGCAAAGCACGACGACCGTTTGTTATATCGCCTTCCCTACGCGGTCGGCAAAAGCTACTACGTGTTACAAGGCTACGGATCCCGACTGAGCCACACCGGGCCCGAGGAATATACCGTCGATTTCAAGATGCGTGAGGGAACGCCTGTACATGCTGCCCGCGGCGGTGTCGTGGTGAAGATGGAAGAATCGCATTCGAGGGGCTGCTGGCGGGACGGCTGTGGCAAATACGCCAATTACATTGTCATATTGCACGACGACTGGACAACCGGCGAGTACTATCACCTGCAGAAGAACGGTGCGCTGGTTGAATTGGGCGACAGGGTGGTCGCGGGTCAAAAGATCGGCCTGTCCGGCGACACAGGAAACTCCGCGTTGCCGCACCTGCATTTCGGCGTCTATCGCGCCGCCGCGTGGGGAAAATTTCATTCGGTCCCGGTTCATTTCCGCAGCATTGATGGAATCGTGCGAAAACCGCGACGCGGCGGCCGGTACCAGGCAGTATCGAGCCGCTCGTCGGCCCACAACCAGGCGGACGCCAACGATAGCAGCCACACGCTACACTGAATGACAGAGACGAGTTATGTTTGCCAGAGATAAGAAAACGACGTTGCCTGATCAGGAGGAAGCATTGCCGGGACGAGACCAGCCAATGCGGATACCGGAGACCCATTTCGTGAACGGCAATCCGCTCACGGGACCATTTGCCGAAAATCTGGAACAGGCAGTATTTGCGATGGGCTGCTTTTGGGGCGTCGAGAAAATTTTCTGGCAAACGCCTGGAGTATTCACGACCGCAGTCGGCTACGCGGGTGGTCTTACGCCAAATCCCGACTATCAGGAAGTCTGCGGCGGCTTCACCGGCCATACCGAAGTGGTTTTGGTGGTTTTTGATCCTGCCCAAATCAGCTACGAGGAATTGCTGAAGATCTTCTGGGAAGGCCATGATCCGACACAGGGCATGCGCCAGGGCAATGATGTCGGTACTCAATATCGATCTGCCATATTCACGAAATCCGATGAGCAGACGTCCTTGGCACGACAGTCTCAGGACGCTTATCAGACAGAACTAAACGCAGCCGGTCATGGCCCCATAACAACCGAGATTTTGCCGCTCGATGACTTCTATTACGCCGAGGATTATCACCAGCAGTATCTTGCCAGGAACCCTGGCGGCTATTGTGGCATTGGCGGTACGGGCGTCACCTGCCCCGTCGGCATTCAAACTATGCAGGACGCTGAATCTGCCTGAGCTACCGGATATAGATCTATATATCGAGAGACTGGGCGAACGAATC
This sequence comes from uncultured Woeseiaceae bacterium, assembly GCA_964386685.1. GTDB lineage: Bacteria > Pseudomonadota > Gammaproteobacteria > Steroidobacterales > Woeseiaceae > JACZWL01. The sequence goes on along the minus strand of CAYLSX010000027.1, from coordinate 7,819 downwards.
CGCGGCCGGACGCTCCAGCACATTCGCATCGGCAATCCCTTTTTTGTTCGAAGCTTCGAGCCGCCCTTAAACAGCGCAGAAAACAAGAGGGTCAAGTCACTACGCCGTATTGGTAAGCGCATAGCGATTGGGCTCGAGGGCGACCTGTGGCTACTTATTCATTTAATGGTGGCCGGACGGTTGCAGTGGCGAGAACAGCCGGTAGCCCTCAAAGCCAGGCAGCAACTCGCTGCATTCGATTTTCCCGGCGGAACCCTTCTGGTAACCGAGGCCGGCACAAAAAAGAGAGCGTCGCTCTACCTGCTTGATGGCGAGAACAGCCTCAAGGAACACGATCCCGGCGGGCTGGAGCCGCTGCGCTGTCAGCTCGACGATTTCTCGGATCGTCTGAGCCGTGGCAATCACACGCTGAAACGTGCTTTAACCGATCCCCGCCTTTTCAGTGGCATCGGCAACGCATACTCCGACGAGATATTGCACGCGGCGAAGCTGTCACCGGTAAAACTGACACACAGGCTGGATGCCCAGGAAAGACAAAGACTATTCGATGCAACGCAGACTGTGCTGAACGACTGGTCGCAGCGTCTAAGACTGGAATCGCCCGACGACTTTCCGAAAAAGGTCACGGCCTTTAAAGAGGGCATGGCTGTACACGGTAAATTCGGCGAACCCTGTCCGGACTGCGGCAACAAGGTTCAAAGAATCCGTTATAAGAGTAATGAGACTAATTACTGTGCCAAGTGCCAGACGGGCGGCAAAATCCTCGCCGATCGGTCTTTGTCCCGACTTCTAAAGAAGGATTGGCCGAAATCCATAGACGAGCTGTGACCGTTGTCGGTAGTATCGATAAGCTAATCATCTACGGTGCACAATACAGTGGGCAAGAAAATAAGCAGAATACCAGCCAAGAGTCTGGAGCGGCCGAGCAGAAAGGAAGCTGAGGATGCCGTTCATACACTACTTCGCTGGGCAGGAGAGGATCCGTCGCGTGAAGGCCTGACCGATACGCCGAAACGGGTGGCGCAGGCCTATGAAGACTGGTTCAGGGGCTACCACGAAGACCCGGTCGGTTATCTGCAACGGACCTTCAAGGAAGTCGATGGCTACGACGAGATGATTGTCCTCAGAGACATCTCATTCGAGTCACATTGCGAACATCATATGGCGCCGATCATCGGCAAAGCGCATGTCGGCTATTTGCCGAACAACAAGGTTGTCGGCATCAGCAAACTTGCCCGGGTCGTGGAAGCGTTCGCCAGACGCTTTCAGGTCCAGGAAAAAATGACCGCGCAGATCGCCAATTGCATACAGGACGTCTTGAAACCCAAAGGTGTCGGCGTTGTTATTGACGCCTCACACCAATGCATGACTACACGCGGCATTCACAAGTTGGATGTTTCGATGGTCACTAGCCAGATGCTGGGCTCTTTCAGGAAAGACGCTCGTACGCGCGATGAATTCCTACGGATGATTGGCAAAAACTAGCTCCCTGCGCCATGAAATCGCTCTTCGCTGCAATTTTGTCGCTTCTCGCACTGTTGCTGCTCTACCTGCTTCTCTGGCCGGTACCGGTATCACCGCTTGCCTGGGACGCACCGCAATTCCGCGGACTCGTCGACCCTTTCGCACCTAACGACAGGCTAAGCCTGGCGAAACCGGTAAGCATCGGCGATTTTGATGGCCCGGAAGATATCGCCGGTGGCAGCGACGGTTACCTCTACGTGTCGACCAAAAATGGCCACATCATTCGTCAGCGTGGAAGGCAGCCGGAATTTGAGGTCTTCGCCGAAGTCGGCGGCAGACCCTTGGGCCTGGAGTTTGGCAGCGACGGATACCTGTACGTCGCCAACGCGCCTCTCGGACTGCAAAGAGTCGGCCCGGATGGCAGCATTGAAACACTGGTGAACGAATTCGACGGCGAACCCATTCACTATGCGGACGATCTCGCCGTCGCAGACGACGGCAGGGTGTTTTTCTCTGACGCCAGCAGCAAATTCGATCCGGTCAATTCAGGCGGGTCGTACGAAGCGAGTCTGCTCGATATTCTTGAGCACGGCGGACACGGCCGAGTCTTCGAATATTCGCCTGCCACGAAACAAGCCAGAGTAATAATGGAGGGCCTGAACTTCGCCAATGGCGTCGCCATCAGCGAAGATCAGCAATACCTGCTCGTCGTCGAGACCGGACACTATCGCATCCTGAAGCATTGGCTTGAGGGCCCGAATGCCGGCAATAGCGAAATCATTCTCGACAACTTGCCGGGATTTCCCGACAACGTGAACAATGGCATTAACGGAAAGTTCTGGATCGGTCTCGTGGCACCCCGCGTCGACATTCTGGACGACCTGTCGGACTCGCCCTTTCTCAGAAAAGTCGTGCAACGCTTGCCCGCAAGCTTCAGACCTAAAGCGCTGCCCTCCTCTCACGTCATTGCGATTAACGGCGACGGTCAGGTGCTCATGAACCTGCAGGACACGAGGATTACATTCCCGGCGCTGACGGGTGTATACGAAACCCGCCAGTCTCTATACCTGACGTCGCTCTTCGGCAAGCGGTTTGGCCGACTCGACAAGAGAGACCTTCAATAGCGCAAGACTTTTAATGCGGCAGAAGTGCTGCGTCTCCGTCGTATTCATCGCCGAGCATTTGTTGCCGAACCAGCGGGATGGGCGGGTAGCCATAGCTCAGGAACTGATCGTGATATTGACCCCAGGCCTCACGGCCGCCGCGGCCTTTGGTCCAGTCCTCACGCAGTTTCCGAATCATCAGTTTTCCGAGTGTGTAATTCAGATATCCCGGGTCGTAAGTGCCTCGGAGCGACTGCTGCGCGGCGGTGCCATAAGCTGAGAACGCCTTCTCCTCGAACAGCTTGTGGCTCTCCTCGACGGTCATTCCTTCGGCATGCAGTCCGATAGCAGATAGATATCTAACGTTGCGAAGCAAAGCGTTCAGCAACTGCCCGATGCGAATATCCGGCCGTCCCTCGTCGAGCCCCGCGTCTGCCATCATTTCTTCAGTGTAGTGCGCCCAGCCCTCGCTGAATGTGTAAGCACCGAAGTGCTGTCCAATGTTGTTTTTTGCACGATTCGCGTGCAGGAATTGCAGAAAGTGTCCGGGCCAGACCTCATGCACAGTCGTAAACAACAGATCCAACTCACCCGGTATATAGGCAAGCTGGTCCTCTTCCGACCAACTCGGGTCTGGCGGCGCGATGAAGTAGGTCGATGGCATGCCGACTTCGTACGGACCTGGAATATTTATGTAGGCAGCATTTGTACGGCGATGCGGTGGCGCCTCGTCGACCAACGCCTCTTCCGTTCCAGGTATCGTGACCAGTTCTTGCTCTTCCAGAAACTTGCGTAAGCCCGGCAACTGGCGACGGGCGCCGGCAACCGCGCCTCCCTCCGGTTTTTGGTCCTGTACTTGCTGCACGCACTCGTTGAGGCTCTTTCCTGGCGCGAGTTCAGTACAAGCCTTGCCCAGAATGTGCAAATTACGTTCGAGATCGCGTTCGCCGGCAGCCTTCAGCTCTTCCAGCGTAATATCTACGCCTTCCTTAGCGCGCAGCATTTCAAGAAATCGCTCCGCGCCCAGCGCAAAATCGTCGTGAGCAGTGTCACGCAATCCCTGGAGCCAGGCGACTGTTCCTTTTAATGATTCAATTGCCGCTGCATTTGCCGTCGTAAATTCTGCTTGCAGCGCCTCGTCCTCTACGCTCGAAAAGATCTCGGGCACAGTCGTTTCCAGGTATGTGACCAAACCGCCAAGCCTCGCCAGGCTCGTCTCGATAAAGGGACTCGCCAGCGGTGGACGCAGATTTGACTGCATCGTTTCGAAGTATGTCGGGAACTGAGCGATATAATTTGTGAATCCGCGCATCCGTTCATCCAGTGGTGCGTACTCGCGGTCGATATAGACGCTGAAACTGAGCAAACCGGCATAAGCCGCGGGATTTGTGGCGAGATAGTCGGCCGTGTCGAAATTGAATTCTTCCTCATTCATCGAAGCCACGAAGTAGTCGCGCTCGAATGCATCCATGCCCTCGAGATCGTTGTAGGACCCCGCCTCGCTTCTTATTTGCCTTACCCAGGCGAGATAGTCGGCTACAGATTCAGGGCTCAAGTCTCTGATCACCCCGTCGTATTGATGCAGACCCGCGTCGACAGCACTTTCGGGATTGCGCCGGTAATATTCGGCAACCGCATTCGCGGCGAATTCTGCCCATGGCTCCTTCGCCGCTTCGACGACACTGTCGTCGGTCTGGCTGCATGCAACCAGGCCGCCAATGCAAAACAGCAACAACACTGCGGCTCTCAAATGAGTCCTCATAATATTTGTCCTGGTAATTGGTGGAAGGCTTGTTTTATTCGAGTCCCAATTCCGCAACGCCCTGGTTGAATACGATATCGACCGGGATGTTTGCACTCGTCAACCTGTCGAGATCTGCTTGCAACTCCTCTGAAATGACACCTTTCGTCGCCAGTAGTTCCGAAGCGCCGTCGTAGTCGCCGTTACCCTGCAGGGTAAGCAATACTTCGGACAAAGCCGCCATCGCGGACTGCATGCGATCGTAATCGACGCTGTACTTTCCGGACTCGGGGTCGCGACTAATCGCGCCCTGCTCGACGAAGAAAGTAAATCGCACCATGTTCGCCTTACCGTGCGCGCTGCTCGCGCCGAAGCGTATCGAGCGAAAAATGCTGGCGACGAATGAAACGTAGTTATCGCGAAGATCGATCTCACCAAGTTCTCCGGCCTCGTGAAGCGCGGAAATCATATAGAGACCCAGCACGTCTGCCTTGCCTTCTTCCATGGCGGAATAAACATCGCGCAAGGACTCTCTTACCGTTCCCTTGCCGTTGATCGTGTTCTTGACACCCAGTCCGTGCGCGACTTCGTGAAACATCGTGTTAGCAAAAAAGGCCTCGAAATTGACGTGTTGCCGCTGCGAGTCGTCAATGAGCTCATCGGCGATTGGCCCGAGGATTTTCTCGAACTTCGCCTGTATCGAGTTCTTGAGTTGTAGTCGGCGGGTGCCTTTCTGTAATTGCACCTCTTCGTCGTTAGGCAGATTTATCGCGATGGTTTTCCCCCCAGAATTGCTGTGGCCGGCGTAATAGACGACGTCATAGGCGTTGAGGTCCGAATCGGTGCCCGGCGACTCCTTTTTATAAGCGTCGGGAACGGGCATGCCGCGTTGCAGCTCGGGCAGGAAATCAGCGAATCTTGCCAGGCGCTCGCTCCAGTCACGATCTTTGATGAGCACATAGGACGAGTACGCCGTTTTGTATCCGTTAAGCCTGTCTTCGTATTGCTCGATGGCACCGATAACGACGTCGATCGGGTTGGTCTTGACGTCCATCCAGATCAGGTCGCTGGATTGATAGTCGTCGGTCACCAGCGTGTCCGACCTGGCCCTTAGATAGTTCGCAAATCCCTCGTGTTCCGCCAGCGCCGAGGCCCGTCGCAAAAGCTCGGCCGCTTTGCCCAATTCTTCAGCATAGGCAACGTGATAGGGCACGACGACCAGGCCCCCTTCCTCGTCGCGACGCAGCAGCGTGTAAAGATCCGACTTCCCTGCCAGATCCGCCGCCTCGAACTCTTCCATGCTCATATCAGTCGGATAGAAGTTGGCGCCCAACGGCTTGTCGCCGACCCCGTCCATGAACGGCTTGTCACCGTCCAGGCGGTCCCAGGGTCCGTAGTTGAGTTCCGCGAATCGTCGTTCGTCGGCAACGCCGATCGACGCGAGCCATTCCTGATAGTCGTCGCCATAAGCCTGGCGCCAGTACAGGTCATCCATTATTTGTGAGGCCTCGATCAGCAGGCCTACCATCTCACGCTGATTGTCGCTCAGATGGGAAAGGTCCGCTGTCAGCGTGAATTCGGCATATACATCCGGGCGCGGCTCGACCTGTGCAATCGCACTGGCATCCGCTGCTCCGCCCACCGTGGCCGGGCTCTCCGCCGTCTCTGGCGCGCAACCCGAATTTAAGCCGATCGTCAAAAAAAATACGCCAGCAAGGCACAGTACGAAAGATGTTCTCACGACAACTCCCCACCCGATTTATCTCAGCGGGCAATTATCGCACAGCTATCGGCTGCCTTTCTCCCGCAAACACATCAATGCCCGGGCCTCTGGTTCTAGCTCTTGTCCTGTCGGAATTGCAGGTTTTTTTCTTCCAACGCACGCACATATTGCTGTGCTTCTTGCTCGAGCTTGTGGCATTCCTCGACAAAACCCTCATCCAGAAAACCGCCAGCCTTGAACTGCTCCCACTGCCATGCCATATGTTTCCCCGGAAGAACCCAGTAGGAGCGAAGTAACGCTCTGCACATTTGCCAGTCGTCGTCACTGAGTGCTTTGTTTCGATGCTGAAAGTAGGCGCCCTGGTAGCCCACGAATACGGCCTGAAACAGTCGCAAAATTCTGACCCTGTCACCCTGAGTCAATTCTTCGTCTGTCATGCCGGCCTTGGCAAGCACCTCATTGAACTCGGTGTCGTCGGTTCCGTACAGCATTTGCCGCGTCGTGTAGTCGTAGAAACTCTGCCGAATGGCGGACGCGTTGATTTTGGTGTTTTGCCGGATTTGCGTGGCCAGATAGATCAGCGTGCCAATAACAGCGATTCCACCGACAAGCTCACCCACTGCACCGATTGCTGCCCAGTTCATTCGCCTCCTCCTTGCTTGTCACTCTCTTCGACACCGTGTTCGAGTTGCCGCTGGTACTCCTCGTTGTCGAAGTGACCCCTCGATTCGGCGATGAGGCCGTCCTCGTCAATGATCCACTCCTCGAACCCGCTGATGTGGACCTCGTTGCCGGTTCCGTCCGGACCATCGTTGGTTCCCGTCAAGATCCAGATATATTTGATGTGGTCGGCGGAAACGTCCAGTTGATCCATGCGCACTTCGAGGTCGGGGAACGTTGTCATGAACGACTGCGCAACATCGGTGATCGCCTCCTGCCCGATCGCCGGAACGCCTTCGTTCAGCGTCAGCGAACCATATTCTGAATAAAACGCCGCGACACTGGCAGCATCTTGACTACACCAGGCCGCCGTATAGCGCTTTGCAAAGCCCGCTAAATCATCGGCATTCATTGGCGGTATTTATCGTGTAGCCCGGACCCGGCCTTGATCATCGGCATGATCTTTTCCAGCCGTCGCAGCTTGGTGTCGTCGCGTTTCGCGTCAGTGATGTAATCTGCATATTCTCTTTGCAGCCCCAGCCGCATGTTTTTGAATTTTTCGCCGGCTTGCCTGTGAGCGCCCAGCGCTACTTTGAGTTCGGCAGGAACGACCAGCGGTTTCTTGCGTGCGGGGGCGATTTGCTTGCCTTCTTCTGCAAGTTTGATGGCCTCCCGTACGTAGCTCTTGATAATCGTCGGCTTGATATCTTTTGCTGTCAGCATGCGCCATTGGCGCAAGGCTTTCGTTGTTCCCTCCTGTGCGTTCATCAGCACTCTCCTCTGGTCCCTGAGCAGTGCGCCCTGATGAAACCACAGACCGAAATAGGACTTGAATCCCGCCATACCGACGACATTCTTGCCGTTGTAGGTGTAGCAAGGACCTCCCCACTTTACGTCTTCTTCGAGCTCGGTCGATTGCAGGATTGCCCGAAGGCGTTTCAGCTCATCGTGCCAAGAACTAGCGTCTGCGATATATTCATCTACCGATCGTGCTCTTTTCATTTTGTGGACTCCCATAGTCTATTAGGAGATTTTTATTCTTTGGATCCATTCTAACTGACTATTCTAAGCGCTTCCCAGAGAACGAAACCCAACCAGGCCAATATGAAGAGCAATCCGAACGCGCTG
>CAYLSX010000026.1:0-20139 GCA_964386685.1 uncultured Woeseiaceae bacterium | reverse complement strand
TTTGAATACGTATGGCTGAAGTTGCACGCGAAATTCTGTCTGTAAGCCTCGAAGACGAGATGCAGCAGTCCTATCTCGATTACGCGATGAGCGTCATCGTCGGGCGCGCCTTGCCGGACGTTCGGGACGGGCTGAAGCCCGTACATCGGCGTGTACTGCACGCGATGCGCGAACTTGGCAACGACTACAACAAGTCCTACAAGAAGTCCGCTCGCGTCGTCGGCGACGTGATCGGCAAATACCACCCGCATGGCGATACGGCCGTTTACGACGCCATCGTGCGCATGGCCCAGCCGTTCTCGATGCGGTATTTGCTGGTAGACGGGCAGGGCAACTTCGGTTCCGTCGATGGCGATGCGCCGGCCGCCATGCGTTACACCGAAGTCAGGATGTCTCGTATCGCCCACGAAATCCTGGCCGATATCGACAGGGAAACGGTCAATTTCGTCGAGAATTACGATGGCTCCGAGTCCGAACCGTCCGTCATGCCGACGCGGATACCAAACCTGCTGGTCAACGGTTCGTCCGGCATTGCCGTCGGCATGGCAACCAATATTCCGCCGCACAATCTGACTGAGATCGTCAACGCCAGCCTTGCCCTGATCGAAAATCCATCAATCGATATTCCCGGACTCATGGAATACGTGCCGGGCCCGGACTTCCCAACCGCGGGCATTATCAATGGCGCGCAGGGCATTTATTCCGCATACAAGACCGGGCGAGGCCGGGTTCATATCCGGGCACGCACCAGTATCGAGCCACTCGACAAGCGCGGCCGCGAGGCGATCATCGTCACCGAGCTGCCTTACCAGGTCAATAAAGCCCGGCTGATCGAAAAAATCGCCGATCTCGTCCGTGAGAAACGCTTGGAGGGCATCAGCGAGCTTCGCGACGAGTCCGATAAGGATGGTATGCGCATCGTTATCGAGCTGCGGCGCGGCGAGCTCACCGACGTAGTGCTGAATAATCTGTACAAGCACACGCCTCTGCAGAGCGTGTTCGGCATCAACATGGTGGCGCTGCTCGATGGGCAGCCGAAACTCCTGAACCTGAAGCAGATCCTGGAGGCGTTTCTGTCGCACCGGCGCGAGATTGTCACCCGGAGAACGATATACGACCTGAGGAAGGCCAGGGACAGGGCGCATGTGCTAGAGGGTCAGTCTGTGGCGCTGGCCAACATCGATAAAGTCATTGCCCTGATCAAGGGCTCAAAATCGCCGGCAGACGCCAAAATCGCCCTGATAGCGAAGACCTGGTCGCCTGGTGCGGTGACCGGCATGCTCAAGAAAGCCGGCAAGACCGATACCCGGCCGGACGCGCTCGAAGAAGGATTCGGGCTGATCGACGGCGTGTACCACCTGTCGGAGATCCAGGCTCAGGCGATTCTCGATCTCCGCCTGCACCGGTTGACCGGCCTGGAACAAGAGAAAATACTAAATGAATACAGAGATATATTGAAGAAAATTAAAGTATTTTCTAACGTACTCGCCGATGCCGACGAACTGCTGCGGGTGATCCGCGAGGAGTTACATGAAGTCCGTGACGCGTTCGGCGATGAGCGTCGCACCGAAATCGTTGCGGACCATACCGATCTGAGTGACGAAGACCTGATTCCGCAGGAAGAAGTCGTCGTGACCCTATCTCATGGCGGCTACGCCAAGGCACAGCCGGTCGGCGCCTACCAGGCACAGCGACGTGGTGGCCGCGGCCGCTCGGCAGCCAAGGTCAAGGATGAGGATTTCATCGACAAGCTGTTCGTGGCGAACACGCACGACACGCTTTTGTGTTTCTCGAGCCGCGGCAAGATGTACTGGCTCAAGGTCTATCGCGTGCCACAGGCAAGCCGCGGATCGCGTGGCAAGCCAATCGTGAATCTTCTGCCGCTGGAAGAGGGCGAGAGAATCAACGCTGTGTTGCCGACCAAGAAGTTCGAAGCGGACAACTTCGTGTTCATGGCGACCAGTCACGGCACCGTGAAGAAAACACCATTGAGTCTGTTCTCGCGACCACGTGCCAGCGGCATCATTGCGATAGATCTCAGGAATGACGACAAACTCGTCGACGTGGCGATTACCGACGGCGAGCGTGAGATTATCCTTGTTGCAAGCAGCGGCAAGGCTATTCGCTTCAAGGAAGAGGACGTAAGGCCAATGGGTCGTGGCGCGGCTGGCGTAAGAGGCATAAAACTTTCACCGGGACATGAAGTGATCGCGTTGTCCGTTGTTGCCGAGGGATTAATTCTGTCGGCAACCGCAAACGGCTACGGGAAACGCACCTCTGTCGATGAATTCCCCATTCAGGGTCGAGGCGGTCAGGGCGTTATCGCCATCCAGACCTCGGAAAGAAATGGCAGGACGGTCGGCGCGCTGCAGGTCAGGGATGATGACGAGATCATGCTAATCAGTTCGAGCGGCACGCTGATTCGTACGCCGGTCAGCGATATCTCCATCATTGGCCGCAACACCCAGGGGGTTAGGCTGATCCGTGTCAAAGCGGGTCAACGCCTCGTTGGTCTGGCGAGAATTGAATCCATCGAGGGCGAGGAAGAGTAAAAGACCTTTACAATCAGGTATTTAGCGATACACTTGCCCGAAGTCCCCGTCACCCGACCGTTGCCCTGCAAAGATCCCATCGTCATGTCTCGCGTCTACAATTTCAGCCCCGGACCGGCCGCACTTCCACTCGAGGTGCTCGAAAAGATCCGCGAGGATATTCCGGACTGGAACGGCAGTGGCATGTCTGTCATGGAAGTGAGTCACCGTGGCAAGGCATTCATGGAAGTTGCGGAAAAAGCCGAACAGGACCTGCGTGATCTGCTTGCAGTGCCCGACGACTACAGCGTCTTGTTCATGCAAGGCGGTGCGACGATGCAATTTGCGATGGCGCCGCTCAATCTTTCGCAGTCTGGCGACACTGCCGACTACGTACAGACCGGCAGTTGGTCGAAGAAAGCGATCGGCGAGGCGTCCAGGTTTTGCAACGTCAACGTTGCAGCGGACAGTAGCGACAGCAATTTTTGCCATATCCCGCCGCAAGGCGAATGGCGAAAAAGCGATGACGCTGCCTATCTGCATTACACGCCAAACGAAACAATCGGCGGCGTTGAATTTCACTTCATCCCGGACTCGGCTGACGTGCCTCTGGTTGCGGACATGTCGAGCACGATTTTGTCACGACCCATCGACGTCAGTCGTTTCGGTGTCATATACGCAGGCGCGCAAAAAAATATCGGCCCGGCAGGCATCACGCTGGTCATCGTACGCAATGCGCTGTTGGACCGACGACGGGCCGATGCACCGACGTTGATGACTTACAAGGCTTATGCCGATTCCGGGTCGATGACAAATACGCCGCCAACGTTTGCGTGGTATGCCGCTGGGCTGGTGTTCGAGTACCTGAAAACGCGAGGCGGGCTGGCGGCAATCGGCGAAATTAACCAGCGCAAGGCGGCAAGTCTTTACGAAGCGATTGATGAGTCTGCCTTTTATAGCAATCCGGTGCAGCCTGACGCTCGCTCCTGGATGAATGTGCTGTTTGTTTTGCGGGATGCCGATATGGATCAGAAATTTCTCGCCGAGGCAGACATTGCCGGCCTCAAAAACCTCAAAGGTCACCGCTCTGTCGGCGGCATGCGGGCATCGATCTACAACGCCATGCCACAAGACGGCGTGGACGCTCTGATCGATTTTATGCGAGAGTTCGAAAAAGTGAACGGATAAAAAAATGGCGCAACAATTCTGATGTTCAAGATACTCACATTGAATAATATCGCAGTGGCCGGCTTGCGAAGACTGCCACGTCGGCGATATGAGGTCGCCTCGGAAATTGCGCATCCTGATGCAATTATCCTGCGCTCGCAGAATATGCATGACATGGATATTCCGGAGTCCGTTGCCGTCGTCGGTCGTGCAGGTGCCGGCGTAAACAACATCCCAATAGACAAGCTCACCGAATGCGGCATCCCGGTTTTCAATGCGCCCGGAGCGAATTCGAATGCCGTGAAGGAACTGGCAATCGCCGGTTTGCTGATTGCCGCGAGGAACATCTGCGCGGCCTGGGACTATGTACAGGAACTCCAGGTCACCGGCGATGAACTTGATGCCAAAGTCGAGGCCGGAAAAAAACAATTTGTGGGCTTCGAGTTGCCAGGGCGAACCCTGGGTGTCGTTGGGCTCGGTTCAGTCGGCGTCGAAGTCGCCAATGCTGCGTTGGCGTTGGGCATGAAAGTGGCTGGCTTCGATCCGCAGATCACGGTTCGTCGCGCCTGGCAGTTGTCGTCGGGTGTCGAGCAAACTGAAACGCTGGATGCCCTGTTCAAGAAATCTGACGCCGTGTCCGTGCATGTGCCGCTCATCGACGACACGCGCGGACTGGTCAATCGTGAGCGCCTGGCGCTGATGCGGCCGCGTGGTGTGTTGATCAACTTTGCTCGGGGCGGCGTCGTGGACAACGAAGCTGTTATCGAGGCGCTCGACAGTGGTCACCTGCGCTCCTATGTATGTGACTTTCCTACCGCCGAACTTGTCGCTCATCCAAATGCCACCGCGCTGCCGCACCTGGGCGCATCAACGGTCGAGGCTGAGGAGAATTGCGCGGTCATGATCGCCGAAAACGTCAAGGACTACCTCGAAAACGGCAATATCCGCCACTCGGTGAATTTTCCGGAGACGATCATGCCGCGGTCAGACGCGTGGCGAATCACCATCGCCAATGCGAACGTGCCTAATATGGTCGGTCAGATATCGACCTGCCTTGCCGCAGCCGGCCTCAACATCGAGGACCTGCTGAACAAGTCCCTCGGCGAGGTCGCGTATACAGTTGTCGATCTGGATGGCGAGGTAGCCGAGAAGACTCTGAATGCCTTGCGTGACATCAAGGGCGTTCTGGCATTGCGAAATCTCGGCAAGCCTTTATCCTGAGCAAGAGCTAGGACTTACGAGCACAAGGTATGGCTAAGGCGAGCAAAGCTCCGAAACCGGACATCTCGGATGTGCGCGAGCGCATCGACGAGATCGACCGGCAGATTCAGTCGCTGATCAACGAGCGCGCGGAATTTGCACAGCAAATCGGCATCTCCAAGGGAGAGCTCGCCAAGGCCGTCGATTATTACCGGCCCGAACGCGAGGCCGAGGTATTACGCGCCGTGCTCGAACGCAATGAGGGCCCGCTGCGTGACGAAGAAATGCTGCGCCTTTTCCGCGAGATCATGTCGGCCTGCCTTGCTCAGCAGGAGCCGCTGAAGATCGGTTTCCTCGGTCCGGAGGGAACGTTCACACAATCTGCCGTGTACAAGCATTTCGGTCATTCCGTGCGAGCCTTGCCGTTCGGCACCATCGATGAGGTGTTTCAGGAGGTGGAGAACGGCGCCGCAGATTTTGGTGTGGTTCCTATCGAGAACTCCACCGAAGGAACGGTCAATAACACGCTCGATATGTTCCTGACGTCGCCACTCAAAATCGGTGGCGAAATCGAGCTGCGCATCGAACAGCATCTGATTGGTCGCATGGCATCACTCGAGTCGATCGAACGCATTTGCGCGCACGAACAGGCGCTCGCGCAATGCAGAGGATGGCTGCGTGAATACCTGCCGCATGTCGAGTTGATCGGTGTCAGCAGCAACGCCGCCGGAGCAAGACGTGCCAGGGACGAAGGTGGCACGGCCGCAATCGGCGGCGACGTGGCGGCGGAGGTCTATGACCTCAAGATCCTCGTCAATAACATTGAGGATCGAGCCGACAATGCGACGCGTTTTCTTGTTATCGGACGCAAGCTATTGACCCCGAGTGGCAAGGACAAAACAACAATACTCGTATCTGCAAGCCATACCGAAGGGGCAGGTGTTCTGCACGAGCTGCTGCAACCGCTCGCAACTCACGGCGTGAACCTGACGTTTATCGAGTCCCGGCCGTCCAGACGAAAGAACTGGGAATACGTGTTCTTTATCGACGTCGACGGTCACGCGCAGGAAACCCCTCTCGCTGATGCTCTCGAAGAACTCGAAAAGCGTTGTACGTTGTTCCGGGTGGTCGGCGCCTATCCGACGGCGCTCGACTGACGCGCACAGAGGTCGCCGCTTGGATTTTCTTGTTCTGCCCAGTGATCTGAAGGGTGGTACGGTCACCGTACCCGGCGACAAATCAATATCTCACCGTGCTCTGCTACTGGGTGCAGTTGCCGACGGCCAAACCGTGGTCGAAGGATTTCTGGCGGGAGACGACTGTCTGGCCACGCTTGCTTCGCTGAATGCGCTTGGTGTCTTCATCAGTCGCGACGACGATGCTACGACCGTCAGAATAGACGGGGTCGGCCTGAATGGGCTGAGCAAGCCCGACAAGGCATTGAATCTCGGCAATTCCGGAACTGGCATGCGGCTGCTGACGGGTCTGCTTTGCGGTCAGGATTTCGACTGCACACTGACAGGCGATGCTTCATTATCGTCGCGACCCATGCACAGGATCATCGAGCCGCTGTCTCAAATGGGAGCTGCGCTAGACAGTGACGATGGAAATCCGCCACTTTTTGTTCACGGTGGCCGGGTGCTGAAGGGGATTCACTACACGCTGCCGGTGGCAAGCGCGCAGGTCAAATCCGCAATATTGCTCGCCGGCCTATACGCGAAAGGGGAGACAGTCGTCATCGAACGAACTGTCACGCGGGACCATACCGAAAGAATGTTGAGAGCCATGGGAGCAGCTGTCTCAGGCGACGCTGGCCACATTCGGCTTCAGGCGACTGGCCGGCTCGAGGCGGCGAGCATTCAAGTGCCGGCCGATCTCTCGTCTGCAGCATTCATGATCCTGGCCGCACTGATTGCGAAAGACGCCGAAGTGCTGATCAGCAAAGTCGGAGTCAACCCCACCCGAACCGGCGTTATAGAAGTGCTCAGGGAAATGGGCGGTGACATCAGCATCGAAAATCCGCAACTCTTCGGTGAAGAGCCGGTCGCAGACATTCGTGTCAAATCTTCTGTGCTGCATGGCATCAGCGTCGATCCGTCACTCGTATCACTGGCGATTGACGAGTTTCCGGTATTATTCGTTGCCGCCGCCAACGCCGTCGGCAGTACCCGCTTTAGCGGCATCGGTGAGTTAAGGGTAAAGGAAAGCGATCGCATCAGTGCGATGGCGACCGGGCTGCGGCAGATGGGCATCAAGATCGACGAATCCGAAGATGCCGTTGAGATTCACTACGGTGAGCCCAGCGGAGCAATCATCGACAGTTTCGGCGACCACCGTGTCGCCATGTCATTTGCAGTCGCCGCAACGATTGCGGATTCGGCGGTGAGGGTACGCAACATTGACGCCGTCGACACCTCTTTCCCGGGTTTTTCGGATGTGATGCGCTCGCTCGGTGTCAGCATAAGCAAAGAGCAACCCAGGCAGACATGAATAAGAGCCCCGTTGTCGCGATCGATGGTCCGGTAGGCTCCGGCAAGGGCACGATTGCACGCCAGGTCGCCAACGCACTCGGCTGGCACCTCCTCGATAGCGGGGCCTTATACCGACTGGTCGGTTTGGCCTCGGCGAAGCGCGGCATGACGGAGGCAGGCGAAGATGCCCTGACCGAACTCGCTGCCGGGCTCTCGGTCAGATTCGACTCCGATCAAAGTGGCAATGAGCGCATTTTCCTGGATGACGAGGACGTAACGGCCGACGTTCGGACCGAGGAGTGTGGCCGACTCGCCTCCTTCGTTGCCTCACTTCCGGGCGTGCGCGCGGCGCTCATGGACCTGCAAAAAGGCTTCCGTCAGGAGCCTGGTCTGGTCGCCGACGGCAGGGATATGGGAAGCACGGTTTTCCCCGATGCGGTACTCAAAGTCTATCTAACTGCCAGTGCCGAAGAGCGGGCGATAAGGCGCCATAAGCAGTTGAAAGACAAAGGTATTGATGTTAGCCTTCCGGCCCTTTCGCGGGACATCGAAGATCGTGACCGGCGGGATTCGGAGCGAACAGTGGCTCCGTTAAAGCCTGCCGACGATGCCAGATTACTGGACTCGAGTGGGCAATCGATCGAAGAGGTCACCCAAATTGTTTTGCAATGGGTGGCTGAACTCGAAAAAGGAACAGTGTAGTACTCAGCGAATCGGACAAGGTGGTCCGATTCTTATTTTTGGTAACCGTCTATCGAAGGAAGTGGTACGACGTTTGGGTTGAGAATCAAAAACCGATTCTCTTGGTTTATTTAATTATGTCTGAAAGTTTTGCTGAATTATTTGAAGAAAGTTTTGCCAGTCAACAGATAAAGCCAGGCACCATCATCACCGGTGTCGTTATCGCAGTAAATGACGATGTCGTCATGGTCAGCGCCGGTCTCAAGTCCGAGGCCGTTATCCCAATTGAACAGTTTCAGGACGAGAAAGGTGAGTCCACCGTCTCGGTCGGCGACGAGATCGAAGTTGCTCTCGATGCCGTTGAAGATGGATTCGGCGAGACCCGTCTTTCCCGCGAGAAAGCGATCCGTGCACGCACCTGGATCGAACTCGAAAAAGCGTTCGAGGATGGTGAAGTCGTTCAGGGCATTATCAATGGCCGCGTCAAAGGCGGTTTTACGGTTGAAATCGACAGTGTTCGTGCATTCCTGCCGGGTTCGCTGGTCGATGTCCGGCCGGTACGCGACCCGGCTTACCTCGAGGGCAAGAGCCTCGAATTCAAGGTCATCAAGTTGGATCAACACCGCAATAATGTCGTGGTGTCCCGACGTGCTGTCGTGGAACAGGAATACAGTGCCGAACGCGAAGCGCTGCTTGAGAGCCTGCAGGAAGGAAGTTCTGCCAAGGGCATCGTCAAGAACCTGACCGATTACGGCGCGTTTGTAGATCTCGGCGGCATCGACGGCCTGCTACACATCACGGATATGGCATGGAAACGCGTCAAGCATCCGTCGGAGGTGGTTAACGTCGGCGATGAGATCGACGTCAAGATCCTCAAGTTCGATCGTGAACGCCAGCGTGTATCGCTTGGCATCAAGCAACTGGGCGACGATCCATGGCACGATCTTGGACGTCGATACCCACCGCATACCCGTCTCTTCGGCAAAGTGACCAACGTTGCCGACTACGGTTGCTTCGTTGAGATCGAAGAAGGCGTCGAAGGCCTGGTGCACGTCTCGGAAATGGACTGGACGAACAAGAACGTCAATCCATCACGAGTCGTACAGGTCGGCGAAGAAGTCGAGGTCATGGTCATCGAGATAGATGAAGAGCGGCGTCGTATTTCACTGGGTATCAAACAGTGCCAGACGAACCCGTGGGCCGAGTTTTCAGCGACCGTCAATCGCGGTGACAAAGTTACCGGCCAGATCAAGTCGATCACTGACTTTGGCATATTCATCGGCCTCGACGGTGGCATCGATGGCCTCGTTCATCTCTCCGATATTTCCTGGGACCTGGCCGGTGAGGATGCCGTCCGCAATTACAAGAAAGGTCAGGAAATCGAGGCCGCAGTGTTGGCCATCGATTGTGAACGCGAAAGAATTTCACTGGGTATCAAGCAGCTCGACAAAGATCCGTTTTCAGCCTGGTTGGCAGAACATCCGAAGAACACCGTCGTTAAAGGTGTTGTCACGGAAGTGGATGCCCGAGGCGCTATCATCGATCTTGGCGATGGTGTCATCGGTAATCTGCGAGCGTCCGAACTGGCCCGCGGACGAGTCGAAGATGCGCGCACAATGATCAAGGTTGGCGATGAAGTCGAGGCCAAATTCACCAATGTCGATCGCAAAAATCGTAGTGTGGCTCTGTCCATCAAGGCCAAGGAAGTCCATGAGGAGCAGGAAGCCGTCAGCAGCTACAAATCCGAGGTTGAAGCCAGCTCGTCTGGCACGACACTTGGCGAGCTTCTGAAGGAAAAGATGTCCGGTGGAGCGAAATAGTTAAAAAAAAACTAGCCCGGACCCCCCAGTCCGGGCTATATTTCTTTTATAATCGGCAGCTTACGCGGAACAACATCAGAAACAATAAGCGAAGCGTATTATGACAAAATCAGAACTCATCGAAATGATCGCCAGAAAGCAGAAGCATCTCCCGGCGAAAGACGTGGAATTGGCGGTCAAGCATCTCCTGGATCTAATGAGTGATTCCCTGGCAAAGGGCCAGCGCATTGAAATCCGGGGCTTCGGGAGTTTTTCGCTGCACTTTCGGCCGCCACGGATCGGGCGCAACCCGAAGACCGGCGAGGCTGTCGCACTCTCCGGAAAATACGTACCGCACTTCAAGCCCGGCAAGGACCTGCGCGAGCGCGTCAATGCCAGCCGCGAATTCCCGATAAAGAGCTGATTAGCGCAAATCGACGCAGCCGGCCTCGGCTGGCCTTTTTCCACCATCCGGTTACCATATTCTTAGTTTTTGCCGATTCTTCTGCCAGCAGCCGATGTGCCCTGGCAGCATTGGAGCGGGCGCATGTTTAATAGAATAGCCGCACTGGTTCTGTTTTTGATCATACTTCTGGTCATGCTGGTCTTTACCCGACTGAACCCGGGCCTGGTCGAGATCGACCTGGCCTTCGGTGCCGTCGAGTCCTCGATTCCCCTCGCATTCACTGTGACCTTCGTGATGGGCTGGCTGTTCGGGCTGCTATGCACAGCGATTTTTGCCGCGCGGATCGTCAATGAACGCCGGCAACTGCGTAAACAGCTGCGCAATACAGAGACCGAAGTCCACACTCTGAGAAACCTGCCGATCGTCGATGCCGACTGAGTCAACATTTCTACTAGCGGGACTTTTCTTGCTGCTTGCCGCAGCAGGTTGGGCATTAGGTCGCTTCGATGAACGTAACGATGAGAGTGAGCCGCCGCCGCCGTTGAACATCGACTACCTGAAGGGCCTCAACTTCCTCCTGAACGAACAGACAGATCAGGCTCTGGAACACTTTCTTAAAATGGTTCGCGTCGATAACAAGACGATAGAAACCCATTTCGCTCTCGGCAATCTGTTTCGGCGAAGAGGAGAGGTAGACCGCGCCATTCGTATTCACCAGAACATCATTGCCAGGCCCGATATCGCCGCGGAACAACGTGACCAGGCGCTTTTTTCGCTCGCCAAGGATTACCTGAAGGCCGGGCTGCTCGACAGAGCGGAGAAGATCTTCAGACGTCTTGCCGATGGTTCCAGATTTCAGGTTGAAGCGTACGAGAAGTTATGCCGTATCTACGAACAGGAACACGAGTGGCAGAAGGCGATCGATTCCAGTCAGCAGCTCGAGACACTCAGTGGCAAGTCTCTAGAGCTCGAGATCGCACATTACTATTGCGAGCTTGCGGAGGAGGCGGCGTCCAACAACGACTACACGGCCGCGCGCCAGTTCGTTAAGAAGTCCCAGGCGGGGCGCCCGAGAACGCTTCGGGGTGCTTTGACAAGGGCCGAGATTGCGCGCGACACGGATGACACCAAAACGGCCTTGCGACTTTTCCATCGCGTGCTCGACGAGCACACCTATTTAATTACCGAAGCATTGCCCGAACTCGTGGAAATCCATGAGCGGGAGGGCTCGCTCCATGAACTCGAACGCGCCCTGAAAACGATGCTGAAGAAAAACCCCGAAGTGAAGACTGATGTTGCGTATACCGCCATCGTCAACAATATCGGCGGCATTGGCATCATCGACGAGTGCGTTGAGGAATACATGCTTAATGAGCAGACTCTGGCCGACTTCGTCGACCTGAACCAACTGCAAAACGGTGGCCAAGACCGGGCGGCGGCCTTGAACAAGATTCGCCGGGCGCTCAGCAAGCTCTCGGAGACCACGCCGCGTTATCAATGTAAGGAATGTGGCTTTTCCAGCCGAAAACTCCTCTGGCAATGTCCGAGTTGCAAAGACTGGGAGACTCAACGTCCGGCCGCCCGCGTCCGTTTTGACTCCTTATTACAGAGAAGCTCGAGCGGCCCGTAACCGCGAGGCCATTTCCTTTCGTATTCCCAAATTTTGAGGGCAGTCGGCGCGCTCTGTGCTGGCTAAGCTCCTTCCTTGTGACCAAACACGGCCACCAAACAAAGCACTCACAGGAAGGAGCGAACAATGAAATTACTGAATCGTTTTTTATATCTTGCAGTCTGCATGCTGACGCTGCCCATCGCGGCATACGCTGGCCCCGTCAACGTCAATACCGCGGATGCCGAGACCATCTCTGCCGAGCTGCAGGGCGTTGGCCTCTCGAAAGCGAATGCGATCGTCGATTACCGCAAAGCCCACGGACCATTCAAATCAGTCGACGACCTGACGCTGGTCAAAGGCATCGGAGAGCGCACCGTCGAGATCAATCGCGCCAATATTCTCCTGAAGCCCTCAGGCAAGAAATGAGCGGCAACTATCGAAATATGATAATTGAGAATACTGGGCCGCTGCAAAGCGGCCCAGTTCACAAAGCCATTTGCGACCCAATGCTTCCCGCATCGATGAGACATTGGCTATGATGCGGAGTCACAATAATAAGAAGGAGCCCGGATTTGTCGCAGACCATCCGTACCGCTGTATTTCCGGTTGCCGGGCGGGGTACCCGCATCTTGCCGGCATCGAAAGCGATCCCGAAAGAAATGTTGCCGATCGTCGACAAACCGCTTATTCAATACGCGGTCGAAGAGGCAATGGCAGCGGGCGCGACACATCTGGTTTTTATTACTGGTAGCAGCAAAAAGGCGATCGAGGATCACTTCACTCCTGATGCGGAACTCGAGCAAGTGCTGGCCAAGCCGGGGAAAGAGGATTTGCTCGAGTCGATCAGAAGCATTATTCCGGAAGAGGTTTCCTGCACCTACATCGATCAAGGTGAACCACTGGGCTTAGGTCATGCCGTACTCTGTGCCAGGCCGGCGGTCGGCGATGAGCCGTTTTTCGTGCATTTGTGTGACGATCTTATTGCCGGCGAGCCACCGTGCCTCTCGCAGATGGCGGATGAGTACAAAACGCATGGCGGCAGTGTCGTTGCAGTCGAGACCGTGCCGCCCGAAAAGACCTCGAGCTACGGCGTGGTCGCAATTGACGACTCAAATCGCATGAATCAAATCGTCGAAAAGCCGGCGCCCGAAGATGCACCATCCAATCTTGCCGTTGTCGGCCGCTATCTATTGAATCCGGAGATCTTCGACAAGCTCGAGAGCACCGGCAGAGGCGCGGGCGGAGAAATACAACTCACCGACGCCATCGCCGACCTGCTTGAGGATTCTCCCGTCTATGCTTATCCGTTTACCGGCGATCGATACGACTGCGGCAATAAGGTGGGTTATCTCAAAGCGATCGTTGCCTACGGGCTATCACACGGCGAAACCGCGGCAGTTTTTCGGGACCATCTGCAGCAACTACTTGACAATAAGCGAAAATAATCCATTCAGTAATTGCCTAAACGGTTGATTCGCGCTACCTTTTAGGGGCTCCCACAAAACCATATAAGAATAACAAGGGAAGCCTACAAAATGGGTTCACTATCAAAAGCTGCAATCACAGCCTGCATCGTACTAAGCGGCATGGGTCCGCAGGCGATAGAGACTGGCAATTGCGATGCACTATTACCTCAAATGACCGAGTCCTGTGACGCTGCTGTGCGTGCCAAAACGAAACATCCGTCGTCGAGGAAGACCGTGTCAGGCCCCTGGCCGAGATTTGCGAAGGAAATGTTGGCCTGATCAGGCGCGCGCTCGCGATTCACGTTTGCGTTCGATTTCTGTCAGCAGTTTCTTGCGCAGACGAATATGGTGCGGCGTAACTTCCAATAATTCATCATCGTCGATGAATTCCAGTGCTTGCTCCAGTGAAAAACGGACGGGAGGGCTCAATACGATATTTTCATCACTACCCGCGGCACGAATATTTGTCAATTGCTTGGCCTTCGTGGGATTGACCATTAGATCCGTCCTACGGCTGTTGATACCGATGATTATGCCTTCGTACACGGGCTCTCCATGTCCGATCATGAGCCTGCCGCGCTCCTGCAGGTTAAAAAGCGCATAAGCGAGTGCCTTGCCATTCGCCATCGATACGATGACGCCGTTATTTCGTTGTCCGATGGTTTCGTCGATGTAGCGATCGTATTTTTCAAATACGTGATACAGCAATCCCGTACCCGACGTCGCCGTGAGATATTCGGTTCTAAAGCCGATGAGTCCGCGTGTCGGAATCCGATAATCGAGGCGCATGCGACCCTTGCCGTCAGGCAACATCGCTCGCAACTCGCCTTTGCGCTCTGCAAGGCGAGTCATTACCGCGCCCTGATAGTCTTCAGCAAAATCGACGGTGAGCTGTTCCCAGGGCTCGAGCTTGACGCCGTCTTCCTCGTGGATAATTACCTCCGGCCGGGACACGGCGATTTCGAAGCCTTCACGGCGCATGGATTCGATGAGCACCGAAAGATGCAGTTCGCCGCGACCGGACACACGAAACTTGTCCGGATCCTCCGTAGGCACGACCCGCAGGGCGACGTTGTGCTTCAGCTCCTGCTCGAGGCGTTCGCGAATCTGGCGACTGGTCAGAAATTTTCCGTCCTGGCCGGCGAATGGAGACTTGTTGACCTGGAAGGTCATGCTGATGGTCGGTTCATCGACTGCCAGCGCCGGCAAGCCGTCCGGGTGATCTCTTGGGCAAATCGTGTCCGATATGGACAACTTGTCGATGCCGCTGAATACGACGATATCGCCAGCACTGGCTGACTGTCGCTTTTGCCGCTCCAGGCCGTGAAATCCGTACAGTTCGAGAATTCGTCCGTTCCTTGTCGTGCCATCCGAGGCAACGACACTGACCGGTGTGTTGGTTTCGACCTGGCCGCGTTGAATTCGGCCGATTCCCAACACGCCCACATACGGGTCGTATTCGAGACTCGATACCTGCAGTTGCAAAGGCCCGTCGGCATCGACATCTGGCGGCGGGACCTTCGAGATAATCGCGTCAAAGAGCGGCGTCATATCGCCACCGCGTTGCGTCGCCTCGGTGCTGGCATATCCCTGCAACGCGGAGGCGTAGATCACCGCGAAGTCCAGTTGCTCCTCAGTAGCGCCCAAACGGTCGAACAAATCGAAGGTCTGATTCAGCACCCAGTCTGGACGAGCGCCATCGCGATCTATCTTGTTGATCACGACGAGCGGAACCAGGCCAAAGGCAAACGCTTTTTGGGTGACGAAGCGTGTTTGTGGCATGGGCCCTTCGACCGCGTCGACGAGCAATAACACGCTGTCGACCATCGACAGTACGCGTTCGACTTCGCCGCCGAAGTCAGCATGCCCGGGCGTATCAACGATGTTGATGCGGTAATCCTGCCAGGCAATCGAGGTGTTCTTCGCCAGGATCGTTATGCCGCGTTCACGCTCCTGGTCGCTCGAATCCATAACCCGTTCGGGGACCGCCGCTCGCGGCCCCAGACTTCCAGACTGCTGCAAGAGCTGATCCACAAGCGTGGTCTTGCCGTGATCTACATGGGCAATGATGGCGATATTGCGGAGTCGCTCGATACTGGACATCGGACTATCTGGGGAGGCAAATCAGAGAGGCGCGGATTATAGAGAGCGCGACTCCTAATTGATATGGCTTCAGTTGAAAGGAAACTATGCGCTATTCACCGTACCACTGGTAAACTCGCCCGACCACGGCGCGTTGACAAATCAAGAGTAATAAGAAGTCATCACCGGCGGCGCCAGCATCGACAATTCAGGAGGTCACAAAGTGGCAGCGTCCATTAGCGGGAACGATTCAGCGGGAGCAACATTCTTCGGTCATCCACGCGGGCTTTCGACGCTTTTCTTCACGGAGATGTGGGAGCGCTTCAGCTACTACGGAATGCGGGCGCTGTTGATCCTGTTCATGACGGCTTCCGTCAATGAGGCCAACCCCGGCTTGGGGCTAGGCGAGGGTATATCAGGCGCCGTTTACGGGCTGTATACCTCGCTGGTGTATCTGCTGACGCTCCCGGGCGGCTGGGTCGCGGATAACCTCTGGGGCCAGCGACGAGCCGTGTTCGTCGGTGGGGTCATTATCGCGATGGGTCACTTCACGCTCGCCGCGCCGCTGATTGGTGCGCCGGAATTACCGTCTTTCTTCCTTGGCCTGTTCTTGATCGTTGTCGGCACCGGTCTGCTGAAGCCCAATGTGAGCACGATGGTTGGCGACTTGTACCCGAAGCTGAGCGACACGGCGACGAAACATGATCGCAAGATGTGGGGTGCGAAACGGGACGCCGCCTTCTCTATCTTCTACATGGGCATCAACATCGGCGCCATGCTCGGGCCGTTCGTCTGCAGCAGCCTCGGCGAGTTGGTCAACTGGCACTGGGGCTTCTCCGCCGCCGGATTCGGTATGGTGCTCGGCCTCTATCAGTATCGGAAGGGGGACAAGTATCTCGGCGAGGCCGGCCTGTTCAAGACGGACGAATCGACTGCCGTGCTCGATCGACGTCGCCGCAACCTCTACATGGCAGCGGGTGTTACGGCAGCGGCAGGCGCATTCGCCGTCTTTGCGATCATGACCGACATGCTCGGTCTGATCACCTTTGTTACCTGGCTCGGCTATAGCATCTTGCTCGTCTCGATCATGTTCTTCGCCTGGCTGATTTTTAGCGCGATCTGGGCTGTGGCGCTGGCCGCGCTGTTCGTCGGCCTGTCGGCCTATCTGACGCCCCAGTTGGGCGAGGCGGGCGGGCAATGGGCCATCGCCGCCACCCTTGGCATCTTTATCATTCTGTGTGTCGGTTTGGTGGTCACGCGTGGCGCGACCGTCAGTACCGAAAAGAAACGCCTCATGGTGATTTTCTGGCTATTCATCCTGGTTGCGGTTTTCTGGTCAGGATTCGAGCAGGCGGGTTCCTCACTCAACCTGTTCGCCCGGGACATGACCGACCGCGTCATTTTCAATTGGGAGATACCGACGGGGTGGCTGCAGAACGTCAATCCGTTCTTTATCGTAGTGATGGCACCCGTGTACGGTGCGATGTGGACCTGGCTCGCGCATCGTGATGCCAACCCGTCCATTCCTGTCAAGTTTGGCCTCGGCCTGCTCGGCCTGGGTGGCGGCATGTTCGTCCTTGCCTGGGGAGCGGCGAACGCATCGGCTGACAGCCAGGTTTCGATGGCCTGGCTCGTCGTCACCTACTTCCTGTTCACCTGCGGCGAACTCGCGATCTCACCTGTCGGCCTATCGTCGATGACCAAGCTCGCGCCAGCTGGCCGGCTCGGTCAGATGATGGGCGTCTGGTTCATTGGCGCGGCGCTCGGCAACCTGATTGCCGGTCTCGTCGCCGCGCGGCTGGAAGAACTTCCGTATGCGACGCTTTTCTCCACCGTCGCCCTTATCGTTGGAGCGACTGGCGTAATCGCACTGCTCGTCAGCCCAGGTGTGAAAAAGCTGATGTCCGGGGTCGAGTAACTCGACCCCACACGCCGCAAGGCGACGACATCGATTCTGCCACTCGCTAATTCCGATTCTGAGGGAGTATTCCGATGACACGAATAAACAGATATGCGTTCCTGAGTTCCATCATCTTAATGCTAATGGCCGTAACCTCGATGGCGCAGAATCGGCCGCGCGCCCGGGACGTCGGGCTCGTCGTAGGAATATTTCCGACAGGTGAACTCAATGCGATAACGGACGTTGAGGGTGTCAAGGTTGGTCATTCAACGATCATCGAAGGTGACGACATTCGCACAGGGGTGACCGCTATCATCCCTGGACCGGGGAATCTCTACACGCACCCGATACCGGCGTGGATCCATGTCGGCAACGGCTACGGCAAACTGATTGGCGAAACTCAAGTCCGAGAGTTCGGCGAAATAGAAACGCCGATTCTGCTGACTTGCACGCTGTGCGTCTGGAGCGCTGCGAACAGTCTCAAGGATTGGGTCTATGAGCAGCCCGGCATGGGCGAACACACGGTTAACCCGATTGTCGGCGAGACGAACGATGCGTGGGTCAACAATATGTGGGCCGATCCTGTACAGAAAAAGCACGTCTTTGAGGCGCTCAACAATGCGTCAGGCGGGCCGGTCGAGGAAGGCAGCGTCGGCGCCGGGACTGGCACCCAGGCATTTGCCTGGAAGGGCGGAATCGGAACGAGTTCCCGTGTTTTGCCTGATTCGCTCGGAGGCTACACGATTGGTGTGCTGGTACAGACGAACTACGGTGGCGTACTGACTATCAATGGTGCGCCGGTCGGCCGCGAGCTCGGCCAGTATTCCTATCGCAGCGACCTCGAAGCCGCAGGCGAAGAGGACAAGCAGGAGGATGGCTCAATCATGATCGTCGTCGCCACCAATGCACCACTGAATGCGCGCAGCCTCGATCGCATTGCGATGCGTGCTTTAATGGGTCTGGCACGCACGGGATCATTCGCAAGCAATGGTTCAGGCGATTACGTCATCGCATTTTCGACTGATCCCGCCGTTCGACGGCCCCGCGAAAGCGACGCGCCGGTTACGACGCCGTCTCTTGTAAATGCATCGATGTCACCACTGTTTGCCGCAACCGCTGAGGCAACTGAGGAAGCAATCTATAACGCAATCTTTAAAGCCACTACCGTAAGCAGTTCGCGTGGCAGGCTGGAAGCGATACCGGTCGAGGATCTCGAGCGAGTTCTAAGAAAGTACAATGTGTTGGGCTGGGACGGTTCCATTAGCCCCGGAAACATCGAGAACTAGTGGAGCGGAAGATTACGAAGCGGCCATACTAAGCTGAATCAATGCTCAGAAAGTACAAGAAAAAGGAGGCACCACCCTGGCAACGAAAGTTGGTCCTGATCTTAGGGTCGCTTTTCGGTGCTACGTTACTGTTGTTTGTGGTGTGGGCAGTCATGCTTTTCATTGATTGGGTGCGAGTCGACGAATGTTTCGACAAGGGCGGGAGCTACGATTACGAACGTGGCGAGTGTAATTTTGAGCTGAATCACGTCATCCCGGAAAATTAGCAGCCTAGTGACCGCTTTACGCCTAAAAGCAGACGTTGGGTTAAGATCGGGCAGAGGGGCCGCTTGTGACACGAAGCGGACATTAAGGCGACAAGGATGGGATATAGTCGCAAGTCGATCTGCTCCAGCACCTCCATGTACCAATCCATCATGCAACAACTGCTTCCAGGCTGCCGCGATGCCGGGCTTGATCTGCTGCAGCCTTTCCGGGTGAAGTGGTACAACGATACGGTCGAGGCGGAGCATCGATTACTCGACCTCAATCGCGACGATGCATTGGGCGTGCTCATCGGCAATACCAAAGCGATATGGCCGCGTTTCATCCAATGGTTGCAGGCGGACAAGACGCGG
Organism: uncultured Woeseiaceae bacterium; assembly: GCA_964386685.1. GTDB lineage: Bacteria > Pseudomonadota > Gammaproteobacteria > Steroidobacterales > Woeseiaceae > JACZWL01. Next base: position 921 of record CAYLSX010000026.1, on the reverse strand, counting down.
CTTGCGCTGGACAATCCGCTCAACAGCTACGTGGTGCAGGCCATTGAGCGCGCTCTGGCATCGGTGCAGGTTGCAAGCGGGGTGCGCTGGGCACACATACCCGAACCCCATCACGTGGCCTTCCAGAAGCTGGCGGAGATTGCCGGACTAGCCTTTCTCTCGCCGGGGTTCCTCAGCGTGCACCCGGTGTACGGCTCCTGGATCGCATTTCGAGCAGTGGTGGTGCTCGATGCAACGGGACCGCCCGCCAAACCGCCAACCATCGTGAGACCGTGCCCTGACTGCGGCAACGCCTGTGGTCGTGCACTATCAGAGGCCTTGGTAGCTGTCGAGGACGCTATTTCGGGGCATCAGGCGATTACCGATCAGTGGCGTGTCTGGCTGGGCGTACGCGATGCCTGCCCGGTAGGAAAGAACTTTCGTTACTCAGACGAGCAGATTCTCTATCACTACACCAAAAATCGACAGGTGCTCAAAGATGCCGTGGCTGAAGCTCAACATACTCTCGCTAGAATTGGCGGTTGAATGACGGCTTATGGCCGTTAGCGGACCTTCATATTGCTGATATTCTGATTGATTAAACGTCCGCTTTCGGGAAAAGCAGACGTTCAGATTTGCGTTCTGAAAAACCGCTACACGAACGGCCGGATTGCCCCCGGAAGCAGTCGTTGAGCTAAAATGATGATGAGCGGCCGCAACTCAAAGCAGCCACTCGACAGTCAAAAAAGGTGGCTCCCTCAGGATTGAATCTCAATAGCTTCTCTGCGTCACCATGAATCAAGGCGGCGGCTGTGACCATTTCCGAGTAGAGCCGTGCATGCGGAGAAAGCATTCGCAGAAAAAACCGGCAGTGTCAGTCGGTCCAGTCCATCATCGGTGCAACCGACAATTTTGAAAAATTTCCTGAAACAGCCATTTGTA
>CAYLSX010000025.1:0-20360 GCA_964386685.1 uncultured Woeseiaceae bacterium | reverse complement strand
TGGCTGGGGAGACAATGTGCTGGATTACCATTACAGTCAGCACCTGAGTATCGCCGAGTCCAAATAGCCTCAAATGCTGCGATTTACTTTGCTGCGCTTTCTGTGGGCGATTCCCACCTTGTTGCTGGTGATTGTCGTCGCATTTCTCATGGTGCACGCGGCGCCGGGCGGGCCCTTCGATGCAGAACGCGCCTTGCCGCCGGAAATCGAAGCGAATATCGCCGCGGCCTATCATCTGGATGAGCCCCTGCCGCAACAATTCACGCGATATCTCTCCGGCCTGCTGCGCGGAGACTTCGGGCCCTCGTACCGCTATCGCGATTACACCGTAGCGGAGCTCATTGGCAACGCGATCCCCGTGTCGCTCAAACTCGGCGTACTTGCCATGGCGCTGGCCGTGATCTTAGGGATTGCTGCCGGGACCCTGGCCGCCTTACGGCAAAACACTGTTCTGGACCGCCTGACTATGGCACTTGCAATGAGCGGAATTTCGATTCCGGTTTTCGTGGTTGCGCCGCTGCTGATCCTGTTCTTTGCGGTGCAGATGCATTGGTTGCCGGCGAGCTGGAGCGGCAGCAGCAGTGGCTGGCGTTTCTTGCTGCCGGTTGTCGCGCTCGCGTTACCGCAGATCGCATACATTGCCCGCCTGACACGCGCGAGCATGATCGAAGTACTCGGCAGCGATTTCATTCGCACGGCGAAAGCGCAGGGTCTGCGCACGAGGACGATTATTCGCCATCACGCCATGAAGCCGGCGATGTTGCCCGTGTTGTCATACATGGGGCCGGCAATTGCAGCGATACTTACGGGCTCGGTCGTTGTCGAGGAAATATTCGGCATACCGGGCGTTGGCCAGTTTTTCGTCCGTGGTGCCCTGAATCGCGACTACACGCTCGTGCTCGGCATCGTGGTCTTTTACGCGACGCTGGTAATTGCGCTGAACTTTATCGTTGATGTGCTTTACGGTTTTCTCGATCCGAGGATTCGACACCGATGAATGCGTCTTCGCTGGTGTCACGGCTGACCTCCGAGGCCCGGCGGTCGCGATCGATCATGATAAGCGGCGGCATTCTGCTTGGCATCGCAATCATCGCCATCATTGGGCCAGTGCTAAGTCCGCACAGCTACCTGACGACAAATTTCGATGGCACCTTCGTCGAACCGACGATCGACAGGTTTAATTTGTTCGGCACCGATGACCTCGGCCGCGATGTATTTGTGCGTACGCTGATGGGTATCCAGGTAACGTTGCTTGTCGCCATCATTGCCAGCATCGTCAGCCTCGTCATCGGGGTTGCGTACGGCGCCATTGCCGGCTATGTCGGCGGGCGCATCGATGCGCTCATGATGCGCGCGGTCGATGCGCTCTACGCCCTGCCGTTCATCTTTCTCGTCATTCTCCTGATGGTGGTTTTCGAGAGAAATTTTTTACTGATTTTTGTTGCGATTGGTGCAATTAACTGGCTCGACATGGCCCGCATCGTGCGCGGGCAAACAATCAGCCTGAAAGAACGCGAATTCGTCGATGCTGCAAAACTGATTGGCGTGCCCGCCTGGAAAATCATCTTCCGGCACATCACGCCGAATCTGCTGGGGGTGGTAATCGTATATGTAACGCTGACAATTCCGCAGGCAATTCTTGTTGAGTCATTTCTGAGCTTCCTGGGATTGGGCATCCAGGAGCCGCAAACCTCACTCGGTGCGCTGGTCAACGGCGGCGTTAGCCAAATGGAGCGGGCGCCCTGGTTGTTGTTGATACCGGCCGTTCTGCTCGCAAGCATTCTTTTTTGTTTCAATTTTCTCGGCGACGGATTACGGGACCTTTTTGATCCCAGGCAGGAGTCGAAGTGAGCCTGCTAAAAGTCAAAGAACTCAATATCAATTATCCGGGTTCACCGCCTGTCATCGACCGCCTGAATTTTGCGATAGAGAAGGGCGAATCAGTCGGCCTGGTGGGCGAATCGGGGTCCGGCAAGACGCAGACGGCATTGTCGATCATGGGACTGCTGCCCGAGAACGCCAGGGTGTCGGGAGAGATTGTGTTCGATGGCGAAAACATTCTGGGTGCGCCGCAGAAGCTGTTGAACCAGTATCGGACAAAGCGCATGAGTATCGTGTTTCAGGATCCGATGTCGGCGCTGAATCCCTATGTCCGTGTCGGTGAGCAACTCAAGTGGATCCTGATCGAGCACGACCTGGTTAGCGAGGACGACGTCAGGGATCGCTCGCTGGAGATGCTGCGACTGGTCGGCTTGCCGGATGTCGAAGCGCAATACCGCTCGTATCCGCATCAGTTGTCCGGCGGCATGCGGCAGCGCGTAATGATTGCCGCGGCATTAATCGGCAGGCCGGAGATCCTGATAGCCGACGAGCCGACAACAGCACTCGATGTCACCGTGCAGTCACAAATACTGGGCTTGCTGCGGCAGTTACGGGACGAATTCAACACAGCATTGCTTTTGATTACGCATGACCTGGGTGTGGTCGCCGGTAATTGCGATCGCATGCTTGTGCTCAAGGACGGCGAATTGGTCGAGTCAGGACCGACACGGCAGATTTTCACGGCGCCGTCGCATGCCGACACCAAGGCAATGGTTGCAGCGGCGAAGCGATCGGACTTGCATCCCCACGCGTTGAATCGACCGGCGGGCGAACGAGCCGCACTGCAAGTAGACGGCCTGGCTGTTAGTTATTCAGTTCCCGGCGAAAGGCGTAGCCGGAGAAAGTTGCAAGCAGTGCGACAGCTGAGCATGACGATCGCGCCCGGCGAAACGGTCGCCGTCGTGGGCGAGTCGGGTTCCGGCAAAACGAGTCTCGCCCGCGCCATCGTCGGTCTGTTGCCGATACAGAGCGGTACCATGTCGTTGCTCGGAAAACCGCTAACGGGCCTGGTCGCGTCACGGCCGAACGCGGTGCGTCGCGAGTTGCAAATGGTGTTTCAGGACCCGGTGGGCTCGCTCAACCCGGCGATGCGCGTCGACGAGATCATTATCGAGCCGCTAACGATCCACGAGCCGGAGAAGATCAAGTCAAACAAATACGAACGGGTCGCAGAAATGTTGCAACGGGTCGGCCTGGATGAACACTTGAGCGGACGATTCCCGCATGAACTGTCAGGCGGGCAGGCACAGCGCGTTGCTATCGCGAGAGCGTTGGTATTGAAACCGAAAATTCTGATCTGCGATGAAGCGGTTGCGGCTCTTGACGGCTCGGTTCGCGAGGGAATTCTCGAACTGCTGCGAACCGAGCAGCAACAGTCGGGGCTCTCGTTAATATTTATTACCCATGACCTGGCGACGGTCAGGCAAATCAGCCATCGTGTTCTGGTCATGTATCTTGGCCGGGTTTGCGAAGTGTCGGACACGGAAAGCCTGTTCATGCACCCCAGGCATCCTTACACGAAAGCACTCCTGGACGCGGTACCGATAGCCGACCCCGATGTCGGAATCGTCGTATTGAGCGAACTCGGCGAATCGCCATCGATGATGAAGCCGCCGCCGGGCTGCGTTTTTCATCCGCGCTGCACCTATTCGGTTTTGCGCTGCGGCGACGATTTGCCGGAATTGCAGGACTTCGACGGGACAAGCGTCGCCTGTCTTCGGGCCGCCGAACTGGATCTATAAAAAGGGGCCGGAAAGGGGCGATGTACCCCTTTTTTACATGCCGGGCAGGGGAATTGGCATGGGCGCGCCGTTGACGGTCACCAGCCCTTGCGAGTATTCAGCCTTCATCTCGTAGTACTCGCCGTCTTTCTTGAAAATGCCCATCGCGACGAGCATGCCGACGTCAGGGCTCATAAGCTCCGCCATCTCATATAGTGCCACGGGCAGTCGCACGTTGGCGGACGCGTCGAGCGCGAGCAGCAGGGCAGACCAGGAAAAATCCGTGTCTGGATCTGTTGGCGGCAAACTGAATTGAAACCTTGTTGTCAGATCGCCATTCGGCGAGCTGATATCGAATTGATCGAATCTGACCTCGAGGCCTGACGAGAGAATTTTTTGGACATCGTCCTCGATGAGTGGATACATGCTCTGGATGGCTTGCTGTGGATCCGCGGATGCCTGCGCGTTTCGCACAGCCTCGGCGATCTTTTGAATGGACCGCGCATCGACGTGGTCCAGCGCCATATCCAGCGTAATATCGACATCACCCAAGCCGGGCGTCGGCACATTGCTGATCGTGAATTTCGTTGAGGCGTTGAGCTTGTCACCGTCGATGTCGCTCTTTGCGTCGATCGCCAGTGGGCCAAAGCGCATGGCCGGATTAGCGACGCTATTAATCGCAACGGACTCGAGCTCGACGTGGATCGTGCCGACGTTGAAACCAAACGGAGTCCTGTTTTGATGGCCGTCAACTGCAAGACGGCCAAACTCGAAGCCACCGTCTTCGTCAAGGAATGAGAGTGGCAAGACCTCGCCCTCAAACGAAATCGATCCGGCCTGCGGATTGGTTTGTACCGTTACATCAGCGCCCTGCCACGCCAGGCGAGCGGCCTCCACGTCTGTGGATCCCGCCGCCATCTGAAATCGTGACGTAGTCTTGCCCGTCAGGCCGACCTGGCTGTAAATCTTGCCGGGCACCTCGAAAATCTCGCCGTTGCCGACGTCAAACTTGAGTGTCGAGACGGTGCTGGCCAGCCCGGGCATAAGCGAACCCGACTCTCGTGACATGGACGTGACGGGGAGCAAGCCATGATCCACGTGGGTCTCGACGATCAGCGATGGAACCTGGGCGCCCGGCTTCGCCTCAATCAGCGTTCGGATCGAGCCATTGCCCAGTTCGATTCGGTGCCGGCCCTCTGAGGTGAACCAACCGCGCTCGAAGCTTTCTGTCGTGACCACCAATTCGTCACTTTCGCTGGCCGCGAATTTGAGGTTTTCCTCGACGCTTCTTTCGGCAAGGCGGCCGACGATGCCGGGCGACACAAGAACAATCAGGGCAAGCGAAACTAACGCTGCTACAAACCATCGATTCACAATATTTTCCTATCCGGATTCCGGAGTACGCAGGCATGCTAGCACGGCCATTCAGACTCACGCTGGCATTCAATGTTCCCCGTCACTAACATAGCGCGCTCTCCCAGACTCAAGTATTTATCGTGAGCGACCAGGCGGCACATATCACCAAGCTGGAATACGGCATATCGGCGATCGATACCGATTATCTTCGGCCATTGTTCGATGCCAGCCACCTGATCGTTCAGGACGGCCACGGGGCTTTTGTCGACACCGGCATCAATCACAGCGTGTCCTTGCTGCTTGACGCTTTGGGCCGCCAGAATATCGATACGGCAGACGTCGACTATGTGTTTCTGACGCATGTGCACCTGGATCATGCAGGTGGCGCCGGATCATTGATGCAGCATCTTCCCAACGCGCAGGCCGTGATACACCCACGCGGCGCTGCTCACATGATCGACCCTGCGAAACTCGTGGCCGGCGCCGAAGCAGTCTATGGAAAAGAGCGTTGTCGCGAGATGTACGGCGAGCCTGTGCCGATTGCGGCAGATCGAATTTTGGTGGTCGACGACGGACAAACTGTCGAGTTTCAGGGGCGGCCGTTGCAATGCATCTTCACCGAGGGACATGCCCGTCATCATTACTGCCTGTCGGACCCATCGTCGAAAGGCATATTCACGGGCGACAGCTTCGGCGTCTCATACCGCGAGCTCGACACAGCGAAGGGAGAATTTATTTTTCCAACGACGACCCCGATACACTTCGATCCGCCGGAGGCGCACAAGGCGATCGATCGCTTGATGGCGCTTGAGCCTGAGGCGCTGTACCTCACACATTACAGCCGCGTGACGGACCTGCCGCGGCTCGCTGATGACATGCACCAGCGCATAGATGATTTTGTCGCGATTGCAACCAGGCACGCGAACGACAACAATCGAACCGAGGCGATGCACGAAAGCATGTTTTCGTATTTCGTGGAGCATCTCGAGGCGCACGGCTTTCGGGCGGACGAAGAGAGGATTCACGCCATCCTGGATATGGACGTCGAGCTCAACACGATGGGCATCGAGTACTGGCTGGACAAAACAATGAAACGAAACAAAGTGACGAAAAGGAGCTGATATGGAAAGCTTTCGCGCTTTTCGGATTAATCAGGAAGATGACAAGATCGTTGCAGACTTCTGCGACCTTGGTCTCGATGACTTAAGCCCGGGCGAGGTCGTCATCAAGGTCAGCCACTCGACGATCAACTACAAGGATGCACTCGCGGCGACCGGCGCCGGCAAAATATTGAGAACCTTCCCGCTCGTCGGCGGCATTGATCTCGCAGGGACCGTCGTAAGCTCGGAAGACGAACGATTCGACGCCGGCAACGAAGTGCTCGTCAACGGTTGTGGCCTTAGCGAAACGGTCGATGGTGGTTACGCTGAGTACGCACGGGTGAAGGCGGACTCGGTCGTGCCGGTGCCGGGCGGCATGACCGCCGCACAAACAATGCAAATCGGTACCGCAGGTTACACCGCGGCGCTGGCCATTCATCGTATGGAGCAAAACGATCAGCGTCCGGAGGCCGGGCCAATCGTCGTTACGGGAGCGACCGGCGGCGTCGGCAGCATCGCAGTCGACATGCTGGATGCCCGTGGCTACGAAGTGTTTGCGCTGACCGGCAAAGCGGACAAAGGCGATTATCTGAGAAGTATCGGCGCTCGCGAGGTCCTGCTTCGGGACGAGCTCGACTACGGCAAACGGCCGATGGAGAAAGCACAGTATGGTGGTGCAATCGACAACCTCGGCGGCGATGCGTTGGCCTGGCTGACACGCACGGTCAACTACGGCGGTAATATCGCCAGCATCGGGCTTGCTGCAAGCGCGGCGCTCAACACCACCGTGTTGCCATTCATTCTTCGTGCCGTCTGTCTTCTCGGCATAAATTCAGTCGATACACCGAAGGACCTGCGGCTCGCCGTCTGGAAACGGATCGGCGACGATCTTCGACCCAGGCATCTGGACGTTATCGGCAAAAAAACAATTGATTTCAATGACCTGCCGGACGCGTTCCAGGATTATATCGATGGCAAGGTGACTGGACGCGTACTTGTCAGGATAAGCTGACGCCGGCCGATTTGGGAATGGCCCCGACCGTAGTTTAGAATTCCCGCCCCCGAGATTCTAATCGGGATTAAATTTTCACGTGTGAGGAATGGCGATGAGCGCTGGTGCGAAACTTTGGCAGGCACTTGATGAGGAGCGGCCGCTGCAGGTAGTCGGCGCCATCAATGCCTATTCCGCATTGCTTGCAGAGCGCGCCGGCTTCAAGGCCCTCTATCTGTCGGGCGCCGGTGTCGCTAACGCATCGCTCGGCCTCCCGGACCTGGCAATGACGACGCTGAACGATGTCTGCGAGGATATTCGCCGAATCTGCTACGCGAGCGATCTGCCGTTACTGGTGGACGCGGATACCGGCTGGGGCAGTGCGTTCATGATCGGCCGTACGATTCGCGAGATGACGCGAGCCGGAGCAGCGGCTTGCCATATCGAAGACCAGGTTGCCGCGAAGCGCTGCGGTCATCGGCCCGGCAAAGCGCTGGTTGAAACCGCGGAGATGGCCGACCGAATCAAGGCTGCCGTTGACGGCCGGACTGATCCGAAATTCGTGATCATGGCACGAACCGATGCGCATGCGGTGGAGGGCCAGCAAGCGGCGCTCGACCGGGCCGGGAGTTACGTCGAGGCCGGCGCGGACATGATTTTCGCCGAAGCGCTGACGACGGTGGAGGAGTACGCGCAATTCACTTCGACGATCGATGTGCCGGTACTCGCCAATCTGACGGAATTCGGCAAAACACCACTGTTCACGACACAGGAGATGGCGGACGCAGGTGTACGCCTGGCGCTCTACCCCTTGTCGGCATTTCGCGCGATGTCAGCTGCGGCCGAGAATGTTTACAACACACTACGCAAGGATGGCAGCCAGGCAAGTGTCGTCGATACGATGCAGACGCGAAAAGAACTCTACGAGGTGCTCGGCTATCACGAATACGAAGATAAACTCGATGAGCTGTTTGCCGACAGCGGGCTGACCAAGAAACCAGACAAATAGCTGGAGATTTAAATGGCAGGAAACAAGAAGACAGGCGGCCTTGCGGGCGTGTCGGCCGGAGAGACAGCGCTGTGTACCGTTGGTAAAGAAGGCGCGGGCCTTACCTATCGCGGCTACGATATTTACGATCTCGCCGATAACGCCACATTCGAGGAAGTCGCCTATTTATTGCTCAAAGGGCATTTGCCGAATCAATCTGAGCTCGACGCATACATCGCGAGCCTGAAGACCCTGCGCGGACTGCCCGATCAGCTGAAACAGGTCCTGGAAATGATTCCGGCGGACGCACACCCGATGGATCTTCTGAGGACTGGCGTGTCAATTCTCGGCAATATCGAGCCGGAGGGCGATTTCGCAAACCAGGAGCATGTTGCCGATCGCCTGCTCGCCTGCATTCCATCAATGTTGTTGTACTGGCATCGCTTTCAAACTGACGGAACGCGTATCGACGTCGAGACTGACGACGATAGCGTGTCAGGCCACTTCCTGAATATGCTGCACGACAAAGCACCGAGTGAGTTGCACCGCAACTCGCTGGACACGACGCTGATTCTTTACGCCGAGCATGAATTCAACGCGTCGACTTTCGCCGCGCGAGTTATTACGGGCACGTTGTCGGATATGCACTCAGCCGTGACCGGCGCCATCGGCGCTTTACGCGGCCCGCTGCATGGCGGTGCGAACGAGGCGGCGATGGGGCTCATCCAGAAATTTTCTTCGCCCGAAGAAGCGACTGCCGGCGTGCTGGCGATGCTCGCAGCCAAGGAAAAGATCATGGGCTTCGGCCATCGGGTTTATACGACCTCGGATCCGAGAAATTCGGTAAACAAGAAAATGTCGAAGGTGCTTTCGGACGAGGCCGGCGATACGCATCTTTATGTAGTGTCGGAGGCAGTCGAGAAAGTGATGTGGGACCAGAAGAAGCTATTTGCCAACGCGGACTTCTTTACCGCGAGCGTATATCACTTCTTAGGTGTACCGACCTACCTGTTCACGCCGATTTTCGTCTGCTCGCGAATTACGGGCTGGGCGGCACACATCATGGAGCAGCGTTCAGACAACAGGCTCATTCGTCCGGCAGCAGATTACATTGGACCGGGTCTCCAGACCTGGGTGCCGATAGGCGACCGGGGCTAAGGCGTTGTCGGGAGCAGACATCAGGTCGGCAACACGCCCCGACCCGGATCAATTACTGGCCGATATTGCCGACTACGTTTGCGATACGGAAATCGCTAGCGAGCTCGCTTTTGATACCGCGCATTACTGCCTGATGGACACGCTGGCCTGCGGGTTTCAGGCGCTCGATTATCCGGCATGCACGAAACTCCTGGGCCCTGTCGTTCCGGGAGCGACCCTGGCGGGCGGTGCGCGCGTGCCGGGAACCTCCTACGAGCTCGAACCGATCGCTGCCGCATTCAATATCGGCGCAATGATCCGCTGGCTCGACTTCAATGACACCTGGCTCGCCGCAGAGTGGGGTCACCCGTCGGATAACCTGGGCGGCATCCTGGCGGTGGCCGATTATCTGAGCAGACGCAGCCGCGCTGAAGGCAAAGCACCACTCACGATGCAGGATGTTTTGGCGGCCATGATCAAGGCGCACGAGATACAGGGCGTGCTGGCGCTGGAGAACAGTTTTAACCGCGTCGGTCTCGATCACGTATTACTCGTTCGCGTCGCATCGACCGCGGTCGTAACGCGCATGCTGGGCGGCGATCGCGAACAGGTGATCAATGCTGTATCGAATGCCTGGATCGACGGAGGCGCGCTGCGCACTTACAGGCATGCGCCGAACACCGGATCACGCAAGAGCTGGGCAGCCGGTGATGCGACAAGCCGCGCCGTGCGACTCGCGCTGATCGCGATGACGGGCGAAATGGGATATCCGTCGGCGCTGTCTGCGAAGACCTGGGGCTACTTCGACGTGTTGTTCAAAGGCAAACCGTTCACCTTCTCGCAGGGTTTTGGCAGCTACGTAATGGAGAATATCCTGTTCAAAATCTCGTTTCCTGCGGAGTTCCACGCCCAAACTGCGGTCGAGGCCGGCATGGCGCTGCACGATGAGGTCAAAGATAGGCTCGACGACATAGAAAAAATTATCATCGAAACCCAGGAAGCGGGCGTTCGCATCATCGACAAGACCGGCCCGCTGGATAATCCCGCGGACAGGGACCACTGCATTCAATACATGATTGCCGTGCCGATGATATTCGGTCGCCTGACCGCGGCCGATTACGAAGATGACATTGCTTCGGATCCACGCATCGACCCGCTGCGCGCCAGAATGGAAGTCAGTGAGAATGAGGGTTTTACGAAAGACTATTTCGATCCCAGCAAACGCTATATCGGCAATGCGGTACAGGTATTCTTCAAAGATGGCTCGAGCACGGAGCGCGTCGCCATCGATTATCCAATCGGGCATCGTCAGCGACGCGAGGAAGGCATCCCGGTTCTCGTGAACAAGTTCGAGACGAGCATCTCTCCAAAATTGAAAGCGCGGCAGTGGAAAGAGCTGGATGCCCTGTGTGCAGATAAACAAAAACTTGCAGCAACAGCCGTCGATGACTTCATGGCGCTGCTCGTAAGCTAATAAATGGGGACGAAAAAGGGAGACGCCTCCCGGGACGTACCCGGGGTACGTCCCTCTTCTTAAATGGAACCGCGACAACTCATTGAACATATCGCAAGCGGGGTCCGGTCATTGGGTCAGGAGCTTGCGGAAGAAAGCATCGAGAAGTTCGCGCGCTTGTTGTGCGAACTCGAACGCTGGAACGCCCGCATCAACCTGACGGCGATTCGCGAGCCTCGCGAGATGATCAGCGGCCACCTGCTCGACAGCCTGGCAATTCGGCCTCTTATTCATGGTAAGTCGCTGATCGATATCGGAACCGGAGCCGGTTTTCCGGGGCTGCCCATCGCGATTACCGAGCCAGGGTTGACCGTTGAGCTGCTGGACAGCAACGCCAGAAAAATCGGCTTCGTGCAGCATGTTATTGGCGAGCTTGATATTTCCAATGCAACGGCCGTCAGATCGCGGGCGGAGAACTATGCACCCGGCAAGCGCTTTGATACCGTGATCGCGAGAGCGTTGGCGTCAATTCCTCGCCTGATCGAACTTGGCGGCCACTTGGTGGCAGAGAAAGGCGTTATGCTGGCGTTAAAGGGCCGATATCCGGCCGACGAACTAGCAGAAATGCCCGATGCATGGGACTACGAAGTGACCGAAGTGACGGTACCAGAGCTTGAAGTGAGGCACGTCGTCACGCTCAGGCGCAGCAAAGAGCAAACATGACGCGCGTCATTGCCATTGCAAACCAGAAAGGCGGTGTGGGAAAGACCACGACCTGCGTCAACCTGGCGGCGTCGCTCGCCGCCACGCAGCGCCGCGTCCTGCTCGTCGACATGGATCCGCAGGGCAACGCCACGATGGGTTGCGGCATCGACAAGATGAACCTGGAGCGCACGGCGTGTGATGTGTTGCTCGACGAAGAGACCGCAGCCGATGCGATTCTTTCGGCTCCGGAGGGTGATTTCGCCGTTTTGCCCGGCAACGAGGACCTGACGCTTGCCGAAGTAAGACTGCTGCAGGAAATCGGTCGTGAGATGCGTTTGCGGCAGGCGTTGGCGCCGGTCCGTGGCCTGTACGATTTCATTTTGATCGACTGCCCGCCGTCGATAAACATGCTGACCATCAACGCTCTGACTGCGGCCGATGGCGTGTTGATACCCATGCAATGCGAGTACTACGCGCTCGAGGGCTTAAGCGCACTGCTGAATACGGTCGAACAGGTTAGAAAGACAGTCAATCCGAAGCTCGAAGTGTTCGGCTTGCTGAGAACGATGGTCGATCCGCGAATCAACCTGTCGAACGAGGTATCCGCGCAATTGATTGCCCATTTCGACGACAAGGTATTCAGGACCGTGATACCGAGAAATGTGCGTCTGGCAGAGGCGCCGAGCTTCGGCCGGCCGGTGCTGTTTCACGACCGGACATCGCGGGGTGCATTGGCGTATCTCGCATTGGCCGGGGAAGTGCTGCGGCGCGAGGATGAGCGCCAGGCAGGCGCGCAGTCCGGAACACGATTGGCTACACTTGCAGGGGCGGCACAAGATACCGAATCCGCCCCCAGAGAACCGTAAATGACCGCCAAGAAAAAACGCCTCGGACGCGGCCTCGAAGCGCTCCTTAGTAAACCCATCGCAGATACCGCTTCCGTCACAGGCGACGACAAGGACACGCTCAGGAATATTCCACTGGAACACCTGCAAAAGGGCCGGTATCAGCCGCGAGTCGACATGCGGACGGACACGCTGGAAGACCTTGCGAACTCGATCAAAGCCCAGGGTGTCGTGCAACCGATCGTCGCCCGCCCCTTAAATAAAACCAATGGCGACACGCAACGATATGAAATCGTTGCCGGCGAACGCCGCTGGCGGGCCGCACAAATGGCCGGCCTGTCCGACATTCCGACGGTCGTCCGTATTGTCCCCGATGACGCCGCCATCGCGATGGCGCTTATCGAAAACATTCAGCGAGAGAACCTGAATCCACTCGAGGAAGCCCGGGCGCTCGATCGCCTTATAAAGGAGTTCAAGCTGACGCATCAGGAAGCAGCTGATGCGATCGGCCGATCGCGCGTCTCAGTCAGCAACCTGTTACGGCTTCTCGATTTGTCCGACCGCGTCATGGCATTGCTCGAGTCGCGACAAATCGAAATGGGGCACGCTCGCGCGTTGCTCGCGATTAGTGGCACGGCGGAGCAACTCGATGCCGCCCGACAGGTAATAAAGAAACAATTGTCGGTACGTGACACCGAGCGGCTCGTCAGGCGCATGCTGGCGGACCGGTCCAGCAAGAAAACAACGCAAGCCCAATCGAGCGGCAATGCGGATATTCGGCGGCTTGAAGTCGAAATTACCGACAAGATTGGTGCGAAAGTTCGAATCGATCATTCGCAAAAAGGATCAGGCAAGCTCGTCATTCAATACAACAGTCTCGACGAGCTCGACGGCATCCTGAAGCACATAAAATAGGAAAACCAGACAAGGGGAATTTCATGAAGCGACGAACATTCTGCAAGTCGACATTGGCGGCGGCAGCTGCCGCAACTTTTCCAGCATGCGGAAGCAAGGTCGCGGAACCGATCGCTGCTGTGAGTTCGTCCGGCGAGGAATTATCGCTTGAAGCAGCAGCTGTCAAAGAACTCGCCGAGTCCTTGGGTGGGCGCCTGCTGCTGTCAGTAGATGATGGCTATGAGACAGCGCGGAAGGTCTGGAACGGCATGATCGACAGGCACCCGGCAATGATTGCCGTCTGTACCAGTGCAGCTGATGTCCAAAACGCCGTGACGTTTGCGAGCGAAAGAGGATTATTGGTCTCCGTAAAGGGGGGAGGACACAGCTGGCCGGGCAAGTCGGTGTGCGAAGGTGGTCTCATGATTGATCTTTCGTCGATGTATTCGGTCGACGTCGATACCGAGAACAAAACCGCCGTGGCCGGCGGTGGTGCGCTTCTGGGGCACCTTGACACTGCGACGTTCGCACACAATCTTGCGACGACGACGGGCGTAGTCTCGCATACGGGTGTTGGCGGATTTTCACTCGGTGGCGGTTTGGGGCGGGTCGACCGCAAATTTGGTCTGGCGATCGATAATCTGATTTCGGTGGATCTCGTCACTGCCGACGGACAGCTGCGGCAAGTGAGTGCCGAGCAAGACCCGGATCTGTTCTGGGCGATACGCGGAGGCGGCGGAAACTTCGGCGTCGCTACGGCGTTCAAATACCAACTGCACGATTTTAACCCAGAGATTTATGGCGGCAGCATTGTCTATCCCTTCGAGCAAGCGAAAGACGCGCTGCTGTTTTTCGCACAGTTCACGGACTCGCTTCCGAACGAAGCCAATGTTGAGTTATTTGCAGGCGCCCCACCGGACGGCCCGAAAATTCTGGGAATACAAGTGGTTTATGCCGGAGATCATGCGCAAGGCGAGAAAGTTTTCGCGCCACTGCGTGCGTTCGGCACACCAATGTCAGACGATATTGGGCCGATGCCGTACGCTACGATGCAGACGGGCGACGACGGAAATTTGCGGCATGGACTCCTGAACTATCTCAAGTCCGGCTACCTGGCGGAATTTACTCCGGCTGCGATCGACGACATCGTCGGGAATTATGAGGGCGACTACCTGCCGCATTTCTGGACGCAGCATCTGGGCGGGCAGGTCGCCCGTGTAGCGCCTGATGCCACTGCCTTTACTCACCGAAATGTGCATAGCAATTTCGGTATCAACGCAGTATGGACAGACGAAGCGGAGTCAGAATCAAGGATTGCGGCATTGAGAAAATTCTATGCGGCGATCGAGCCCCACATGGCTGGCTTCTACACCAATCTTAATGAAGACAGTGAAGAGAATACCTGGGGGAACTACGGAGCAAACTATCCGCGGCTGGCCAAAATCAAAGCACAGTACGATCCGAACAACCTGTTCCGCCTGAACGCGAACATCAAGCCGGCAGCGGCTTAAGCGACGTCTTCTACTTCGCCTGATTTGGCGCTGTATACGCGCCGGATGATATCGGGCATGACGGCTTCGGAGATCAGGAAGCCCTGCATCTTGTCGCATTCGATCGTCTTCAGGAATTCAAAGGTCTCCCGATCTTCGACGCCCTCTGCGCAGACCGAGATCCCTAAGTTGTGCGCCAGGCCGGTGACGGCTGCCAGCACCTGCATCGTGACGGGATTGCTGCGCGCCCTTGCGAGCAACGACGCATGAATCTTGATCTCGTCGAAAGGCAGCTGCTCGAAGGTGCTCAAAGAAGAAGCGGCAGCGCCAAAATCATCCAGAGAAATCCGGAAACCTCGTTCTCGCAGCTCTTTCAGTACGCGAAGGTGCGGCGCATCGGAATCGGCCACATCCTTTTCGGTGACTTCAAAAGTGAAGCTGCCGCATTCGAGCCCGTATCCGTTGACGATTGCGACATACGTGTCCGGTATGGTCGAGTCCGTTAACAGGCTGGACGAGAGATTGATGCAGGAGTTCAGGCTGAATCCCTGCTCCCGCCACTTGACCAGCTGGCGCGCCGCCTCACTCAGGACGTATTCGCTGACCGGCCCCATCAGGTCGAATGCCTCGACCTCGGGGAGAAACTCCAGCGGGCCGAGCATGCCGTGCTCCGGATGGCGCCAGCGAATGAGCGCTTCCGCTTCCTTGGTAATCCATTCCGAGCCGCTGTTGCGCTCCACTTTGGGTTGATACTGAATGATGAACTGACGCTGCATGACGGCTGCTTCAATCTCATGCTTCGATATCCGAAGCATCAACCGACGGCATTCCCGGGCGGCGGCACACAGGGAGTCGGTGTCGAAGTCCGCCGAGATAAACTCGACATTGTTGAACTCCGTCACCCGCTGCAAGAGCTCGGCTCGGCTGCTGCTCCGCAGGGCCTCCCGATCGGCGCAAATGATCAGCCCAAACGGGGTCTGGCCAGCGGACTTCTCGAGGCTTGCGATCGTCGGCTCACTGAGCTCTTCTTCGGTCAGGACGACTATTCGCCTGGCGGGGCCAGACATCAGCTTGTCCAGGAATTCGCTAGCCGCGAAGTAGGTGGGGGACAGGCTCAGCTCCCGCGTAACCTCGATGAGTGTCCGGGTCTTACCGAGCGTTTCGCTGACGACCAATAACATGCTGTCTCCCGGACCGGGCAGAAATCGGGATTGGCCCGGCCTTACTCCTATTTATACGTCCCGAAATGCGACCGAAATGTGCGGTATGTCCCAATGCGGTGATTATTTGCTCGCAGGTGAAACTTTTAGGCCCGAGGGCGTTGAAAAAGCAGGGCGGAACCCTATTGAAGTCCTGTAGGAGGCAGGTGCTCAGAATGTCCGGTTTTATTGCCTTGCACCAATGGCAACACTATAATGCGCGAGCTAAACACAGGCCCGCCTGGAAAGATCGTTTTCATGACGCCACCAACCGCCGGTTAGCCGATGGACGTGGCGTTTTTAGTGCCGGAGGTCATTTGAGTCTCATCTCCAAGGTCCTGCTGGCACAACTGGGCCTTAGCGTGGTTCTTGCTGTGTTGTTTTGGGGCATGGACGGACGCGTTGCCGGCTACTCGGCGCTGCTGGGCGGCCTGATCTGCGTGATCCCGAACGGCTTTTTGGCGCTGCGACTAATCGTGCCGCGTCGCGATCCCGGTGCCCACGCCCTGGTATACGCAGCATATATTGGGGAACTCGGAAAGCTCGCGCTGACGGTGCTGATGTTCGGCGCAGTCTTCGTGCTGGTGCAGCCGCTGGCGGCCTGGCCGCTGTTCGCAGCCTTCATCGGCGCGCAGCTGATGACGCTTGCTGGCTTTCTGATGCGGGATAAAGAAGTACTGGTGGAAAAGAGACTAGAAAATGGCGAGTGAAGGCGGACACGGTCCACTGACCTCCGGCGATTACATCGCGCATCATTTGCAAAACCTGCAGGTCTGCAGGGTGGACAAGCAGTGGGTATGGAACCACTGCGCCGGTAATCCGATGGCAATCAACGTCGATTCCATGTTCTTCTCGGTCGTGCTCGGACTGGTCTTCGTTTGGCTGTTCTGGGGAGCTGCCAAAAAAGCCTCGGCGGGTAAGCCGGGCAAATTGCAGGCGTTCGTCGAAATCGTCATCGACTTCATCGACTCGAGCGTCAAAGACACCTTCCACGGTAAGAGCCGGCTGATCGCGCCCCTGGCCCTGACGATCTTCGTCTGGGTCTTCCTGATGAATCTCATGGACCTCATTCCGGTGGACTGGCTGCCGATGATTGCGACCGGAATAGGCGTGCCTTATCTCAAGGTCGTGCCGACGACAGATGTAAACATTACCTTCGGCATGTCGATAACGGTTTTTATCCTGGTTATTTTTTACACGATCAAGAGCAAAGGCTTTGGCGGTTTCGTCGCCGAGATGACATTACACCCGATTGCGCCACCCACCAGGGGGCCGGGACTTATTGCGGCACCACTAATCATCGCCTTCAACTTCATTCTCGAGACTGTAGCACTACTGGCAAAACCCTTGTCACTGTCGCTTCGGCTGTTCGGCAACATGTTCGCCGGCGAACTCATTTTCATCCTGATAGCGCTACTTGGCATCTGGCAGCTGCCACTGCATTTTGGCTGGGCGGTATTCCATGTGCTGATCGTGACGCTTCAGGCATTTATTTTCATGATGCTGACGATTGTGTATTTGAGTCTGGCAATGGAAGAACATTAATCACTGGACAAATCCTTAACTGGAGAAACTGATGGAAACTGTAATTGGTTACACTGCACTCGCGGTCGCGATTCTGATCGGCCTGGGTGCGCTTGGTGTAGGTATCGGCATGGGCCTTCTGGGCGGCCGTTTCCTCGAAGGTGCAGCAAGGCAGCCTGAACTGGCGCCGATGTTGCAGACCAAGATGTTCCTGGTAGTGGCGTTGCTTGACGCTGTCGCCATGATCGGTGTCGGTATCGCACTCTACTTCGCGTTTGCCAACCCATTCATCGGACAGCTCAGAGATGCGCTGGCACCGGTAAGCGGCTAACCACCACCACGGAGAATCTATCGTGGATATCAACATGACCCTCATCGGTCAGTCGGTTGCGATGATCATATTCGTATGGTTCTGCATGAAGTTCATCTGGCCGCCGATCATGAACGCGATCGAGGAACGGCAGACGCAGATCGCCGACGGCCTCGCCGCCGCGGAACGTGGCCAGCAGAGCCTGGACAAAGCCAAAGCGGAATCCGATGACATCGTCGATGACGCACGCAAGCAGGCAACGACCATTCTCGACCAGGCCCACGCTAGGGCGAACGAGATCGTTGCAGAAGGCAAGGCCGATGGCGTGAAGGAACGCGAGCGGCAGATCGCCGCAGCGCTCGCCGAAGTCGAGCAGGAAGTGAATCGGGCACGCGAGGAATTGCGCGGCCAGGTGTCCGCGATCGCTGTCGCGAGCGCCGAGAAAATCCTGCAACGCGAGATCGACGGCAAAGCTCACGAAGACATTCTGAGCAAGCTGGCGGCAGAGTTGTAAGGCTGAATAAGTAATGGCAGACAACCACACCATAGCAAGACCCTACGCGCAGGCCGCCTTCGAGATCGCGAGCGAGTCGAAGGGCCTCGACAAGTGGTCGGAGGCGCTCGGCGTGGGCAGGGATTTGCTCGGCGATGGACAGGTGACGAAGTTCCTGGCCAATCCGAAACTGACCGACGAAGAAAGGCTTTCATTCCTGACCGAGTTGTTCGCCTCAGCCGGTGGCAAGACATCGATCCTGGCAGGCGGTAACAAGCATGGGACGAACTTCCTGAAGCTGTTGCTGGAATACGAACGCGTTTCCGCATTGCCTGAAATATCCGATCACTTCGACAGGCTCAAGGCGAATGTCGAAAACACGGTGGAGGTCACGGTCACGTCCGCTTCACCGCTTAGCGCCGCGCAACAGAAAACGATTGCCAAGGCGCTCACGGAAAGGCTCGGCCGGGAAGTAAATCTGGCAACTGAAATAGACGAAAACCTGATCGGCGGTGCAGTTATCAGCGCCGGCGACGTAGTAATTGACGGATCACTGCGATCGAGGCTCGAAGGGCTTTCGAACGCACTGATCTCCTAAAGAGGAAGACAAAATGGCACTCAAAGCTTCTGAAATCAGCCAGCTGATTAAAGAGCGTATCGAGAATTTCGAAGCATCGGCCGAAGCGCGTGATGTAGGCACGATTATCGGTGTAACCGACGGCATCGTGCGCATTCACGGACTGGCCGACGCACGTTACGGCGAAATGCTCGAGTTTCCGCAGAATACTTTCGGACTGGCACTGAATCTCGAGCAGGACTCGGTGGGCGCCGTGGTTCTGGGTGACTACAAGCATATCTCCGAAGGTGACACGGTTAAGACGACCGGGCGTATTCTCGAAGTTCCCGTTGGCGAAGCGCTGTTGGGGCGGGTCGTGGATTCGCTGGGCAAACCGATCGATGGCAAAGGACCGATTGACACCGATCAGTTTTCTCCGATCGAAAAAGTTGCGCCAGGCGTTATCGAAAGACAGTCCGTCAGTCAGCCGGTACAGACCGGGCTGAAGTCGATCGACTCGATGGTGCCGATTGGTCGTGGCCAGCGAGAGCTGATCATCGGCGACAGGCAGACCGGCAAGACCGCGCTTGCGATCGATACGATCATCAACCAGCGCGGCACCGGCATTAAATGTATTTATGTTGCGATCGGCCAGAAAGCCTCGTCGATCGCCGGCGTTGTACGCAAGCTGGAAGAAGAGGGTGCCATGGAGCACACAATCGTTGTCGCCGCCGCGGCAGCCGACTCCCCGGCCATGCAATACATCTCCCCGTACTCGGGCACCTCGATGGGCGAGTATTTTCTCGACAAGGGTGAGGACGCGCTGATCATATTCGACGATTTGACGAAACAGGCCTGGGCATACCGTCAGGTGTCACTGCTGCTCCGCCGCCCGCCGGGCCGCGAAGCCTATCCCGGCGACGTTTTCTATCTTCATTCACGTCTGCTCGAACGAGCGTCGCGGGTCAATGCCGAGTACATCGAAAATATTTCGGGCGGCAAGATCAAAGGTAAAACGGGCTCGCTGACCGCGCTGCCGATCATTGAGACTCAAGGCGGCGACGTATCGGCATTCGTACCGACCAACGTAATTTCGATCACCGACGGCCAGATCTTCCTCGAGACCGACCTCTTCAACGCCGGTTTCCGTCCCGCGATTAACGCCGGCCTATCGGTCTCGCGGGTCGGCGGCGCCGCACAGACGCAGATCATCAAGAAGCTCGGTGGCGGCGTTCGACTGGCACTGGCGCAGTATCGCGAACTCGCGGCATTCGCGCAGTTCGCATCCGATCTCGATGAAGCGACCCGCAAGCAGCTCGAACGCGGTGAACGCGTTATGGAGCTCATGAAGCAAAAGCAGTATTCGCCGTTGTCCGTTGCGGAAATGGCGTTGTCGCTTTACGCGGTAAACGAGGGTCATATTGACAGCGTCGATGTCGACAAGGTTGGCGAATATGAAGCGGCGCTACACGACTATGCGCGGGCTAACCACGGCGACCTGCTCGATAAGATCAACGAGTCAGGTGATTACAACGACGAAGTCGTAGGTGAACTCAAAGCCGTAATGGCCGGGTTCTCGGAGAAAGGTGCCTATTAGGAAGAACAAATGGCATCGTAGGAGCCCGTCCTGACGGGCGACAGCAACGACAGGAAGAACGACAAAGCATCGTAGGAGCTCGTCCTGACGGGCGATAGCAACGACAGGAAGAACGACATA
>CAYLSX010000024.1:0-20640 GCA_964386685.1 uncultured Woeseiaceae bacterium | reverse complement strand
CGACCACCGGCACAATTCCTGTGACCATTGCCGTATTTACGAATACGTAGACAAAGAAAGTCAGGCTTATGCTCCCCGCGAGCAGGCGAGAATAGGTATCCGGGGCCTGCGTGGCAATGTACAGGCCCCTGCCAACGACATACAGGTACAGGCCCATGAGGCTCAAGACACCCAAAAGGCCCAATTCCTCGCCCATCACGGCAAAGATAAAGTCGGTCTGGCGTTCAGGAAGAAACTCGAGCTGAGCCTGGCTGCCGTTGGTCCAGCCTTTGCCGAACAAACCGCCGGATCCGATCGCAATTTTCGATTGAATGATGTTGTAGCCGGCGCCTAAGGGATCGCTGTCCGGATTCAGTAGCGTGAGCACGCGCTGCTTCTGGTAGTCGGCCATCACGTAGTTCCACAGAACCATGGCGCCCGGTATGGACAATAGCCCGAGCACGGTCATGAGGCGCATGGACAGGCCGGCCAGCACCAGTACCAGGAAACCGGCGGCGCCGATCAGTACGGCCGTTCCGAGGTCGGGCTGTATGGCGATCAATGCCGTCGGCAGCATGATCAGAACCGCGATGATCAGCAGTGGCATGGCCCTCGGCGGCAATTGCCGTTCGTGCAGATACCAGGCAGCCATCATCGGCACGGCCAGCTTCATGATTTCGGAGGGCTGGAAGCGAATGCCCAGATCCAGCCATCGTTGTGCGCCCTGGCCAACTTCGCCCAGCAACAGAACGAGGACGAGCAACCCGAGCCCGACGAGATAACCCCACGGCGTCCAGCGCCGAAGCACATCGGGCGGGAGTTGCGCGAAAACGAACATGGCAACGAGTGCAGCGAAAAGTCGCATGCATTGCTGCAGCAGCAGATCCATGTCCTCACCAACGGCGCTATAGAGTACGACCAGGCCCATGCTACTGATCAGCAGCAAGGCGCCAAGCAACTTCCCATCCAGATTCATTTTCCGCATGATGCGGGCAACACTGCTTAGTGGCGCAGCTTTACGCTCGTACAATTGTGAGGTATCACTAAAGCGCATCGTGATTCACTCCAAGGTAGCGATCCATGATTGCGCGGGCTATCGGTGCGGCGATGCGGCTGCCACTACTGCCATTTTCAACGATCACAGCAACGGCGATTTTCGGCTCATCGACGGGTGCGAATGAAATAAACAAGGCGTGATCTCTGAGGTGCTCTGCGATCTCTTCTTCTTCATAAGTTTCTTCTTGCCCCACCGAGAAAACTTGCACGGTTCCGCTCTTGCCGGCCATTTCGTACGACGCGCCGAGGCCTGCGGCCCTGGCCGTGCCTGTGTCGCTCTGCATAACATCGTGCATTGCTGAGACGACGCTTTCCCAATAGAACTCGTTTTGTATATCGACCTCGCCCAATACTTTCGGTGCAACCATTTCTCTCGCGCCACTTAAGGCATTTTCGGTGGCTGCCACGATGTGTGGCTGGTATCGTTTGCCACGCGTCGCCATCGTCGCGACCGCATTCGCCAACTGCAGTGGCGTGGCGAGCATGAAGCCCTGACCGATCGATGCGATGACCGTTTCGCCGGGAAACCAGATCTGGTCCGCGCGATTACGGAATGCACTCTTTTTCCACTCCCGCGACGGCACCAGCCCGCGATGCTCGCCCACCATGTCGATTCCCGTGTATTGGCCGAGTCCGAACTGATCCAGGTAGGTATGCATCTTGTCGATGCCGAGCGTTGTGCTGATCTCGTAAAAATAGACGTCGCAGGACTGCGCAATGGCATCATGCAAGTCCATCGCGCCATGTCCTTGCGGTTTCCAGTCACGGTATCGGTGAGTGCTCCCCGGCAAGGAATAAAAACCCCGGCAGAAGTTGCGGCGCGTCAGATTCGTCGCACCGGTCTCCAACGCCGCCATCGACAACATTGGTTTGATCGTCGAACCAGGCGGGTATGCGCCACGAATGGCCCGGTTGAATAGAGGTTGTCCAGGATCAGATTGCAGCGCGCTGAAATCATCGGTACTCATGCCCGAGGCGAATATGTTTGGATCGAATGCCGGCGCGCTGACCAGAACGAGAATTTCGCCGTTGCGCGGATCAATCGCGACCACGGAACCGCGCCACCCGCGCAACGCCTCGGTGGCAAGCAATTGCAGGTCAAGGTCGATACTCAGGTAAAGGTTGTCGCCTGGCAGGGGTGAAACCTTTTCTTCCAACGAAGCCGAGAGTTCCCTTGAGTCCGGCGGGACTTGTCGTCCGCGTGCGTTGGTCACAACCTGTTGGTAACCGGGATTGCCATGCAGGTTACCTTCGAACTTGTGTTCGATGCCCGTTTTGCCGGTGTGCGCCGTCGCCACGTAGGCGGCGGGGTCCAGCCTTTGCAAGTCGGACGTGTCCACGGCACCGACGTAGCCAAGCGCATGGGCTACGGCTTCGCCGTTCGGGTAATGGCGCACCAGCCTCGGTTGAAAATCGACGCCGGGGAATCGTGGACGCTGGATGGCGAAATTCGCGATCTCGGCGTCGGAGAGCCGGACACGCAGTGTGACGGGCTTGAATCTCGGGCCGCGGAGGCTCAATGCCCTGATTTTCGGAATCTCGTCTCTTGCAATGAGTTGGATGTCGGCAAGCCGGGTCAGCGTGTCGTCGAGATCGTCTACTTGCTCGGGAATCAATTCCAACTGATATGCCGGCAGATTCTCGGCGAGAATGCGTCCCTTGCGGTCGAAAATGAGACCGCGGGTCGGCGGCATCGCCTGGATGCGAATACGGTTGCCGTGCGATTTTGCGGCGAACAGTTCGTGATCGATCACCTGCAGCTGCACCAGGCGGGCGACGACCGTGCCGCACATCAGAAAACCGATCACCGCAGACAACGCCACCCGGCTGACGAACAGTCGTCTTTCCGAGTGATGATCTTTGATGGGTTCCAGGAGCTTCATGAGTACTGGGCCGGAATCCTAGGACCCGGCGCCTGCGCGGTAACGCAGGCCGCCGAAAAACATCGTGAGCAGAGGCCAGATCAATGCGCCGGTGATGACCGGGCCCCAGTAGATAATTGCAGATGTGGTGACTCCGGCAACACCGTTAATCCAGAAGAGGATGAACTGATAAACAGCGAGCATCGCGAATACAGTTGCCGACATTTGAGAAGTCGGAAATACCCGAAACTGCAAATGAAACTTGACCGTGATGTAGACGATGAAACAGAGCGCTATCGCGTGTTGCCCAAGCAATGTTCCCTGCGCGACGTCCATGACGATGCCGACTATCCAGGCCGTGCCGACGCTATAGGTGCGGGGCAGAATCATCGCCCAATATATTAGTGTCAGCGCCACCCAGTCCGGACGAAAAGGACTGGCCCAGTCCGGCATCGGTGCAATCGTGAGCATCAGTGCCGCGACAATGCAGACCAATACCGGCATGCGCCGTGATACGCGGTCCGGAGTCACTCCTTCGTCTCCGATTGTTGTTCGTCGGCGATTGACCAGATCAACATGATCTCGCGGACCTGATTCAGCTTGGCAGCAGGTTCAGCAGATACCGCGGCGAACGGTTCCTGGGGTATGCGGGTCACGGAAGCGACGACGGCCACCGGATAACCGGCCGGGAATGCACCGCCAAGCCCTGAGGTGACGAGCAGGTCGCCCACGCTGACATCGGCGCTATTGGGCAGGAATGGCAAGTCCAGCCGATCGAATTCGCCGGTACCGACGGCGATCGTGCGCAGCCCGTTTCGGTTGATCTCAACCGGCAACGCGTGATCGGGATCGCTGATCAATACTGCCTGTGCCGAGAAGATACCGGTCTCGATTACCTGACCGACGACACCGTTGACATCGACCATGGCCTGGCCGTCATAAACGCCGTCGTTTTTTCCCTTGTCGATGACCAGCACGTGACGAAACGGGTTGGCGCTGACAGACATGATGCCTGCGACGCGCACCTCGTCGGTGACACGTGTCCTTGCCTCCAGCATGCCGCGGAGACGGGCGTTTTCTGCCTCGAGTGCGGCGTATCTTTGCAGGCGGGCGTGAGTGAGCAGGCGCTCGGCGTTAAGTCGGCTGTTCTCGAGGCGAAGTTCGTTGCGGCTTTCATTGCTGTCTCGCATCCAGTGCCACATCGCAACCGGCGCATCGACAACGACGTGCAGCGGGTAGACCGTCGCGCCAATGGCTCTGCGAACGGCGTCAAGGTGATTTTCACGGTGGTCGACCACCAGAATCATGATGCTAAGGGCCGCAAGCAGCAGCAGTCGCAAGCCAAGGGCCGGCGTCCTTTGCGATCGATGCTGATTGTTTGTTCTTGCGGAAACCATGTGCGGATGATACCGATTTACCGCCGCTGACTACTGTGAGCTTACTCCAGTCCGAAGACGGCGGGGCCGTGCTCGTCGATCAGCTCGATGACCCGACCGCCGCCACGGGCAACGCAGGTCATAGGATCGTCGGCAATAACGACCGGCAGCCCGGTTTCTTCCATGATCAGCTTGTCTATATCCCGCAGCAAGGCACCGCCGCCTGTCAGGACGATACCCCGGTCGGCGACGTCGGCGCCGAGCTCCGGCGGTGTCTGCTCCAGCGCTTCCTTGACCGCGCCGACGATGCCCTGCAACGGTTCCTGCAAGGCCTCCAGGATCTCATTGCTGTTCAGCGTGAAGGCTCTGGGCACGCCCTCGGACAAATTGCGGCCCTTAACGGAGATCTCGCGGACTTCCTGGCCCGGAAATGCCGAGCCGATCTCATGTTTGATGCGTTCTGCCGTTGCCTCACCAATCAGGATGCCGTAATTCCTGCGCACGTAATTCGTAATGCCTTCGTCGAAGCGGTCCCCGCCAATTCTGACGGATGCTGCGTAGACGATGCCGTTCAATGAAATGACCGCGACTTCCGATGTGCCGCCGCCGATATCGAGCACCATCGAACCGCGTGCTTCGTGGACCGGCAGGCCGGCACCGATCGCAGCCGCCATCGGCTCGGGAATAAGATGTACCTTGCGGGCACCTGCGCCTTCGGCGGACTCACGAATGGCCCTGCGTTCTACCTGCGTTGACCCATAAGGCACCGCAACCAGTACCCGAGGGCTCGGCCGGAAATAACGCGTGCCATGCGCCTTGCGGATGAAATGCTGCAGCATTTTCTCTGTCACCGTGAAATCGGCGATGACGCCGTCTTTCAGGGGGCGAATCGCGGTGATATTGCCTGGCGTTCGGCCAAGCATGCTTTTCGCTTCGGTCCCGACCGCCTCGACGACGCGGCCGCCCCGGCCGCTGTCTTCCCGAATGGCAACAACCGACGGCTCATCGAGGACGATTCCGTGTCCACGAGAGTAGATCAGGGTGTTCGCCGTGCCCAGGTCGATCGACAAATCATTCGAGAAATATCCTAGAATGTTCTTTAGCATGTTGGGGTAGGGTCCCGCGATTCAAATAAACTTTGGCAATTTAACAATGCGCAGGACATTGCGCAAGGCGGCATGTATCATTGCTGGCCCTCGTGCCGCCCGGTACGTGTTCGGGCATTCGCATATGGGTATTAAATCGTGTCTTTAAGCAAACAACAGGTCCAGCACATAGCGACACTGGCTCGTCTGCAGCTTGCCGAAGACCAGTTCGACGATGTCGTCGCCAAGCTGTCGAGCATCGTCGATTTTGTCGATCAACTGCAGCAGGCGCCAACCGACGACGTCATTCCGATGGCGCATCCATTGAACCAGACGCAACGCCTGCGGCCGGATGTCGTGACGGAGTGCGATGAGCGCGACGCGATTCAGGGCAACGCGCCGGCCGTTTCCGACGGTTTCTATCTCGTGCCCAAAGTCATCGAGTAGGCATGGCGGGCCAGGACCAGGCATTACATTTGCTGTCACTGGCGGACCTTGCGAAAGGGCTTTCGTCAGGCGATTTTTCATCCCGCGAGTTGGTTGAGCACCTGTTATCGCGTATCGACAGCGATAAATCACTGAACGCATTTATAAGTGTCACGGCAGATGAGGCGCTACGCGTTGCCGGGGAATGCGACGAGTCGAGGTCCAAAGGCGAGGCAGGTGCACTCTGCGGGCTACCCGTCGTCTACAAGGATATTTTTTGCACCAAGGGCGTCCTGACGACCTGTGGTTCCCGCATCCTGGAGAACTTTGTGTCGCCGTATGACGCAACCGTCGTCGAACGCCTGTCGGCTGCGGGTGCTGTCATGCTTGGCAAGACAAATATGGACGAGTTCGCCATGGGCTCGTCAAACGAGACCAGTTATTTCGGACCGGTTCGGAACCCCTGGGACACGGACTGTGCCCCCGGCGGATCGTCTGGCGGCTCCGCGGCGGCGGTTGCCGCTCGCCTGTCTCCAGCCGCGACGGGCACCGATACCGGCGGTTCGATACGGCAGCCCGCTGCCCTGACGAATACCGTTGGCCTGAAGCCTACATACGGCCGGGTCTCCCGCTACGGCATGGTCGCGTTTGCCTCCAGCCTGGATCAGGCCGGCGTTATTACGAGAACTGCCGAAGATGCCGCCATGCTGCTCGCCGTCATGGCCGGTTTCGATGAACGTGACTCGACCTGCCTCGATCATCCGCTTGGTGACTATGTCGGCGGCCTCAATGCGTCGTTGAAAGGTCGCAAGGTCGGCATCGTGCAGCAGCATTTCGATGAGGGACTGGATGAGCAATGTGCGGCGCGGGTCAAAGACGCTCTCAAGGCGCTCGAACAACAAGGTGCAGAGTTGATCGATGTCGATCTCCCCAATCTGGACCTGTCGGTTCCGACCTATTACGTGGTCGCGCCAGCCGAGTGTTCATCCAACATGTCCCGATTCGACGGCGTGCGCTTCGGCCATCGCGCCAAAGATGTCGAGGACCTGTTCGACCTCTACTGTCGAAGCCGCGGCGAAGGCTTCGGCGCAGAAGTGAAACGGCGCATCATGACCGGCACCTATGTTTTGTCCGCCGGCTACTACGACGCGTATTACCTGAAAGCGCAGAAAGTGCGGCAGCTCATTAGCCAGGACTTCAAAAACGCGTTCGATAAGGTCGATGTCATTGCCGGTCCGACGACGCCGACGCCTGCCTTTAAGCTTGGTGAGAAGACGGACGATCCAATTACGATGTACCTCAACGACATCTATACGATTGGTGCGAATCTCGCCGGTCTGCCCGGCATATCGGTGCCCTGCGGTTTCGTCAATGATATGCCGGTCGGCCTGCAACTCGTCGGGCCGCACTTCGCCGAAGAATCGATACTCGCCTGCGCACATCAGTATCAGCAGCTGACAGACTGGCACACGCGCTGCCCGGAGGCCTATCGATGAGCGGCGCCTGGGAAGTGGTGATCGGACTCGAGATTCACAACCGGCTGGCGACGAACAGCAAAATGTTCTCCGCTGCGGCGAACACCTATGGCGCCGAGCCCAACACACAGGCCTGCCTTGTCGATCTTGGCTACCCGGGCGTACTGCCTGTATTGAACGCCGATGTGGTGCGCATGGCCTGCAAATTCGGGCTCGCGATAAACGCCACGGTCGCGCGTCGCTGCGTATTTGCGAGAAAGAATTATTTCTATCCGGATCTACCAAAGGGCTACCAGATCAGCCAGTTTGAATTGCCGATCGTTCACGATGGCGAGCTCATGATCAAAGACGATAACGGCGAAGACAAGCGTATCGGCATCACCCGTGCGCACCTCGAAGAAGATGCCGGCAAATCGATTCATGAAGGTTTTGATCGCTGCAGCGGCATCGATCTCAATCGTTCCGGCACTCCCTTGATCGAAATAGTCTCGGAACCCGATCTGCGCTCGGCAAAAGAAGCGATAGCGTACATGCGCAAGATTCATTCGATCGTTCGTTATCTCGAGATATCTGACGGCAACATGCAGGAAGGCTCATTCCGCTGCGATGCCAACGTATCGGTCAGGCCGAGAGGACAGAAGGAACTTGGAACGCGAACGGAGCTAAAGAACCTCAACTCTTTCCGTTTTGTGGAGAAGGCCATCAACTTCGAGATCGATCGACAAATCGAAGTTCTCGAAGATGGCGGCGAGATCGTCCAGGAAACGAGGCTCTACGACTCTGATCGCGATGAAACCCGCCCGATGCGCAGCAAGGAAGAAGCAAATGACTATCGCTACTTTCCGGATCCGGATCTGCTACCCGTCGAAATCGACGACGCTTTCATTGCAGAAGTTGAGAAAACGCTGCCGGAGCTGCCCGATGCCAAGCAGTCACGCTTTGTAGAACACTACGAACTCAAGGCAGACGATGCCGGGATGCTGACGCTGAGTCGCGCTCTCGCAGACTATTTCGAAGCCGTGGCGAAGGCATTCACGGGCAGGCCGCAGACTGCCGCCAACTGGATCACCGGCGATCTCTCTGCTGCATTGAACCGTGACAGCCTGGACATTGCCGATTCCAGGATCTCGCCGACCGATCTGGCAGGACTGTTGGAGCGCATCGAGGACGGCACGATATCCGGCAAAATCGCGAAGGAAGTATTCGACGGCATGTGGGCGGGCGAGGGCAGCGCCGACGAGATTATCGAGGCGAAGGGCCTGCAACAGATCACCGATAGCTCTGCGATCGAGGAAATCGTGGATGCCGTCATTGCTGCAAACCCCGCTCAGGTCGAACAGTACAGAGCAGGTAAGGACAAACTCATAGGATTCTTCGTTGGCCAGGTCATGAAAGAGACCGGCGGCAAGGCAAATCCGGGCCAGGTCAACGAGGCGTTAAAGGCCCGTCTAAGGAAGGACTAGCATGCAGACGCATAGCGACGCTGTCGTCCCATTCGTCTTCGAGACCTTGCCGGTGCGCGGCGCACTGATTCAGCTGCAAAAATCCTGGCAACGAATGCAGCTCGGCCATAACTATCAAATGACCGTGCTGGAGACCCTCGGCCACTCTGCGGCAGCCACCGGCCTCATTGCCCAAAGCCTCAAGTTCGACGGCACCATCACCATGCAGTTGAACGGCGACGGTCCTCTCGCGATGCTCGTCATGCAATGCACCAGTGAGCTCGAGCTGCGTGGCATGGCCAGCGCGCCCGATGTTGACGGTACGGCGTCGTACGAAGAGCTCGTATCGAAGGCCAGGTGTGCCATTACTGTCGATGCCGGCGCGATGGAGCGTCCCTATCAGGGCATCGTCGAGGTGACCGGCGAATCGCTCGCCGATAGCCTCGAAAATTACTACACGCGATCCGCACAGATTCCGAGTCATATTCAACTGGTCAGCGAACCCTCGAGCTGCGGCGGCATCCTGCTACAACAAATGCCCGAAAAGGCCAGTCCGCTCGAAGATGACTGGCGCCGTCTCGGTTTGCTTGCCGCGACGCTTCGACCGAAAGACATCGCCAACGGCGTCGGCATCGATCTGCTTGCACATTTGTTTGCCGAAGATGACGTCCGGGTATTCCGGCCGCAGGCCACCGCGTTCAAGTGCCGCTGCTCCAGAAAGCGGGCCGAGAACGTTCTGAAGATGCTCGGCGCCGAGGAAACGGCCGCTGCCTGCGCGGAGACCGGACGCGTCGATGTGACCTGCGAGTACTGTGGTCGTACACGTTCCTTCGACGCCGTGGATGTGTCGCGTCTCTTTTCGGAGCACGCTATCGAGGGCACCGAGCGGGTCCACTAATTCAAGACCCGGATCAATCCATTAACAAATCATTAAGTCATCGTGTTAGACTATTTGCTCGGTAATATAAAGATATCGTTATATATTTATGACGAATCAAACGGAACATCTTGCAAAGCAATTCAAGGCCCTCGCAGAGCCGATGCGCATGCGGCTGGTGGCCCTGTGCCGGCGGAGTGAGTGCAGCGTTTCCGAGCTGACAGAAGTCATCGGCCTCAGTCAGCCACGGATCTCGCAACATCTGAAGCAGCTTTGCGATGCCGGCATTCTGCAGAGATTTCGGGACGGCAAATGGGTCTTTTATCGCGTCACAGCACGGCGCAGCAGCGACAGCGCTTCTAGGCGCCGCCTGCTCGACCTGATCCCGACTGCGGAGGCGGTCTTTGCAACGGATCTGTCCCGACTGCAGGAACTCCGCGGTGATTCGAGTACGGGCGGACAAGATAGATTGGAACGACAGGGAGACCGGGTGCTTTACAAAGCCCTGGTGGAACTAACAGTGACGACGCAACTTGGTGACCTTCTCGATATTGGTTGTGGCAGAGGGCAGATCCTGAAATTACTCGGCACCCGCGCGAATCGCGCCGTCGGTGTCGATATCGATTCGGACGCGACCCGGCTGGCTCGCACCGAGTTGATGCTCGCCGGCTTGCCGAACTGCAGTCTGCGTAGTGGCGACATGTACCGACTGCCATTCGGCGACGCGGACTTCGACACGATCATTCTCGATGACGTCATCGCCGACGCGAAGCGCCCTGTGCGCGCGCTCACAGAGGCGCGGCGTGTGCTGAAGCCCACGGGCAGACTCATCGTATTGATGGCGGTTGGTGAGCGATCACCGGCAGAGCTGCAGACGCAGCTCGCTGAGTGGAGCAGGGCTGCCGGATTGCGCCTCGCGCCGGCAAGACTCGCGCCGAAAAACAATCCCGAATGGCTGCTGTCGGTTGCGACCGCATCGGACAGCCAGAGCGAAGCTGCCTGAGTTGAGCAATCATGAACGAGCCAAACACTGAAGTGTCATTCGAATTCTTTCCGCCGAACACCGCGGCGATGGAGGAGACGCTGTGGAGTTCCATCGAAAGATTGGCGGTGTTAAAGCCGCGCTTCGTTTCCGTAACCTATGGTGCCGATGGCTCGACGCGCGAACGAACGCATGCCGCGGTTGCAAGGATTCTTAAAGAAACAGACCTGACCGCGGCGCCCCACCTGACCTGCATCGGCGCGAGCAAGGGCGAGATCGACGATATCGCCCGGCAATATTGGGACATGGGTGTCAGGCATCTGGTTGCGCTGCGCGGTGACATGCCAAAAGACGTCGAGCACTACCAGCCGCATCCGGATGGCTACGCGTACGGCGCCGACCTGGTAGACGGCCTCAAGAAAGTTGCCGACTTCGATATCTCGGTGGCTGCCTATCCCGAAGTGCATCCTGAGGCGCCGAACCCGCTGTTCGATCTCGACAATCTCAAGCGCAAGCTCGACGCGGGTGCATCACGCGCCATCACGCAGTTCTTTTTTGATGTCGATGCCTATCTGCGATTCAGGGATCTGTGCGCCGCCGCGGGCATCGATGCGACCATCGTGCCCGGCATCTTGCCGATAACGAAGTTTCCCCAGTTGACGCGCTTTGCCGAGCAATGTGGCGCCAGCGTGCCTGAATGGCTCAAGCAACGTTTCGACGGGCTCGACGACGATGCCGAGACGCGCAAACTCATCGCAGCCAGCGTGGCAATAGAACAGGTGAAGCTGCTCAAGAAAAAGGACATCGATGAATTTCATTTCTACACGCTGAATCGCTCCGAGCTGACCTTCGCCATTTGTCACGCGCTCGGCGTCCGTCCACAACAGGCGGCCGCCTAAGGGTTCGTCATGGAGAGACGACAAAGAATCGAGGCACTGCATCAGGCGCTTACCGAGCGGATACTTCTACTCGACGGCGCGATGGGCACGACTATTCAGAGCTTCCGTCTCGGTGAGGATGATTTTCGCGGCGATCGCTTCAAAGACTGGGAGACCGACCTGAAGGGCAACAACGACCTGTTGTCGATCACGCGTCCGCACGTCATCCAGGACATACACCGACAATTTCTCGATGCCGGCTCCGACATAATCGAAACGAACACCTTTAATTCGAACGCGCCGTCGATGAGCGACTACGGCTTGGAATCGCTGGTCGGCGAGCTCAATCTTGCAGCTGCCAGAATCGCCAGGGAGTGTGCGGACGGTTACACCGCAAAAACCGGACAAGCCAAATTCGTGGCGGGCGTTCTCGGGCCATCAAACCGGACCGCCTCGATATCCCCCGACGTAAACGACCCGGGCTATCGAAACATCAGTTTTGACGAGCTCGTCAGCACCTATCAGGAGGCGACCTCTGCGCTGATCGAGGGTGGCGTCGACTTCATCATGGTTGAAACCATATTCGACACCCTGAATGCGAAAGCCGCAATTTTCGGGATTCTCAAGAGTTTCGAATCGGCCGGGCTGAAGCTGCCGGTCATGATTTCCGGCACGATCACTGATGCATCGGGACGCACGCTTTCGGGCCAGACAACCGAGGCCTTCTGGCAATCAGTGCGGCACGCCGATCCGTTCATGGTCGGCCTCAATTGCGCGCTCGGCGCTGCCGATCTGCGGCAATACATCGCAGAGTTATCGCGTGTCGCGGAGACCGGTGTCAGCGCACACCCGAACGCCGGGTTGCCCAACGAATTCGGTGAGTACGACGAGACTCCGGAACAAATGGCAGAAATCATGGGCGAGTTTGCCGAGAGCGGCATCGTCAACATGGTCGGTGGTTGTTGCGGCACCCGGCCGGAACATATCGCCGCTCTATATGAAGTGATCCAGGGCAAGGCGACACGCAACATTCCGACGCTTCCCGTCCGTTGCCGTTTGTCAGGACTCGAACCGGTAACGATCGGACCGGATGACCTGTTCGTCAACGTCGGTGAGCGCTGCAACGTGACCGGCTCGGCGATCTTCCGGCGCCTGATCGAGGCAGACGACTACGCTGCTGCAGTTCAGGTGGCACGGCAACAGGTCGAGAACGGTGTCCAGATTGTCGACGTCAACATGGACGAAGGCATGCTGGACTCGGAAAAGGCGATGGACACCTTCCTCAAATTGATCGCGTCAGAGCCAGACGTCGCCCGCGTTCCGGTGATGATCGATTCGTCCAAGTGGTCGGTCATCGAAGCGGGGCTCAAGTGCGTTCAGGGCAAAGCCGTCGTTAACTCTATCAGCCTTAAAGAGGGGGAAGAATCGTTCATCGAGCAGGCCAAGCTTGTGCACGACTACGGCGCTGCCGTCATTGTCATGGCCTTCGACGAGCAGGGCCAGGCAGACAACGTCGAGCGCAAGGTCGCGATATGCCAGCGCTGTTACAAGATTCTGACCGAGACGGTGGGCTTCAATCCCTCGGACATTATCTTCGACCCGAACATATTCGCGGTCGCAACAGGCATCGAGGAACATAACAGCTATGGCCTGGATTTCATCGAGGCGACGCGCTTAATAAAGGAGTCGCTGCCACATGTGCTGGTAAGCGGCGGGGTAAGCAATGTTTCCTTCTCCTTCCGCGGCAACAATATCGTTCGTGAGGCCATTCATTCGGTATTCCTGTATCACGCGATCAAGAACGGCATGGATATGGGTATCGTCAATGCCGGGCAACTGGCGATTTATGAAGACTTGCCAAATGACCTGCGTGACGCCGTCGAAGACGTCATCCTGAACCGCAGGGACGACGGCACCGAGCGCCTGCTCGATGCCGCCGAGCAATACAGAGGCCAGAAGTCGGACTCCAAAATTGACGCTCAGGATATGAGCTGGCGTGAGCTGCCTGTCGACAAACGTCTGGAGCACGCGCTCGTCAATGGCATCGATGAATTCGTCATCGAGGACACCGAGGAAGCAAGGCTTGAAGCGACACGTCCGCTCGCTGTGATCGAAGGGCCGCTGATGGCCGGCATGAACGTCGTCGGCGATCTATTCGGCGAGGGCAAGATGTTCCTGCCGCAGGTCGTCAAGTCTGCCCGCGTCATGAAAAAAGCAGTCGGACACCTCGTGCCGTTTATAGAAGAAGAGAAAGGCGGCAAAATTCAGACCAACGGCAAGATTGTCATGGCGACTGTCAAAGGCGATGTGCATGACATCGGCAAGAACATCGTCGGCGTGGTGCTGCAATGTAATAACTTCGAGGTCATCGATCTCGGCGTCATGGTGCCCTGTCAGAAGATTCTCGAGACGGCCAAACGCGAGGGCGCAGCCATGGTCGGCCTGTCCGGCCTGATTACGCCTTCCCTGGATGAAATGGTGTTCGTAGCCAAGGAGATGCAGCGACTCAACATTGAACTGCCGTTGCTGATCGGTGGCGCGACGACGTCGCCGGCACACACGGCCGTCAAAATCGAGCCGAACTACGAAGGTCCGGTCATCTATGTCAAGGACGCATCGCGTGCGGTCGGTGTTGCACAGGCATTGATCGAGCCGGGTTCGTACAAGGAGCTCGTCGAAAAAACCAGGCTGGATAATGCGCGGCGGCGCGAGCACCATGCGGGCAAAACGCGCCAGGTTCCACAACTGACACTCGCACAAGCCCGTCGAAAGAAACATGACATTGACTGGAACAACTACACGGCGCCGAAACCCAAATTTACCGGAACGAAAATCTTCGACGACATCCCGCTCGCCACGCTTCGTGACTACATCGACTGGATGCCGTTCTTCAATGCCTGGGAATTTCATGGCAAGTACCCGCAGATTCTCAGCGATGAAACGGTAGGAGAAGCCGCCAGGTCCTTATTCAGCGATGCGTCCGTCATGCTCGACAAAATTATTAAGGAGCAATGGCTGCAGGCGAGGGCGGTTATCGGTTTCTATCCAGCAAACGCTGTCGACCACGACGACATCCTCGTGTATGACGACGACGACCGACAAAACGAGCTGATGCGCCTTTGCCACCTTCGCCAGCAGAAAGGCAAACCCGACGGACACGCACACAACTGCCTCGCGGATTACATCGCGCCCGCGGACAGCGGGATCGACGATTTTATTGGCGGATTTGCGGTTACCGCGGGGCTGGGAATTGACGAACACGTGAAGCGATTCGAGGCGGACAATGACGACTACAGCAGCATCCTGCTCAAGGCATTGGCCGATCGGCTTGCGGAAGCAGTGACCGAATACATGCACGAGCAGGTTCGCATGCAACACTGGGGCTACAAGCAGGACGAAAGCCTTTCGAACAAGCAACTCATCGCCGAGGACTATCAGGGCATAAGGCCGGCGCCTGGATACCCGGCTTGTCCGGATCACACCGAGAAAGGTCGGCTTTGGCAGCTACTCGACGTCGAAAAAAACATCGGTCTCCAACTAACCGAGAGCTACGCGATGTTCCCCACCGCCGCGGTCAGCGGATTCTATTTCTCACATCCCGATGCAAAATATTTTTCCGTCGGCAAGATCGCACGCGACCAAGTTGAATCCTTCGCCGAACGAAAAGGCATGAGCGTCTCCGAAGCAGAACGTTGGCTGGCACCTAACCTGGGCTACGATCCTGCAAAAGCGGATGCAGCCTGAAAGCAACGGTACCGCATGATACTGTGAGTTTGGCAGTTTGACTTGTGCACGGATTGATGAAAAAGAGCGATCGACAACTGGGCATGCATGCGGATATTAGCCGTCGCGATTTTCTGAGCGGCGTCAGTGTTGCGATCGGAGCGACTGTATTGCCCTCATCATCTGGCGCACAGGACATCGGCGCACAGGACCTGCCGGGTTATTACCCTCCTAAGCTAAGCGGATTGCGTGGCTCGCACCCTGGGTCATTTGAAGCGGCGCACATGGCGCTTGATGACAAGAACTGGGATGCGCAAGACACGGGAGAAGATTACGACCTGCTTGTAGTCGGTGGCGGAATCAGCGGTCTGTCGTCAGCCTACTTTTTCCGGCAGGCCATGGGCGATAAAGCCAGAATTCTGATACTCGACAATCACGATGATTTTGGCGGACACGCCAAACGCAACGAATTCATGATTGATGACCGCCTGATGATTGGCTATGGCGGAACGATGCTGCTGGAATCTCCGGGTGACTACCCCGAAATCGCGAAAAGGCTGATTCGGGAACTCGGTATCGATACACAACGTTTCTACACGGCCTTCGATCACGATCTGTATAGCTCGCTGGGCCTTAAACGAGGCACATTCTTCAATCGGGAGACGTTCGGCGCCGATTACCTGGCGGTTGGCGATCTGAGCGATCCCGATGTCCTCAAGCACATTCCCGTGTCGGAAGAAGGCAAGGCCGACCTGGCCCGTTTGTTCGCCGACGATCGTGAATACCTGAGCGATATGTCTGTCGAGGACCGCCTCGCCTATCTCGAACGGACCGATTACCGGACGTATCTCAAAAAGCACGTCGGCATGGGTGACGCCGCACTGGGTGTCCTGGAATCCTGGCGCGGCCTCTGGGCCATAGGTATAGATGCATTGCCGGCGACATCGGCCTGGAGCAGCGAGTATCCAGGCTTTGGGGACATGGATCTGGGTTTCCCCGCGTACAGAGAGGAAGGTCAGGAGCCCAACATCTTTCACTTTCCAGACGGCAACGCCACGGTCGCCCGATTGCTCGTGCGTAATCTGATTCCCGCTGTTGCGCCGGGCGACGACATGGAAGACATCGTGACAGCACGATTCGACTACCAGAAACTGGACGATCCCAAATCGACTGTGCGTATCCGTCTCAATAGCACTGCCGTGCGCGTACGGCATGCCGGCGACAATTTAGGCAAAACGGTGCAGGTCACTTATCTGAGAGACGGACAAGCCCGCAATGTAACGGCGAGCAAAGTTGTCATGGCTTGTTATCACGCGATGATTCCGCATCTGTGCCCGGAGATGCCGCTTGATCAACGTGAATTGCTGTCGAGCGCGTTGCGCGCCCCTCTCGTGTACACAAACGTCTTAATTCGAAACTGGACCAGTTTTGTGAAGCTGGGATTGCGGCGCGCGGATTGCCCTGGTGGTTACCATCACGGCGTGACGCTGGACTTCCCGGTCAGTCTCGGTGACTACCATTGTCCGAAGTCGCCTGATGAGCCGATGATCCTGCACCTGACCAGGGTGCCGGGGCAACCGGGTTTAAGCGCCCGCAAGCAGTTTGCTGCAGGTCAACGCGAATTGCTTGCAACGCCTTTCGAGACATTTGAACGAGAAATTCGCAAACAGTTAGGCAGTATGCTCGTCAACGGTGGTTTTGATCCGGCACGGGACATTGCCGGTATCACAGTAAATCGTTGGCCGCACGGCTACGCCTATGGATACGATCCGGAAACAGATCGCGTTGCTTTTAACCCGAGTGCGTGGCCGACGGAAAAACGTCGTTGGGTGCAGGGCAGCAAGCGGTTTGGCAACATCTCAATTGCGGCAACCGACGCTGCGTCAAGTGCGATGACTGAATCGGCGATTGAGGAGGCGCATCGCGCCGTCAGTGACCTGACCTGAATTCAAGTGACGACTGGGAATCGGCTGGTTCTGACTAATTGCAGACAGGACAGTCTGAACGTTTCTTGATTTCTATCTGTTGCCAGACTCCTGGCAACGCGTCGTACAAGTTGAGCTTGCCGGATTCGCTTTCACCGACTCCGGCGATCCGTTTTATTGCTTCGACGGCCATCATCGTGCCGATAACACCGGGAACCGGCGCGAGCACGCCGTTGCCGGCACAGTTGTCCAGGGACTCGTCTGCTTCCTGGTAAAGGCAACGATAACAAGGTGAATTCGAATAGTCGGGTCCGAATACGGCGACCTGGCCTTCGAAACGAATCGCCGCACCGGATATCAGACATCGATTGTTTTGAACACAGGCGTCATTGACTTGAAAACGGGTGGCGAAGTTGTCGCAGCCGTCGAGTACGACGTCAGCCTGTTGTACTGCCTCGGTCAATGCGTGATCACTGAGCCTGTCGGTGATTCCGCTTAGTCGAACGTCCGGGTTCATTGCCGCGAGTTTCGCGACGGCCCGGTTCGCCTTGAGTTCACCAATATCAGCCGGTCCGTAGAGAATCTGCCGCCCGAGATTGGTTTCATCGACGGTATCGAAATCGCAAAGGATCAGGTGGCCGACACCGCTGCTGGCGAGGTAGCTCGCCGTCGCGCAGCCGATGCCGCCTATGCCGATCAATAGTGCGGTGGAGGATGTGATGCGCTGCTGGCCTTCGGCGCCGATCTGCGGCAGAGCGATGTGCCGGGCCGCACGTCCAGCTTGCAAATCCTTATTCAATTCATTCCTGTCGGACTTCGACGATGGTTACCGCCTCCAGCGGCACGTCCTGCTGTCCTGACACGCTACCCGTGTCTACCTTGGCAATTGCATCGACAATATCCATGCCGTCTGTTACGCGGCCGAACACTGCGTAGCCAAAATTACGATCGCCGTGATCGAGTACGGCGTTATCGCGAAGATTGATGAAGAACTGGCTGGTCGCACTGTCTACTTCTCCGGTTCGAGCCATCGCCAGTGTTCCGCGCAAATTTTTCTCACCGTTTGCTGCCTCATTCTTGATCGGCGGACGCGTTTCCTTTTTGTTCATGTTAGCCGTCACGCCACCGCCCTGGATCATGAAGTTGGGAATAACGCGGTGAAAAACAGTCTCGGCAAAAAAACCGTCAGTGACATACTGGGTGAAATTTTCTGACGATATCGGTGCGCTTTCATCGAATAGTTCGATAACGATTTCGCCGTGACTGGTGACGATGGTAATCATGCTTAATCCTTTGGTGGTGATGTGCTCATTTTAGCCGTAGTAACGCGCGGCTGTCCCGCGAGGTCCTTGAAACATGCAATGTCTGTCCAGCCGTATTCCTGTAGAACGCCGGCGACTGCATCCTGTTGCTCGATGCCGTGCTCGAAAAGGATGCTTCCGCTTGCCTCGATTATGGTTTTCGCTTCCTCGGCGATCTTGCGAATCGCGGCCAGCCCGTCCGGCCCTGCCGTGAGTGCGGATATGGGTTCATGCTTCAGGTTTTCGAGTACCGGGTCGTCATCGGTTACGTAGGGCGGGTTGGAAACGATCACGTCGAAGGTCCGATCTGCAACGGGAGCGGTCCAGCTGCCCTGTAGAAAATCTATGTTTTGTATTCCGTGGAGAGCAGCGTTTTGTTTTGCGATCATCAATGCCGCGCTGCTTGAATCCACGGCGTCAACCGTACTTTTCGGTCGTTCGCTTGCTATCGCGATCGCGATTGCACCGCTGCCGGTGCCGAGATCCAGGATGCGGCACGGGCCGTCCTGCGTGATTAATGCCAGCGCCTGTTCCACGAGCAATTCAGTTTCGGGGCGCGGCACCAAAGTGTCGGGGCTGACCTTGAATTCCATCGACCAGAATTCCTTGCTGCCAGTGATGTAGGCAACGGGTTCGCCCTTTTCGCGGCGACGGATGGCAGTCGAGAAGTCAGTTGCCGGTCGATCCTGCAGTTCCTCCTCAGGGTGTGTGAACAAGTATGCGCGCGGCGCCTGCAGCGCCCATGCGAGCAAGGCTTCCGCATCGAGGCGCGGGCTCTCGCTGACGTCTGAGAGGGCACGTGCGGCGTCGCTTAGCGCATGTGCAATCGAGGCGGGTCGGTTCATGTGGCGTACCGGCTTTGGAATCGCGTAGTATGGCGGCCAAAATAATATGGCATTGTGAGCGCAATGAAAGTTTTCTCCAATATTCTCGATATGGTCGGGCAAACACCGATGCTCGAAGTGACCCATATCGACACGGGTCCCTGCCGCCTTTTTCTCAAACTCGAGCTCATGAATCCTGCGGGTTCCATCAAGGATCGCATCGGCATCTCAATGATCGAAGAGGCCGAGAAGCGCGGTGACATCAAGCCGGGCGACACAATCGTCGAGGCGACCGCTGGCAATACGGGTCTCGGCCTGGCGCTGGTTGCCGCGCAAAAAGGCTATCGGCTGATCATCGTATTGCCGGATAAGATGAGCCAGGAAAAGATTTTTAATCTGCGCGCGATGGGTGCGGAAGTGATACTGACTCGATCGGACGTGGCGAAGGGCCATCCCGAGTATTACCAGGATCTCGGCCAGTCGGTCGCAAAAGAGCACGGCGCCTATTTTATTAATCAATTTGCCAATGCGGATAACCCGCTCGCTCACGAACAGACCACCGCGCCGGAGATACTGGAGCAGATGGATGGCGACCTAGACGCAATCGTTCTTGGTGCAGGCTCCTGCGGTACTGTCAGCGGCATTAGCAAATATCTTACCGAGCATGCACCACAGGTGGATCTCATTCTTGCTGATCCCGTTGGCTCAATACTGGCCGATTACATCAACACGGGCGAGCTACATGAAAAAAACGCGGGTTGGCTTGTGGAGGGAATCGGCGAGGACTTTATCCCGACGATTAGCGACTTCAGCAAGGTTGTCAAAGCGTACAGCATTAGTGATCACGAGTCGTTCAAGACTGCGCGCGAGCTACTAAGGAAGGAAGGGCTGTTGGCCGGATCGTCGACCGGAACTCTGGTCGCTGCTGCATTGAAGTATTGCCACGAACAAACCGAAGCGAAACGGGTTGTCAGCTTTGC
Organism: uncultured Woeseiaceae bacterium; assembly: GCA_964386685.1. Classification (GTDB taxonomy): domain Bacteria; phylum Pseudomonadota; class Gammaproteobacteria; order Steroidobacterales; family Woeseiaceae; genus JACZWL01. Next base: position 449 of record CAYLSX010000024.1, on the reverse strand, counting down.
CTGCGATACTGGTAACAAGTATTTATCGAAGTTGTATAACGATTTCTGGCTGGAAGATGAGGGCTTCATCAAGCGTGAGAAATACGGCGATTTGCGTGATTTTATCGGGCGGCCGCACGATGAGCGGGCAACGATCACTGTGGGGCCAACGGACATTCTGACGACGGCACACAATCGCCTGCGCAATGCTGGAATCTCACAACTGCCGGTCATGGAGAATGGTCGTTTGCTTGGAGTTCTGACTGAAGACGCGATCATGCGATTTGCGTTCGGCAAGCCGGAATTAATGAATGCCCCGGTCAAGGAAGCGATGCAAACAGCCTACATCCAGGTTGAGAAAAACTCGGATCTCAATAACCTGGTTGCGATGTTGCACGTGCAGCCATACGCGGCTGTCGTGGACGGCGATAATTTTCTTGGGCTGATTACGCGCTCCGATGTCCTGAATC
>CAYLSX010000023.1:18672-20787 GCA_964386685.1 uncultured Woeseiaceae bacterium | reverse complement strand
CTGAAATACCAGCACAAGATCGTCAATCTGGTGATGCGTTATGTGCGAGATCCGGACCAGGCTTTGGACATTACCCAGGAGGCCTTCCTCAAGGCTTACCGGGCATTGGGCCGATTCCGTGGCGACAGCGCGTTCTACACCTGGCTGTATCGGATCGCTGTGAATACTGCGAAGAATTATCTTGCTGCCCAACGCAGACGCCCGATGGACGTCGAGCTGGACCTGCAGGATCCCGAGCAGTTCGAACTTCATGCAAAGCTCAGGGAGACGGATACGCCAGAGGGCGTATCGATGAGTGATGAGCTGCATGAAACGGTCGCACGCGCCATTGATGCATTGCCCGACGATTTACGCACGGCAATTGTGCTTCGCGAGCTCGACGGTATGAGCTACGAAGAAATTGCGCAAACTATGGATTGCCCGGTCGGCACGGTGCGCTCGCGTATTTTTCGTGCGCGGGACGCAATCGGCAAAAAGATCGGGACTTTGATTGATTAATTTGGTATCAGGGATCTGGTACCTGCAGGTGACTTATGAATGACGCGCTAAGAATGCAGATATCCGCCTTCGTTGACGGTGAGCTGCCGGAAAATGAAAACGAATTGTTGCTGCGGCGATTGAGCCAGGATGCGGCGCTGCGCCAGCAGGTCGCGCAGTACCTCGCGATCGGTCGGTTGATACGCCGCGACCATGAGGTGCCGGGTATGAGCGAATTACGTGATCGCATCGCGGCAGCGCTGGGCGAGGAGCCGGTGCAACACCGGACCGAGACGGCGGTTCCGGCAAACAGGTTTACCCGGCCGGCGTTTGGTGCAGCCATCGCGGCTACCGTCGCCGTCATGGCGATACTCGGTATTCGGCAGATATATGGGCCGCCTGATAGCGAAGAAATCGTTGCCGTCGAACAATTTCCAACTGAGTCACTCGGCACGGCCACGCCGGACGACAATGAACTTCTGAAGCAGTTTTATCTTCAACATGATCCACGTCTGGTCACCTTGCAGCTGCAATTCGATGTGAAAGAAGAACCGGCAGAGGACGACGAAGAAATCGAAGAAGAGAGTCAGGACTAGCTGCAAGACCATCAGATGAACAACAAGACAAAGACATCTGTTCTTCAATGCGTTGCGGCAATCGGAATATTGTTTTTTGCGCAGACGGCGCTGTCGGATGACACACCGGCCGATTGGCTTGACCGGATGTCGGCTGCCATGCAGAACACCAGCTATTCCGGAACGGTCATCAGGACCAAAGGCGGCAATGCCGAAGCGCTGAAAGTCGTGCATAGCGTCGTCGACGGCGTCATCAGTGAAAAACTGACAGTCCAGGAAGGTAACGGCCTTGAGATTATTCGAAGAGGCGACGAGGTGCACTGCATCCTGCCGGATGAAAAGTCGGTGTTGGTCGAGACGTGGAACGATCAAAGTACGCTGTTTACGGCCATCCCCGGCAGGACCGTACGTAACGGTCACCAATACGACCTTTCGCTCGTTCGCGAGGAGCGGATTGCCGGCCGCAAGGCCGTACTCTTGGCGATCCGGCCGCACGACGAATTTCGTTTCGGGCACCGGCTGTGGCTGGATCGGGAAACGGGATTTCCGCTAAAGACCGAGCTGCTCGACGGTGACGGTAGCCTGCTGGAACAGGTCAAGTTTGCCGACATCAATCTCGCGTCCAGCATCTCGCCGGAGGCACTATCTCCATCGTTCGACCTCGACAGTTTCACCTGGCATCCAGCGGCTGCAAAACGGGTTGCGGTTGAGGTTCAGAGCGATTGGGTCAGCGACGATCTGCCACCTGGATTCCGTGTCGTTTCGACAAAAACCCAGCAGCTAAGCGGTACCGATATTCCGGTAACGCACATTCTTTACAGCGATGGACTTGCCAGTGTTTCGGTATTCATCGCCAAAGGTCACAAGAAGAAAATCGCCCAACGATCAAATGTCGGCGGCTCCAATGCTTATAGCCTGCAGTCAGGCGACTATCGGATCACGGCCGTCGGCGAAGTGCCCGCGGCTACCGTTAAGAATATCGCTGGCTCGATGCGCCGACCCTAGTCTCTGCATTTCCAATACTGTTATAAAGAGCCATGGAATCACCTGTTGGCAGGATCGT
>CAYLSX010000023.1:0-18572 GCA_964386685.1 uncultured Woeseiaceae bacterium | reverse complement strand
CTGCATTTCCAATACTGTTATAAAGAGCCATGGAATCACCTGTTGGCAGGATCGTGTCTATTGTGGACGGACGGGCGACCGTGTCTGTTGACGCCGCTGAAGTCTGCGCGCGATGTGCCGCCGGCAAAGGTTGTGGTGCCGGCCTGCTGACCGGCGGCAATCGCACGCGATTGATCGAGGTGCAGCTGGCACCCGGCATGGAAATCGCGGCCGGCGATGAGGTGAGATTGTCGTTGGCACCGTCGCATCTGTTGCGAGCCGCAGTATTCGCATACGGGTTGCCGCTGCTCGGCATTGTCAGTGCATTGGCCCTTGCCTCGGTACTGAATCGGGCGCTGGACGATCAGCTGGCGATCGCACTTGGCATCAGCGGACTGGTCGTTGGTGGTTTACTCGGCCGGCACTTTCTCAACAAGGATGCCTGCCTGAAAACGCTCGTGCCGACGATATCGGAGCGGCGGTCCTAAACACAATGCCTAGCGTGCAAATCTACAGTCGCCCCGGATGCCATCTGTGTGAGCAGCTTATCGAAGAAATCGCACCGCTTTTGCGCGGCCGGGCCAGGCTCGAAGTCCTCAATATCGACAGCAGGGCCGACTGGCGGGAGACGTATGACACGCGCGTGCCGGTCGTCGAATTCGATGGTCGCTTCATCTGTGAATACAGGCTCGATCGGGCTGCGTTGCATAAGGCGCTCAGCGGCACCGAAAACGAGCCGTAATGAGATGGGTTCTATATACTTCGCCGCTTGCGCGGCCTGGCCCGAACCATGAATCACTTACGCAATTTCTCCATTATTGCCCACATCGACCACGGCAAATCTACGCTGGCGGACCGCTTTATCCAGCTATGCGGTGGTCTGCCGGCGCGAGAAATGTCCGAGCAAGTGCTCGATTCGATGGACCTGGAGCGGGAACGAGGCATCACGATCAAGGCGCAAAGCGTGTCGCTGAATTACACGGCGGCCGATGGCGAGGTTTATCAGCTGAATTTCATCGATACGCCGGGCCATGTCGATTTCTCGTACGAAGTCTCGCGCTCGCTGGCTGCCTGCGAAGGCGCATTACTGGTCGTTGATGCCGCCCAGGGCGTCGAGGCGCAAAGTGTTGCCAATTGTGTGACGGCGATCGATCAGGGCCTTGAGGTTTTGCCGGTGTTGAACAAGATCGACCTGCCGGCTGCGGATCCCGACAAAGTCGTCAATGAAATCGAGGATATTATCGGCATCGACGCGCAGCAGGCATTGCGGGTCAGCGCCAAAACGGGCGAGGGCGTGCCGGAGTTGCTCGAACACATCGTCGCCAAGATTCCGCCACCGGTCGGTGACTCCGACGGGCCGCTGCAAGCACTGATCATCGACTCCTGGTTCGACAACTATGTCGGTGTGGTGTCACTGGTTCGGATCATGAACGGCAGCTTGAAGAAAGGTAGCAAGATTACCGTCATGTCGACGCAAAATTCCTATACCGCAGCTCGAGTCGGCTGTTTTACACCCAAGATGGAAGACCGCCCGATTCTAAATTCCGGCGAGGTCGGTTTCGTTATCGCCGCCATCAAGGATATTTACGGCGCACCGGTCGGCGATACGCTGACATTGACGAAGAACCCTTGCGAAAATCCGTTGCCGGGATTCCGCGAGGTGCAGCCGCGCGTGTTCGCCGGATTGTTTCCAGTCATGTCGGATGACTTCGAGAATTTTCGCGAGGCACTGCAAAAGCTTCGCTTGAATGACGCTGCGCTGCATTTCGAACCGGAGACGTCTGCCGCGCTGGGCTTCGGATTTCGCTGTGGCTTTTTGGGGCTGCTGCATATGGACATCGTTCAAGAGCGCCTGGAGCGCGAATACGGCCTGGAACTCATAACGACGGCGCCGACGGTAGTATTCGAAGTCGTCAAGAACGACGACGAAATATTGCATGTCGACAATCCCTCGAAGCTTCCGCCAATCAACGAAATCGTCGAGTTGCGAGAGCCGCTTATTATGGCGAACATCCTCGTGCCCGAAAAACACGTTGGTGCAGTGATCAAACTGTGTATCGAGAAGCGCGGCGTGCAGAAACACATTCGATACCTTGGCAGCCAGGTCTCGCTGGAATACGAAATGCCCCTGGCAGAGGTCGTCATGGACTTCTTCGATCGCTTGAAGTCCGTCAGCCGCGGCTACGCGTCCTTCGACTATCATTTCGAGAGATTTCAGGCCGCCTCGCTGGTCCGGCTGGATATTCTGATAAATCAGGAGCGGGTTGACGCATTATCCATTATTGTGCACCGTGAGAAGGCACAAACGCGGGGGCGTGAGCTCGTCGAGAAGATGCGTGAGCTCATCCCGCGGCAGATGTTCGACGTTGCAATTCAGGCGGCAATCGGCAGCCAGGTAATTTCGCGGAGTACGGTAAAGGCATTGCGCAAGAACGTAACGGCGAAATGCTACGGTGGTGATGTATCGCGGAAGCGAAAGCTTTTGGAGAAACAGAAAGCCGGCAAGAAACGGATGAAGCAAATCGGGTCGGTCGAAATTCCGCAAGAAGCGTTTCTTGCCGTACTTCGAGTTGAAAAGTGAGCGCAGATTTTGAGTATTAACCTTGCATTAATTCTGACAGTGTTAACCGCGATATCCGGCGCGGTCGTTGCGTACGACAAATTTTATTTGCGGAAACGAGATCGCGACGGCGAAGCTGAATTGAGTTCTGCTCTCAGGACAACGATCGAGTATTCACGTTCTTTTTTCCCGGTTTTGCTGTTCGTACTGGTGATCAGATCATTCATATTCGAGCCGTTTCGCATTCCTTCGGGCTCGATGATGCCGACCCTGTTGCAGGGCGACTACATATTCGTGAAAAAATATTCCTACGGGCTTCGACTTCCCGTCGTCGAGAAAAAGGTGCTGGAAACGGGTGAGCCGGAAAGAGGCGACGTTGTGGTATTTCGCTTGCCCTCTGAACCGAATGTCAATTACATCAAACGCGTCATCGGGCTGCCGGGCGACGAAATCACCTATGAGCGACACCGCCTGACTGTCAATGGCGAGCCTGTCGCCGTGTCCCCGAACACGTCGGATGCTTCATTGGCCGATCAATTTATCGAACAGCTCGGCGAGCGGCAGCACGCGATCCTGGTCACCAATCCGCGCAATTCGATGCGCGATGGCCGCTACACGGTGCCGGAGGGACACTATTTCATGATGGGCGACAATCGCGATAATAGCCGCGATAGCCGTTTCATCGGCTCGATCCCAGAGACCCACCTGGTTGGCGAGGCGGTGCGGATTTGGATGCATATGGACGGTCTGGAGTGGCCGGAATGGGCCAGAATCGGCACAAAGATAGAATAATGTGGTGTCAGTCACTGATTTCACCGTTAAAATTGCGCTAGCCTAGGGCCAACAGAGTGGAGTAAGTGTATGTTTAGCCCGGATATTTGTGCTCAGAACCGCCGTTTTAAACGTCCTGCGCTGGTGGGGCGGCCTCAATCGCGTCAGGCCGGTGCTACGGCCGTGGGCTTCCTCGTCCTGGCCATATTCATCGGCTTGTTTGCTTTTGCGGTTATTCGATTGACGCCTGTCTATCTCAATTACATGAAAGTCGCCGGCGTCCTCGATGGCGTATTTAATGAGTTTGACAGTCAGAATCCGTCGCGATCGGCAATCGTAACTTCGATCAGGCGGCGCTTCGACGTCGAGAGCGTTTCCGTCATCACCGCGAGAGACATAAAAGTCCTTAATGAGGGCGGTGGATTCAAGGTTGAGGCGGTTTACGATCACACGGCCCCGTTTCTTGGCAACGTTTCGTTTACGGTACATTTCGACAAAAGAGTTAAGGTACGCCGCTAAACGACCAGCCGACCGGAGAGTCGGCGTTTGAGTTTCAAAAATGAGCGAATCCTTTGGATAAGTCAGCGGCCTGGCTGAAACAGTCGCTGGATTACGAATTCACCAATGAACAGCTCCTGCAGCAGGCGTTGACGCATCGCAGTGCGCCGGGAATTAACAATGAACGTCTCGAATACCTGGGCGATGCCGTACTAGACTTCATCATTTCGGAAGCTGTCTATTTGCAGCGCCCCGATGCGAGCGAAGGGGTACTGAGCAGACTGCGTTCCTCTCTTGTAAAAGATGCGACGCTTGCCGAACTGGCAATCGATCTCGGTGTCGGCGAACACCTGATTCTTGGTTCGGGCGAGAAAAAAAGTGGCGGGCACAGAAGAGCGTCGATACTGGCCGATGCTTTGGAAGCAATTTTCGGGGCGGTGTATCTCGACTCCGGTTTCAATGAAGCGAAACGGATTATCCAAAACGCGTTCGCAAACAGGCTTGTGGAGATTCCTGATTCGGCGGAGCGGCGGGATCCGAAGACACGCCTGCAGGAGCTCGTGCAGTCCCGGCAAATTGCATTGCCTGATTACCAGGTAGAGAAAGTCGAAGGCAAAGCCCACAAGCAGACATTCGGCGTCCGCTGCACCATTGCCGAGCTTGATACCAGCACCACCGGGAAGGGTTCCACTCGTCGAGATGCTGAGCAGGAGTCGGCAGAGCAAATGCTGGCGCTTCTGGAAACGGCAGACTAGACAATGTCGAAGAAACTGAATCGCTGCGGTTTCGTCGCGGTCGTGGGTCGTCCCAATGTCGGCAAATCGACTTTGATCAATGCCATCGTCGGCAGTAAAGTCAGCATCGTTACGCCGAAACCGCAGACCACCCGACACAGGATCCTCGCCGTGCATACGGTGGGCGATTGCCAGATCATTTTCGTCGACACGCCGGGACTGCATCGGCACGCGGCCAAGACGATGAACCGGATGATGAATCGCACTGCGCTGAACGCGCTAGCTGACGCAGACCTCATCCTGTTCGTCAGTGAGGCCGGTCGCTGGACCGCCGAGGATGAAGATGTGCTCGACAAGTTGAAAAGGTCACAGGCCCCAGTCGTTGCATTGTTGAACAAGATCGACAAGGTGCGACCGAAGGAGGAACTGTTGTCGCACATATCAGCGATGTCTGAGCGTTATACCTTCGCCGAAGTGATGCCGATATCGGCAAAGACGCGCGACAACCTCGACAGGTTGCTGGCACTGATTCCGGACCATTTGCCGGAATCGCCGCCCCTGTTTCCGGATGAAATGATCACGGATCGCAGCGAGTTATTTCATTTTGCAGAGATTATTCGCGAGAAACTGACGCTGTTGCTGCGACAGGAAGTCCCGTATGGTCTGACTGTGCAAATAGAACGATACGAAGAAGAACCAGAAGGCGTAAGCATTAACGCCATTATCTGGGTTGAACGCGACAGCCAGAAGGGCATCGTGGTCGGCAAAGGGGGCAACGTCCTCAAAAAAGTCGGACGCCAGGCAAGGCTCGAGCTAAAGGGGCGTCTCGGCGTGCCAGTGCATCTCGAGCTGTGGGTCAAGGTCAAGGACAACTGGGCAGACAGCGAGAAGGAACTCCTGCGCCTGGGCTACGAATAGCCCGATGAGCGCTTTAGCCAGAAAACGCATCCATTGCGAAGCCGCCTTCTTGTTGCACCATCGGCCCTATCAGGACAGCAGTCGAATTCTGGACATCATCAGCGCCAGCCATGGACGTCTGGCGCTGGTGGCTCGTGGCAGCCGTTCGGCAAAATCTCGCCTGGCCGGGATTCTGCGGCCGTTTCTGCCTCTGAAACTCTCCTGGGTGATCCGTGGCGACCTGGGTACGCTGACCGGTGCCGAGATGAGCGGCGCGCCGATAGCGTTGCAGGGAGACGCCCTGATGTCTGGCTACTATGCCAGCGAACTATTGCTCAAGCTCCTGCACCGGCACGACCCGCATCCGGAAATCTTCGAAGCTTACGGGCGCACGATTGAAAACCTGGCGAAGTCTGCAGACGCCGCCACGCCGTTGCGTCATTTCGAGATGGAACTGCTACGCAGAATCGGCTACGCCCTGAACCTCGATCAGGACACGGAGACAAGTGAGCCGCTTCGATCCGATGCGATGTATGAATACCGTGTTGAACAAGGCCCGGTGCCGATCTCAAATCGGCAGGGTGCGATGGTGTTCTCGGGTCAGGAGCTGACCGCCGTCAGGAACGAGGATTTTGAGCGTCCCGAAATACTGAGCTGCGCTGGCCGCCTGCTTCGCGAGGTCATATCCTTTCACCTGGGAGGAAGAGAACTCAATAGCCGCAAAGTCCTGCTCGAGTTGCGGCGGGAGCAAAGTCTTTGAAAACGCTGGATCTGGGCGTCAACATCGATCACGTTGCGACACTGCGGCAAGCGCGCGGCAGCCGCTATCCGGATCCGGTTAGCGCGGCGTTGATAGCGGAAAAGTCGGGCGCCGATAGCATCACGTTGCATCTGCGCGAGGATCGCCGCCATATCCAGGATCGGGACGTTCATGCGCTGAAGGAAGCCATGCAGACTCACATGAACCTGGAAATGGCCGTTACCGAGGAAATGCTTTCAATCGCGACCGAGCTTAATCCGAGCGACTGCTGCCTGGTACCGGAAAAGCGTGAGGAACTGACCACCGAAGGCGGCCTCGATGTCGCCGGCCAGCTTGAAAAAGTCACCGACGCCTGCTCGCGACTTGCGGGGCAGGGCATTCGTGTCTCGCTATTCATCGACCCCGACGAGCGACAACTGGACGCGGCGGTCAAGGCCGGCGCGCCAGTCGTGGAACTGCATACCGGAACTTACACGGATTGCGACGGCGATGCGCAGCAGGCGGAACTGGAGCGCGTAGTCGCTGCAGCGACCTACGGTCAGCAGATCGGGCTGATTGTCAATGCAGGCCACGGGCTGCACTACGAAAACGTCACGGCGATCGCGCGCATTCCCGAAATCATTGAACTCAATATCGGCCACGCAATCATCGCGCAATCGGTCTTTGACGGCTTGAGCGCAGCCGTCAACAACATGAAGCGCTTGATGAACGAGGCACGAGCTTCATGATTTTCGGTGTCGGCACCGACATCGTCGAACTGTCCCGCATTCAGTCAACTTACGATCGATTCGGCCAACACTTCGTAGACCGCCTGTTGATGGACCAGGAGCGCGAGTTATTCCAGGACAATAAATGGCCGGTGCGTTTTCTCGCCATGCATTTCGCGGCCAAGGAGGCGACCGTCAAAGCGATGGGTACCGGATTCCGTCACGGCATGTGGATTCGCGATGTCGGTATCGTCAACAACGATCGGGGCCGACCGCTGGTGATCTATTCGAAACGGGGCCAGCAAGTTTGTGAGAGTCTGGGGATCGGCGAGAGCCACGTCAGCCTGACGGACGATGCGGGATTGATCGTTGCTTTCGCGGTCGTGGAAAAGAGTTAGAGGCTGGTCAGCGTCATGCATGTATTTGCTTTCGACATAGAAACGATTCCCGACGTCGACTTTGGAAAACGGATGTGGGATCTCGGCGAGCTGTCCGACGAAGATGTGGCGATGGCTATGGCATCGATGCAGCAACAAAAGACCGGCAGCGATTTCCTGCCGCTGCATCAGCACCGCGTCGTTGCGATTTCCGTGGCACTCAGAACGGGGGACAGTTTCAAGATATGGAGCCTCGGTGACAAGGATTCGGACGAAGCGGATCTCGTGCGACGGTTTTTCGATGGTATCGATCGATATTCGCCCGATCTCGTTTCCTGGAACGGCGCGGGATTCGACCTGCCGGTCCTGCACTATCGCGCGCTGCGTAACCATGTCCAGGCACCGCGTTATTGGGAGATGGGCGATGCTGACCGGGAGTTTCGCTTTAACAATTACCTCAACCGATTTCACTGGCGACACCTCGACCTGATGGATGCGATCTCGGGATTTCAGGGGCGTGGCCGCGCCAGCCTGGATCATGCCGCTGTCCTGCTGGGCTTTCCGGGCAAACTGGGTATGAGCGGGGACATGGTCTGGCAGACCTGGCTCAATGGCGGCATCGACGACATCCGCAACTATTGCGAGACCGATGTCCTGAACACCTATCTGATTTACCTCCGATTCGAATTCATGCGCGGCAACCTCGATGAGAAGGAGCTCGAGCGCGAATACAAGCTGCTGCGCTCTACGCTGGCCGAAATGGACCAGCCGCACCTGAACGAGTTTGCGGCAGCCTGGCCGGCCGACTGATGCGAGAAGCGGAAACGGCCCGAATCGAATCGGTAACCCACGATGGCAAAGGCATTGCCGCGGTCTCGGGAAAGAAAGTATTTGTCGCCGGGGCGCTTGAAGGCGAAGAAGTCAGCTTTCGCCGGCGCAAGAGGCGGCGCAATTTCGATGAAGCGGAATTACTGGAGGTACTGTCGGCCTCGCCAAGGCGCATAGAGCCGCGTTGCGCCGTGTTCGAGCTCTGCGGCGGTTGCTCACTGCAACACATAGGCGATGCCGAACAGCGCCAGATCAAGCAACAGGCCCTGCAGGATGCGCTGGAGCGCATCGGCAAGGTCACGCCTGATCGATGGCTGGAGCCGATTTTCGACTCGTCCTGGAACTATCGCCGGCGTGCCCGGCTGGCCGTCAAGGACGTTGCCGGCAAGGGGCGCGTGCTGGTCGGATTTCGGGAGCGTCATGCGCCGTTTATCACCGACATGCACCGTTGCGAGGTTCTGGCGAGCCCGATCGACGCGCTGCTCGACGATCTGAGCGCACTGATCGGATCACTTAGCCTGCGCAGCCGACTACCGCAGGTGGAGGTGGCTGTCGCCGAAAACGCGACGTCTCTGGTATTTCGTGTCCTCGATCCGCCGACCGACAATGATCTCGAGAGCTTCAAGGCCTTCGGCGCACTACATGAGCTGCGGATCTATCTGCAGAGCGGAGGTCCGGACACAATTTCCTTGCTGCAGCCGGAAGGACCGCTACCGTCACTCAGCTATAGCCTGCCGGACTTCGACATCGTCATCGAATTCGAAGCGACCGACTTTGTTCAGGTCAATGCCTCGGTTAACCGGCGCATGGTTGCGACTGCCCTGGAACTCCTGAATCCGGGGCCGGACGATCGGGTACTCGATCTTTTCTGTGGCATTGGCAATTTCTCCCTGCCGCTGGCGCGTCAATGCAGCCACGTGCTGGGCGTCGAAGGAGAACAGAGCCTGGTCGAGCGCGCCAAAAGCAACGCCGAGCGCAACGGTATTGGCAACTGCGATTTTCGCGCTGCCGACCTGGGCAAAATCGACGGTAGCGAGTCCTGGTTAGCCGACGACTGGGACGGTCTTTTGCTGGATCCCGCGAGGAGCGGCGCCATGGAAGTCGTTCGGCACATCGGTCGAATAGATCCATCCAGGATCGTCTACGTATCCTGTCACCCGGCGACGCTGGCGAGAGACCTGAACATGCTGGTCACCGAGCAGGGCTTCCGGCTGGAGGCTGCGGGAATCATCGATATGTTCCCCCACACCGGCCATGTCGAGTCGATCGCGATTCTCGCTAAAAGCTAATAACATCAATAGATTATTGTATTAATCTCGAACTATTCTGTTGTGCAGGTCCGCAGGCTTGCTAGGCTATCGCTTATGTCTCTCGGACCCGTCATGGTGGATATTGAAGGTCTTGCCGTCAGCCCGGCGGATCGCAGCCTGCTGCGTGAGCCGGCAGTCGGCGGCGTCATTCTCTTTAGCCGAAACTTCGAGTCCTTAAGCCAGCTCAACGATCTCGTCAGCGAGATTCGGGCGCTTCGCAGCCCGCCGTTGCTTGTCGCGGTCGATCATGAGGGCGGTCGCGTGCAGCGCTTTCGGGAAGGCTTCTCTGCCATTCCGCCGATGCGGCAGATCGGGCATGCATATGACAGCGACCTCGGTGAGTCATTGCTGTTGGCAAGGACGGCAGGCTGGCTGAGCGGTTCGGAACTCAGGGCGGTGGGCATCGATCTCAGCTTCGCGCCCTGCATCGATCTCGACTGGGGCGTTAGTGAAGTCATCGGCGATCGGTCGTTTCACAAAGACCCGGAAGCCGTCGGCGACCTCGCGAACGCATTCTCCAGAGGGCTTCGCAGCGCCGGCATGGCCGCGATCGCCAAACACTTTCCCGGACACGGCGCAGTGGTCGGAGATTCTCACGCCAATTTGCCGAACGACCGGCGCGAATACGGCGAAGTGCTGGACGATATGCGTCCATACGAAAAACTGATCGGCAATGGCGTTATCGCCGGCGTCATGATGTCCCATGTCGTGTATTCCGGGATGGATCAGCAACCAGCCGGCTTCTCCCAGTACTGGATTCAAAATGAATTGAGATCCCGTCTGGGCTTCGACGGTGCGGTCTTCTGCGACGACCTGTCCATGAAAGCCACCGAGGGCTACGGCACCATGCCCAAGCGCGCCAGGCTGGCACTGGATGCCGGCTGCGACATGCTTTTGATCTGCAACGATCGGCCGGCGGCGAAGGCAGCGGTGGTGTCGCTCAAGGACTACTCAAATCCCCTGTCGCTGGTGCGTCTCGCCAGGCTGCACGGTACCGGCCAGGTGCTCCGAGAGACCCTGCTGGCCAGTGAGGAATGGCAGGCGGCAGCAAAGCGCTTCAATGAGTGGGGTGGTCGGCCGCAACTCGAGCTGAATGCGTGATTGGATCACGGTATTGGGCCCCAATCATCGGCTAGGATTCAAGCGATGAAAGCGCTGCAAGGCAAAATTCTGGAGCAACTGGTCGGGGGGTCTGCAGAACCGATCGTCGTGGCCCGTATCGACAGGCCGGATTGGCCGGTCGTCCTGTGCAATCCCGCTTTCGACGCGATTTCTGGCGATAAACCGGCGCTCAAACGCCCGTTTGCCGACGTCGTGGAACAACTCGTCGGGCGAGAACTGGCGGTGGAGATCAGCGAGTCAGTGCGGTCCGGCTTGGAGACATCCATCCCCGTCGAGCTCAGCGGTCGCGAGTATCTGCTCGTCCTGCGGCCGATGCCGGCCGGCGACGAGAAAGACATCAAGTTCTATGCGGCCTACTGGCGCGGCGGAGCCGGTTCCGCAGGCGTCGCGGCCGATACGGAGATGCATCAGGCGTTGCTGAAGGCGAAACGCCGTATCCGAGACCTGTCCAGAGACGATCCCGTTACCGGCCTGCTGAATGACAGCGCGTTCAGGGAAGTCCTCGCTCACGATTGGGCGGTGGCGGCTCGAGAGAAGAGCTCGCTGGCCCTGGTGTGCTTCGCGCTCGACGACTTCGATGCTTATCTCGATGTATTCGGCAGGCACGCGACGGATTCCTGTGTACGTCGGGTCGGTCAGGCGCTACGGCGATGTTTGAGGCGCGCCAGCGACGTTGCCGCAAGGGTGTCGGACGACAAGCTCGTCGTCTTGTCGCACGCATCGGAAGAGGCGAGCGTGACAGACTTCGCGGGCAAGATCGCAACCGCAGTCCGTGAGCTGGGCCTACATCACCCGCGCTCGAGCGTATCCGGCTTTGTCACAGTCAGCTTCAAGGTTTGCCTTATGCAGGCCGGCGAAGACGCCGACAGCGCCGAGGAATTCCTGGCTAAAGTCCTTAAAGCCTAACCGCCAGGTAACAGGTCATCGGTATCGTCGATGAATTCGTCTTCTTGCGGTTCTTCAAATCTCGTGACCTTTGCAACCACGCCGAATTTCGGATGATCGTAGTAACGGATATCGCCGTTTTTCATGATGCGATCTTCAAGGATACGGTAGCGTATCGGTGGTGCTAACAGTTCTCCGTAGGCGTCGATCGCCGCATAATCATCTCGAACACGCGAATCGCCGAATGTCGGCTCGCCATCGGAACCTTCGCCAATTTCTTCCCTAGCCGTGCGGTCGGCGTTCATCGTCAGATCCACGACGAGATGCAGGTAACGACCCAGGTAAAGCGTGAGGCTGCCGTCGAGCCAGGGTGGCGACTCGGCCAGCGCCTGCAATTCGATCGAGGCGGTCACTTCCTTTTCATAGGTCGGCTGGGTCCAGCCAGTTCGGACGAGAGGTTCATAGGCGTCGAGTCTGACCAGCTTGTCGTAGATCCCGTTCATCGTGTAGTCGTCTTCGCCCGATAACACGAGTTCGAGATCCATATAGCGGTGCGCAACGGAGGTCTCGATCTCCGTCAGGTCTTCCGCAAAGTCACCGAAGTAGTTGTCATTGGACGATTCATAAGCGGCCTCGATGGCGGGTTCGTCGGCTATCCAGATTTCGCCGCCTGTCGAGGCACTTTCGGCATAAGCAAATATGATCAACTCGACCGTATAACGTCTGATCGGGTCGACAGTCTCTTCGGCTTCTTCTTCCTGCAATGGCTCGGAATCCACTTGCGCCATTGCCGGCGAAATCATCGTGGCAAAAAAGGCTGTCATCAAAAAAGAAGCAGTGCGCATGTGTGTCCTCTAGCCGGCCATTGCCCGCCGTGCATCAGAATCGGGCTTCGCGACCAGCAGTGTAAGTAGTTCCTCGATGAATTTGAATCTTTGTGCCGTATCGCTCAAGTCTGCTCGAAACTGTAGTCGATGCGCGCTTTGCAATCGATAGGTCTCACCGTCTTCCTGCACGAGTTGCACCAGCGCGACGGGGTCGACTTTGGCTGCGCCGCCAAACTGGATGTAGCCGCCGGCCTCCGAGGCGTCGATTTTCTCGATCCCGAGTATCGTAGCGTCCTGCTTGATTGCGGCGATTCGCATGAGGTTTTTCGTGGCCTCCGGCAATAAGCCGAAACGGTCTATGAGTTCGACCTGCAAATCCTTCAATTGCTCCCTGGAATCGGCACTGGCGATACGTTTGTAGAGGATCAGCCGCAAGTGGACGTCGGGCATATAGTCCTCGGGCAACATTGCGGGAATATGCAGATTGATATCGATGCCGGCGTTCAATGGACCGTCGAGGTCGGGTTCCTTGCCGTCTTTCAAGGACTCGACAGCACGGCCCAGCAATTCCGTGTACAGCGAGAAGCCGATTTCCTGGATCTGGCCACTTTGTGTATCGCCGAGCAATTCGCCGGCGCCGCGGATCTCGAGGTCATGCGTCGCCAGCACGAAACCCGCACCGAGGTCATCGAGTGCATCGATAGCCTCCAGTCGCTTGATCGCGTCAGCGGTCATCGCCGCTCTCGGTGGCGCCACGAGATAGGCGTAAGCGCGGTGATGAGATCGTCCAACGCGGCCGCGCAACTGGTGCAGCTGCGCGAGACCGAAACGATCGGCGCGGTTGATGATGATGGTATTGGCCGTCGGCACATCGAGACCGCTCTCGACGATCGTGGTGCACAACAGAACATTGAAACGCCGCTGATAGAAATCGAGCATGACCTGCTCGAGCTGCCGTTCGGGCATCTGCCCGTGGCCGACTCTGATACTCGCTTCCGGAACCAAGGCGTTTAGTTTTTCCTCGATCGATGCAATGTCCTCGACCCGATTGTGAATGAAGTACACCTGACCGCCGCGTTTGATCTCGCGCAGGCAGGCTTCGCGGATAACGACTTCGTTCCACTCGCCGACAAACGTCTTCACGGCGAGCCTGTCGGCAGGCGGTGTTGTGATCAGAGACATGTCGCGCAATCCACCAAGCGACATGTTCAGCGTTCTCGGGATCGGCGTTGCCGTCAACGTCAACACGTCGATCTCGCTTCGTAAGGATTTGATTGCTTCCTTGTGGCGAACCCCGAAACGATGTTCCTCGTCGATGATGACCAGCCCGACGTCCTTGAAATCCCTGGTGTGCTGTAACAGTCGATGCGTGCCGATGACAATATCGACCGTGCCTTTCTTCATGCCGGCGACGACGTCTTTGGCCTCTTTCGCCGTGCGAAAGCGCGACAGCACCTCCACCCGCACCGGCCAGTCCGCGAAGCGGTCTTTGAAGGTCTGGCCGTGCTGCTGTGCCAGAAGTGTCGTCGGCACCAGAATCGCGACCTGTTTGCCGCCATTCACGGCGGCGAAGGAAGCGCGCAGCGCCACCTCGGTCTTGCCAAAACCGACATCGCCGCAGACAACGCGGTCCATGGGTTTGTCGGTTGCAAGGTCGTTCAGCACTTCGTCGATGGTGCGTGTCTGGTCTTCGGTAGGCTCAAACGGGAAACCGTCTTCGAACGCCCGATAATCCGCCTCCGGCCAGTGAAACGCATGTCCTGGCCTGGCAGCCCGCCTTGCGTATACGTCCAGCAGTTCCGCGGCAACATCGCGAATCTTCTTGATCGCCCGCTGACGGGCCTTGGCCCACTGATCGCTGCCAAGGCGGTGCAGGGGTGCGTTCTCGGGCGAGGCACCGGTGTAGCGCGAAATCATGTCCAGCGAGTGCACCGGCACGTACAGCTTGTCGCCGCCCGCGTATTCGAGGCTCAGGAATTCGCCCGCTACACCGCCGGTTTCGAGCGTCGTCAGGCCGAGATAGCGGCCGACGCCATATTCGGCGTGT
The DNA here is from genome assembly GCA_964386685.1 of uncultured Woeseiaceae bacterium. Lineage (GTDB taxonomy): Bacteria > Pseudomonadota > Gammaproteobacteria > Steroidobacterales > Woeseiaceae > JACZWL01. The sequence continues at coordinate 4,270 of CAYLSX010000023.1, read as the reverse complement.
ACGACCGGCGAACCAAGCTCGAGGTCGTTGAGCTGCCGAATGATGGTTTCGGGGTCACGTTCTGCGCGTCGCCGCCGGCTGCGTTGCCGCGGTTTTTCACCGAACAGTTGCTGTTCGCTGATGATTGCAACGCGTGCCTCCGGCAGGAGCACACCCGTTTCGACAGGTGACACGGTAACGGCGATCGCTTGCTCGCCAGCCAGGAAGTCATTCCAGCCATCGACACGATGCACATCGAGCCCGCGGGCGGCCAACATGTCATAGATACTCTCGCGCCGACCCGGGGAATCGGCCGAAAACAGCACGCGGCCATCATGTGTGTTCAGAAATTCGACCAGGGCTCGTGCGGCATCCTCGTACCTGGCCTCGATGCGAATCGCGGGTGGCAATCTGACTGGCAGGTTTAACGACGTGTCAGAATCGCGGACTGACTGCGAGGAATACGTGATGTTGCCGAGCGCGGAAAACTTGTCTGCGATGTCGCCAGGATCGGAGAAACTCTCCTCAGGTCGCAGTACCGGCCGTTCCGGGTCGAGGCTGCACAACTCATACCTCTCATGAATTTCCTGCCAGGCGTTGTCGAGAATTTGCACGTGATCTGCAGGCGCGAACAGGATCGTTCCTTCAGGCAGGTAGTCGAGCAGCGTCGCGGTCGAATCAAAGAACAGCGGCAGATAATATTCGATGCCACCGTGCGCAATGCCGTCGGAAACTTCCCGGTACACACGCGACCGCGATGGCTGGCCTTCGAAGCGCTCGCGATAGCATTCGCGGAATCCTTTTACACTTTCAGCGTCGAGCGGTATCTCCCTGGCCGGCAAAATATTGACATCGTCAACAGTTTCTCCCGACAACTGGCTTTCCGGATCGAAAAACCTCAGTGACTCGATCTCGTCGTCGAAAAAGTCGATTCTTAGCGGTGCCGTCGATCCCATCGGAAAAATGTCGAGCAGCGATCCGCGTATCGCGAATTCTCCATGCTCGTCGACCTGGGGGACGCGCAAATAGCCCGATGACGTCAGCTTGTCGACGAACTCCTGCCGTTCGAGAACCTGTCCGCGTATGAGTGCGAGTGATCGTGCCGCGACGTAATCGATGGGCGGCAAGCGCTGCAACAGGCTCGGTGTCGAGGCGATGACGATGCCGTTTTTCTGCTGTGGTAGTTCCGCCAGCACCTTCAATCTCTGCGAGATGATGTCCTGATGCGGAGAGAAGCTGTCGTAGGGCAATGTTTCCCATTCGACGAAATGCGATACCGGTATCTCGTTGCCGGCGAAAAAGCGAATCTCCGCCTCGATCTGGTCGGCGTGACGGGGATCGGTGGCAAGCACCAGGACCGGTCGATCTGATTCCCTGGCGAGCTCGAGTACGGCAAGCGCAGCGCTGGCGCCGATCAATCGGCCCCATTCGGCGGTCTTGCCGGCCGGCGGTACACGGATGGACGAAGACAACAGTGAGGAATTACGAGCCAAGAGACGTCACGGTCGAAAAACGGCCCGCGATTATCTCACACAGAATAATGCGCGTCCGGCGCGCAATAGATAAACGTATTGGCTGCTGACTAGCGCTTTAGTACGGCGTGGATGACCCTGTCGTACTCGAAATACACCACGAACTTCTCGTAATGCCACTTCGAGATGGGCGGCTCGCCGACAGCCTCGTCGGCCCTTTGAGGAGCACCGTATCTGGCTTCGACACTTGCCTGTGTCGTGCCACGGGTCGGACGGCCGGATGCGTCATAGCCCAGCGAGTCGGCGCTAGCGCTACCTTCCATTTCCAGCGTTTCGGCAGAAACGCCAGCGGTGTAAAGACCACCTGCGATCAGCAAACCGCATGCGAGAATTGACTGTGCTCGAACCTTGACCATCTCGGACTCTCCAGATAACTACCGCCAGACTATAGCACTCGTCAGTCTGCTAAAAAACAGCTATTTCAACAGCTTGCCGGCATTTTGTAATGGAAGATCGCGTATTTGCGAACCACGTCACATTATGTGTTTTAATGCCGACGATGATCGATCCGGTAGAACTCTTTGTGGGCCTCCGCTACCTCCGGGCCAAACGCCGCACGAGATTCGTTTCCTTTATCACCTCGATTTCACTGGCCGGTATCGCCCTGGGCGTGGCCGCGCTAATCGTCATCCTCTCCGTGATGAACGGATTCGAGGGTGAGTTGCGCGATCGCCTTGTCAGCATGACGGCACACGGCCAGCTTTCAGGAGCCGATGGCAGGGTGGCGGACTGGCGCTCGCTCCGCGACGAGATAATCGCAGAGCCTGGCGTAGCCGCGGCAGCGCCGCACGTGGAAATGGAGGGAATGATCCGTTCCGGCGGCACCATGCAGGCCGTAATTGTCAGCGGCGTGGTGCCCGAGTTGGAAAAATCAGTCTCGGGCACGACCATCAACTTCGTTGAAGGCGATCTTGACGTGCTGACACCCGGCACCAAGAGCATTGTTCTCGGCCGCTTGCTGGCTTTAGATCTCAGCATACGCATCGGCGACGGCGTCGTGCTGCTGATTCCCAGGGCGGTAGGTGACGGCACGCTCGAACCGGTGCTCGAACGATTTATCGTACGCGGTGTGTTCGAAGCCGGTCTGCAGGATCACGATGCGATGTTGGCACTGGTGCACGCCGACGATGCGGCGCGCCTGATGTCGTTTGGAGGCAGCGTGTCCGCCGTCCGTTTTCGCGCACACGATGTGATGGCGGCGCCGGCCATCGCGAATTCCATACAGGAGCGGCTCGGTCCCACCGTGACGGCAAGCGACTGGACGGTCGAGAACGCAAGTTACTTCAGGGCGATTCGCCTTGAAAAGATGATGATGTCCTTGCTGTTGTCATTAATCATCGGCGTGGCGGCCTTCAACATCGTTGCGAGTCTGGTCATGGTCGTCGCGGACAAGACCAGCGCCATTGCCATTTTGCGAACGCTCGGCATGGGCCCGAACGGCGTCGTACGCGTTTTCTTTATTCAGGGCGCGATCATCGGTTGGCTCGGCGTGCTTGTCGGTGTCATTTTCGGTGTCGTATTCGCATTGAACGTGCCGACAATCGTGCCCTGGCTCGAACAGACGTTCGGTTTTCAGATCATGCCCGGCGACGTCTATTACGTGACGGATATTCCATCCGAGATCGAGCTATTCGATGTCGCGGCAATCGGTATCTCTGCATTCGTGCTGACTTCCCTTGCCACGCTCTATCCGGCGCGGCGCGCGGCGCTCGTCAATCCTTCGATGGCACTCAGATACGAGTAAGGTGATGTTCAACTGGTTTGAGATTTGGATGGGAACACGATATGTGCGCGCGCGCAGCAGTAATCGCTTTGTGTCGCTCATATCGGCGATATCGATGCTGGGGATCGCGATCGCAGTCGCGGTATTGATCATCGTGCTTTCGGTCGTGAATGGATTCGAACGGGAACTGAAAGACCGTTTGCTGCTTATGTCTGCACACGCAACTATCGAGGATCCACGCGAAGGCCTTTCGGCCTGGCAGGGCAGGGTGGTCGACGCCGTGGCCAATCCACGGGTGCGGGCCGCGGCGCCCTTCGTCGATGGCCAGGCACTGATAGTGCACGGTGAACAACTAAGCGGCATTCAGTTGCGTGGCATCGATCCCGTGCTTGAAGACGAGGTGTCCGGCGTGTCGGAGGTCATCACCAGCGGCAGCTTGTCGAGTCTCGCAGATCGGGGATTTGGCATCGTGCTCGGCGAGGAACTGGCTAACGTCCTGCGTGCGGGTTTAGGCGATAAAGTAACGGTCGTATTGGCGGAGGGCATTGTTACGCCTGCCGGTGTCATGCCGAGATACAGGCGCTTCACCGTGCAAGGAATCTACCGTGTCGGCATGTATGAATTCGATCGGCGCCTGGCATTCATTCATATTGCAGACGCACAGAGACTGTATCGCAAGGGAGAAACCGTTAGCGGCATACGCCTTGCCGTCAATGAAATTTATTCTGCGCCCGCAATCGTTCGTGAGGTTGCGCTGGACATGGGCGAGCCCGTACTGGTCAGCGACTGGACGCGCAGCCACGTAAACTTCTTTCGTTCGATACAGATAACCAAGTCAATCCTGTTCGTCATTTTGCTGCTGGTCGTCGCGGTCGCGGCGTTCAACATCGTCTCGACACTGGTCATGGTCGTAAAGGACAAACAAGCGGACATCGCGATTCTCAGAACAGTGGGCGCAAATCCCTCGACGATACTGAAGATATTCATGACCCAGGGCAGCATCATCGGCGTCGTCGGCACGCTGGCAGGTGTTGCA
>CAYLSX010000022.1:0-23501 GCA_964386685.1 uncultured Woeseiaceae bacterium | reverse complement strand
CTTGCCGAGATCGTCAAGGTATCTCTTTCGAAAAAGCCGAACGGTTCATGCGGGGTTATCAGAAGGAGACGACTCTCCAATCGATCGAACGAGAAGCCTTGAAGGCCTTAGCAGTATATGCCGCAGTAGCCACGTCGTTTTGGCGATTCAGGCAGTATCATCTACGCAGACCCGAGCCCCGGCTCTACGACAAGCACGTTGAATTGCAGGCCCTTGCCGACACCATTTCCGAGTATCCAGATTCGCGTTTTACGGAGTTGTTCACAAAGAAAACTACGGCAGCCACAAATGGCGAAGATACGTAGCCAAGTGAGGTCGTCGGCGAACCTGTCGGGCTCCGGCAGGCCGAAACGGTGATTTTGATATTCGATCATCTGATTCGTTCTCATTGCTTCGCTACGGTCTGCTCATGACCGAGAACGGGCATAAAACTGCTCGCCATCGAATTGCTCATCACGCACCCTTGCGCGCAGCGTTCCACGCAGCTTTTTGGTAATCTAGCCGGATAATATGAGACCTAGGCCGCACCGGCGCCATAAGGATATGGAATCTAGTGCCGTCTAGTACTGTTTAGATCGCTGGGAGGCGAGTTCAAAATCCGGTTTCCGAAAGGAAGTGCGAGTTCGATTCTCGCTCCCGGCACCAATTAATTTCGGATTCCATGAAACACTGTTCGAGATGCGGCAGCCTTGTCACCGAGAAGATACCCGAGGGCGATAATCGCCAACGTTGGGTCTGCGATCAGTGCAACAGCACGCATTATCAGAATCCCAAGATTGTTGTCGGCTGCGTACCCGAACGGGATGGCAAGATCTTACTTTGCAAACGGGCGATTGAGCCGCGCTACGGATTCTGGACCGTGCCGGCCGGTTTTATGGAGCTCGGTGAAACGATGGCACAGGGCGCTGCCAGAGAGACACTGGAAGAAGCCCGCGCCGAGGTAGAAATCGGCCACCTGTTTGCCTCCGTCGATGTTGTCAGCGCCGGCCAGGTACATGTATTTTTTACGGCGAGCCTGCTCGGCGATTTTGATGCCGGTGACGAAAGCCTGGACGCGGCTTTGTATAGCAAAGACGAAATCCCGTGGAACGACATCGCTTTTCGCAGCGGCACATTCGCGTTAGAGAAATATTTCGAGGATGCAGGCCAGAACAACGGCGTGCATATGCATGAGTTAGTCTGGAAGGGCCCCGAGTAATTACTCGACGAGTAACGCGAGCTGCTCGCTCAATTCATGAGCCGACACGTAGCCACTGTGCAATTGACCATTTTCAAAGACGATTGCCGGCGTGCCGCGCAGGCCGACGTCCTGTCCCATAAGATAATGAGTCGAGACCATGGACGAGTCGCATTCCCTGGTCGGAAATTTCTGATCGAGTTTGGCGAGTGTCAAAGCTTCGTTGCGATCGTCAGAGCACCACACCTGCTCGGCAGTGACCCATGATGCGGATCTAGGGCCGTTGCGCGGATACAGGAGATAGCGAACCTCGATCCCTTCCGCGAGATATTCATCGATCTGGCTGTGCAGCCGACGGCAGTAAGTGCAGTCGACATCGGTGAAAACCGAGACCGAATATTTCACCTCGTCCGGCGAAAAGACGATCATGTGCTCTTGGGGGATTTCCGACATCATTGCCCGGCGTGCTTCATCCCTGCTCTCTTCACTGAGGTTGAGCTGTTGATCGAGATCGATCAGGTCGCCCTGCAACAGGTAGCGCCCATCGCTAGAGATGTACGCGATAATCGCGCCCTTTCTGATCATGTACCAGCCGTCGATCGGACTGGCCATGACATGCTGTGGCTCGATCTCGGCAAAGACCGACGATACTTTTTCCCGCACTCGCTGGAGTTCTTCCGAATTACCTTCTGCCGTTGCCTGCGGCGACCCGATCAGAAGCGTCGTGAACAGCACGATGCCAAATTGCATGAGTATCTTGCGCATTCAGGATTCCTTCAACGATACGAACTTCGACAAATCTCGTGAAGCTCGGTTCCCGCGGGCGGCGGGCAGCGCGATTGTAGCAGAGTCAGCCGCGCGGATGATGTTGACCATGAAGGTCTTTTAACCGTTCCTTGGCAACATGCGTATAGATTTGCGTCGTTGAGAGGTCGCTATGTCCGAGCAGCAATTGCACCACACGAAGATCGGCGCCGCGATTCAGAAGGTGGGTCGCAAATGCGTGACGCAAGCTGTGCGGTGACAGTTTCTTGTCGATTCCTGCCTTTTGTGCGTAACGCTTGATGATGTGCCAGAAAGCCTGACGCGTCATACGATCGCCGCGCCGGGTCGGGAACAGGTAATCGGTTTGGCGCTCGAGCAAAATCTCCATTCGCGGGCCGTCAATAAAGTCGCGAAGCCAACGTTGCGCCTCTTCGCCCAACGGTATTAGCCGCTCGCGATCGCCTTTACCGACGATGCGCAGGACGCCTTGATTGAAATTGACTTGTTCCTGCTTGAGATTGATCAGTTCCGATACCCGCAGGCCCGTTGCATACAACAACTCGAGCATGGCGCGGTCACGGTGACCTAATGGCTCGTCGGTGTTCGGTGCGTGCAACAGAGAATCGACCTCGTCCTCCGTCAATGTCTTTGGTAACGATCGGCCAATTCGAGGCATCTCGATATCGGCGGTCGGGTCAGAGTCCCTCATGCCTTCGCGCATGATGTAACGGAAAAATCGGCGGAAGCTCGACAGCTGTCTTGCCGTCGATCGTGGTTTGGCGCCGCTCTCGACGCGTTTGGCGATAAAGGCGAGAAGATCGGCCTTTTCGGCGCGTTCGATCGCTATGTCCCGTTCGGACAGGCCACGCGACAAGGTCATCAGATCGGCGCGATACGCGCCCAAGGTATTCTTGGACAGGCCACGTTCCATCCAGATTGCGTCAAGAAACTGGTCTACCAGGGCCTCTGAACTCGACTGGGGCTTGCTGTCAGAATTGTTTTGCTGCGTACTCGCCATAATATCCATCTGGTCTGCCGGCATTCCTTTGCCCGCTCGCCGAAATCGTCACCGGTCGATGTCATTCGCGACATCTGCGTCGCTTCGCTGGTAGCATACGCCGCGGACAAAACCGCGACCGAATCCACCAGATCCGCGTCGCACAAACCGACGACTTGTTCGCCAAGCATCGGATTTTTCAAGGTTTTGAGTATGATGAGGCGATATCCCGGCGGGCGTGACCGCTGTCACAAATTGATTAAGGCATTAACATAAAGTGACCTGCGTCACAGGCTGATGTGCGCTGTGCGTACCGGTCGACGGCAATGGCAAGCTGGAATCGTACCTAAAATGAGCAATACGGTCGTCCGAGCCGCTCGCAAAATCCTGCCGCTTTTTTGGGGAATCTACGCCTGGCTCGTTTTCATCGCCTGTGTCGGCGCCGCCATTCTCGGCGCCCTGCTGCTTCCCGGGGAGGGCCGGCGCAGACGCTGGGTGAGCGCCGTGGGCCGGGCCATTTTCCGGCTCGCCGGCATCAAAGCGACGGTACGTGGCACAGAGCTGATCCCTGATCGGCAATGCATCGTCGTGGCGAACCACGCCAGCTATATCGACGGCGTCATTTTGAATGCTTTTCTGCCGCCGCGATTCAGCTTCGTCATCAAGGGCGAGATGGGCAAGATCCCTGTCGCCGGATTCTTGCTTCGTCGCATAGGCGCCGAGTTCGTCGAACGATATGACACATCCGGCAGCGTCCGCGACGCACGGCGTTTGTTGAAAGTCGCCGATTCGGGAGAGTCGCTGGCGTTTTTTCCCGAAGGAACGTTTCAGGCTGTGCCCGGCCTGGACCGTTTTCGTGCCGGGGCGTTCGCGGCAGCGATAAATAGCGAACTGCCGATTGTGCCGGTCGTCATATCAGGTTCCCGCGCCATACTGCCAGCCGCCAGAATATTGCCGATGCTCGGCCGCATTCGCGTCGACATGCTTGCCGCAATCGAACCGGGCGAGCCGGCCTTCGACAACAGCAAGGACCTTGCCGAGCTGGCGCGGCAACGAATATTGACCGTTCTCGACGAACCAGATCTGTTGGCTTGCGTAGGATCAAGAAAACAGGGAAAGTAGCGGCCCCTCGCGCAAGGTTGCCGCTGCATGAATTCCGATTCGATCGTCATCGTCGCTGCCCGCCGAACACCACTCGGCGGATTTCAGGGATCCCTAAGCCCTGTCGCCGCGCCGGATCTCTCTGCGACAGCAACCCGTGCGGCGCTGGCAGATTGTGGTCTCGACCCAGCCGGGATCGACGAAGTATTGCTCGGCTGCGTATTGCCGGCCGGACTCGGGCAGGCGCCTGCCAGGCAAGCGGCACTTGCTGCCGACATTCCCAACGGAATTCCCTGCACGACGATCAACAAAGTGTGCGGCTCTGGCATGAAAACAGCCATGTTGGGCTATGACCTGATTCGTGCCGGCAGCGCCGCGGTCGTCGTTGCGGGCGGCATGGAATCCATGAGCAATGCACCTTATCTGATGCCGAAGGCACGCTCCGGCTATCGCATGGGCCATCACGAGGTGCTCGACCATATGTTCTTCGACGGTCTGCAGAATCCATACGACGGCAATATGATGGGCTTTTTCGCCGAAGCCACAGCTGACAAATACGGTTTTAGCCGCGAGGAGCAGGACGAGTTCGCGATCACCTCGGTGAGCCGCGCCAAGGCGGCGACAGCTGCCGGTACCTTCGAGGCCGAAATTGCACCGATCACCGTGAAGACCCGAAAAGGCGAGACAACGGTGAGTACGGACGACGGCCCGGACGCCGCGAATATCGAGAAGATTCCGACCCTGCGGCCCGCCTTTCGAAAGGACGGCACGGTAACTGCGGCAAGCTCATCTTCAATCTCCGACGGCGCCGCAACGCTGATCCTGATGTCGGCGGGCGAGGCGACGCGGCGCGCTATCGAGCCGCTCGCGACCATCGTAGGTCACTCGAGTTTCGCGCAGGAACCGGCGTGGTTCACGACCTCGCCAGTCTATGCGATCAAGGCACTTCACGAGCGGCTGGACTGGGACACGGATACTGTCGACCTCTACGAGGTTAACGAAGCGTTCGCATGCGTCACGATGGCGGCAATGCGTGACGTCGGTATCGCGCATGAAAAGATTAATGTGAATGGTGGCGCTTGCGCTTTAGGACATCCGATTGGCGCGTCCGGCGCGCGAATCGTCGTGACTCTTCTTAATGCATTGCGTCAGCGCGGTGGCGGCCGCGGAATCGCCTCCCTTTGCATCGGTGGCGGCGAGGCAGTCGCTGTCGCAATCGAAACTATCGGGAAATAAATATGGATCTTGCATCAGCCAAAGCGGTAATTTCCGGCGGCGCGTCCGGCCTTGGCCTGGCAACCGCCAAATGCGTCATCGAAGCAGGCGGACACGCCGCACTGCTCGACGTCAATGAGGAACAAGGCACAAAGCGCGCCGAGGAACTGGGTGAACGTGCAGTCTTTGTTAATACCGATGTATCAGATGAGGACGGTGTTCGAGCTTCCATCAATAACGCGGCCGAGTTCATGGATGGCATCACACTTGCCGTCAATTGCGCCGGCGTTCTGATTCCCGAGAGAGTGCTTGGCCGCGCCGGCACGGCCTCAGCCGCGTCGTTCAGCAAGGTTGTGCAGATCAATCTCGTCGGATCCTTCAACGTCACCAAAGAGGCCGCGGCAGTCATGGAGGCGAACGAGCCCAATGCAGATGGAGAACGTGGTGTTGTTGTTAGTACGGCATCTGTTGCTGCCTACGAGGGGCAGATCGGCCAGGCGTCCTATTCCGCATCGAAGGGTGGCATCGTCGGCATGATGCTGCCCATCGCAAGGGAGCTTGCCCGCTTCGGCATTCGCGTGAACACGATTGCTCCGGGGATTTTCATGACGCCGATGATGGCAGGACTACCTGAAGAAGTTCGGCAATCACTCGGCGCACAAGTACCGTTTCCGCCGCGCCTCGGCAGACCGGAAGAATTCGCTGACCTCGTCGCCAGCATCTATGGCAACGCGATGATCAATGGCGAGACGATCAGGCTCGACGGCGGCATCAGGATGCAGCCGAAGTAAAGAGGATAAAAATCAATGAAAGCAAGACTGACACTGTGCCTGATTCTGTTGTTGACATCGTCCGCATTCGCGCTGGACCAGGAAGCTGAACGCTACGTGCGGCTAGGGCTCGAACTCGGTGAGTACGACAAGGACTATGTTGACGCCTATTTGGGACCAAAGGAATGGGCAGAGAATGCAAAGAAGAATCTTCGCTCCAAGGACGAATTGGCAGACGCCATTGCTACGTTACTCTCGGACCTGAATCAGTTTTCGTCGACTGACAGCGAGCTGATGATCCGGCATGGCGCGTTGCTGCGAAACGTGCGGGCAATGGACACGCGTATACGTATGGCCAAGGGCGAGACGTTCTCTTTTGCCGAGGAGGCGCGGCTGATTTATGACGCGACCTTGCCGGTTTATGACTTTTCGGAATTCGATCGCACACTTGAAGAGATTGACAAGCTGATCCCGGGCGAGCGAGACCTGGCCGATCGAGTTGATGCATTTCGGAATTCTCTGGTGATACCGGAAGATCGGCTCAACGCTGTCTTCGAACTCGCTATCGAAGAATGCAAAAAACGCACTTCGGAGTACATCACATTGCCGGCCACCGAGCATTTCGTACTCGAGTATGTGACTGAGCAGACCTGGTCCGGATATAACTGGTATCAGGGCGACAATGAAAGCCTTATGCAGATCAATCTGGACTTCCCGGTCAAGATCGACCGGGCCGTCGGCCTCGGCTGTCATGAGGGTTATCCAGGGCATCACGTCTGGAATGTTCTGGTCGAGAATAAGTTGCTAAAAGAAAATGGATGGATCGAGTATTCAATCTTTCCGTTGTTCAGCCCGCAGGCACTAATCGGTGAGGGCAGCGCGAATTACGGGGTTGATCTGTCATTTCCGGACGACGATAAAAGTCAATATGAGCGCGACATACTCTTCCCACTTGCCGGTCTTGACCCGGAAAAAGCGTTGACACTGAACAGGTTGAATAAGCTGACGAGAAAATTGAGTCATGCGATTACTGCAACCGCTCAGGGATATCTCGACGGAAAAATCTCCCGGGACGAGGCCATTGAACAACGCCGAAAATATGCTCTTACTTCACGAGATCGTGCCGAGCAAAGCGTGAGATTTATCGAGCAGTATCGCTCCTACGTCCTTAATTACAATTTCGGCAAGGACGTCGTTAAAGCATACATAGAGAAACAGGGCGATGATCAGCGTTCGCGATGGCAAGCTTTTGAACGCATGCTGACCGGGCTGCCTTCCGTTTCCGCGATGACAGAATAGCGACATGGATTAACCGGGCCGTTACATTCCCGAATAATTCGGCCCACCTCCGCCCTCGGGTACGGCCCAGACAATGTTTTGTTTCGGATCCTTGATATCGCAGGTCTTGCAGTGCACGCAATTAGCAGCATTGATCTGAAATCTGGGTTCGCCGTTCTCTGTCACGATCTCATAGACGCCAGCGGGGCAATAACGCTGCGCGGGCTCGTCGAACTCCGGCAGGTTGTAGGCAACCGGAATTGACGGATCCTTGAGTTTCAGGTGTGACGGCTGATCCTCTTCATGAGTGGTGCTCGATAAGAAGACCGACGACAGGCGGTCGAAACTGATAACACCGTCGGGCTTGGGGTATTCGATCGGCCTGGCCGCAGACGCCTTTTTCAGAGAGTCGTAATCTGAATTTGCGTCGTGCAATGTAAACGGCAGTTTTCCACGGAAGATGTTCTGGTCGATGAAGGTAAAAGCGGAGCCGATTAAGGTACCGAACTTGTGAAGTCCCGGTCCGAAGTTTCGACCCCGATACATTTCGTCCTGCACCCAGGAGCTGCGAACCTTTTCCTCGTAGGAATCCAACGCGCCATAGCCGGCATCGCCGCCAGCGAGCGCTTCGAATACGCTCTCGCCCGCCAGCATTCCTGTCTTTATCGCCGTGTGCGCGCCCTTGATCTTCACGGTATTCAGGAAACCGGCGTCGCAGCCGACCAGCATGCCGCCCGGGAATAGGAGTTTCGGCAATGACTGCAATCCACCCTTATTAACGGCACGGGCCCCGTATGCGACACGATTGCCGCCCTCGAGATACTGGCGAATTTTCGGGTGATGTTTCCAGCGTTGAAATTCCTCGAACGGATCCAGATGCGGATTGCTGTAATTCAAGGCAATGATCAGACCGAGATACAGCTGATTGTTCGAGGCGTGGTAGAGAAAACCACCACCCTCCGTAGAGTTACTCAGTGGCCAACCCATGGTATGCACAACGAGACCCTTCTCGTGTTTCGCCGGCTCGATTTCCCAGATTTCCTTGAGCCCGATGCCGTAGCGCTGCGGGTCGGCATCTTTTGCTAAATCGTATTTGTCGATGAGCTCCTCGCCGAGATTGCCGCGGCAGCCTTCTGCGAAGATCGTGTACTTCGCGAGCAGCTCGTAGCCGGCCTGATAGGTCGGCTTGCGCTGCCCGTCTTTGGCTATGCCTAAATCGCTGGTGGCGACACCACGCACCCTGCCCTGATCGTCATACAGCACCTCGGACGCCGCAAATCCCGGGAAGACATTGACGCCCAATGCTTCGGCCTGCTCGGCGAGCCATTGACACAGCTTTCCTAAGCTAATGATGTAGTTGCCTTTATTGTGCATCGGGCTCGGCACGAACAGCCCGGGCACTTTGAGCGACTTCCTGGCGCCAAGGAAATAATAGATATTATCGCCAGTCACGGCCGTCTTAACCGGCGCCCCCTGCGCCTGATAATCCGGAAACAATTCTTCAAGTGCTTTGGCTTCGAATACGTTTCCGGACAGGATATGTGCACCGATTTCCGAACCCTTCTCCACGACGACGACCGAGAGTTCCTGGCCGTTCTTCTCGGCGAGCTGCATCAGTCGGCATGCCGCGGCAAGCCCGGCCGGGCCGCCGCCGACTACGACGACATCGAACTCCATGGATTCGCGTTCGACTTGTTCAGACATGTCAGTCTCTCTTGAATTGGGGACAGTCCCCGGCCGAATTATTGTAGTCTAGCGCGAAATTCGGGAACAAGATTACCTTGAACATACGCAGCACCTATCAGAGCAGCCTCGAGCAACATGGACACATTCGTGACGTCGCTCAGGAGCATGTTGTGGATTGTCTTGCCGATCTGCAAGCAGACCTTACGCATGTCATGAGCCCGTTGCAGAGACTGGGCCGTGCGTTGCGACTAATCGAAAACAAGGACTACGCCCGTGGCTTGTACCTGTGGGGTGATGTCGGCCGCGGCAAGACGTTTTTAATGGATCTCTTTTTCGACACCCTGCCCCTGGAGAAAAAAACGCGCATTCATTTTCACCGCATGATGTCCGACGTGCACGCCAGACTCAAAACACTTGGTAACATAGAAAACCCACTCGACAAAGTCGCGGCCGACATTTCGCAGGAGACCCGGGTCCTTTGTTTCGACGAGTTCTTCGTCGCCGATATCGCCGATGCGATGATTCTGGACCGCCTGCTCGATGGGCTTTTTCGGCGCGGCGTGACACTTGTCGCGACATCGAACTCGCCGCCGGCGGAGCTCTATCCGAATGGCCTGCAGAGAGAGCGGTTTCTGCCCGCCATCGAGCTGCTGGAGAGTCGCACCCGGGTACTGCATCTCGGTGGGGAAACCGACTACCGCCTGAGGCTGCTGCAGCAGGCGGGCACGTACCTGACACCTGTCAACGCCGATACCGCGGCCAAACTCAGCCATTACTTTCAGGAAATCGCCTCGGGCGAGCGTGTCGAGGGACGCTTGCTGGACGTGCTGGGACGACAGATTCCAAGCGAACGATGTGCCAAAGGCATCGTGTGGTTCGATTTCGAGTCCATTTGCGACGGGCCGCGCAGCCAGCAGGATTACATCGAAATTGCGCGCTGGTACCCGACCGTCATCATCTCCGGCATTCCCGTCCTGACGACCGAAAAAGAGAATCAGGCTCGGCGATTTGTCGCACTGGTCGATGAGTTTTATGACCGCAAGGTGAAGCTGATCGTCTCGGCGCAAGCCGGGCTCGAATCCATTTACGAAGGGCAAAAACTTGCGTTTGAGTTTCAGCGAACGACTTCGAGGCTTGTAGAAATGCAGTCGACCGCCTATCTGCACTCGCCGCATTTGTGCTAGCGCCTGATTGAGTATACTGACTCCGTTGCAGTCGAGATAAACCGGACGATTCAATGAAAAGCGAACTGATACTCGAAGATTTTCTGCCTTACCGCCTGTCCATTCTCTCTAACACGGTAAGCAGCACCATTGCGAGCGCTTACAACAAGCGCTTCGGACTTTCCATTCCGGAATGGCGCGTGATTGCCATTCTGGGGCGATTCCCCGGCATCTCCGCCGTCGAGGTTGCCGAGCGAACCTTGATGGACAAGGTGGCTGTCAGCCGCGCCGTCACGAAGCTCATCAAGACCGGCCGAGTCGACCGCCAGTTTGCCGACGCCGACCGGCGGCGCTCCATCCTTCACCTTTCCGATGAAGGTCGTAGGGTACACGACGAAATAGCGCCGTTGGCGCTCAAGTTCGAAGAGGACCTCTTACATGGATTGAGCGAGCAAGATATTCAGACGCTAAACGTCGTCATGGAACGATTGCTGGCAAAGGCGCGCCTGATTGGCACGCCGCAACGCTAGTTTTTTGCGCCGATTTCCGTTCGGACGCGAATCAGCTCGGGGAAAAATTCCGACTCGAGTGCTTTCTTGAGAAACGGCACCCCGGACGAACCGCCGGTGCCACGTTTGTGGCCGATGATTCGTTCAACGGTCTTCATATGATGGAATCGCCAGAACTGAAAATTGTTCGCCACATCCATTAACGCTTCGCACATCTCATAGTTCGCCCAGTGCTTTCTCGGCTCGTCGTAAATCTGCTTCAATACTGCGACGACGCCATCGTCGTCTTCGCGCACAGTGCTGAAGTCTCTGTCCAGAGCACTTTTCGGTACAGCCATCCCGGCACGAGCGAGATACGCAAGGAATTCCTCATAGACGCTGGGCGCATTGAGCGCGTTCACCAGACGCTCGTGCCAAACCGGCTGATGCTCGTAGACGGTGAGCAATGTGGCACTCTTGTTACCGAGCAGGAATTCCAGCAAGCGGTATTGAGGCGATTGAAATCCTGAAGCCTTGCCGAACACATGGCGAAACTGCGCGTATTCGCTAGGCGTCAACGTGTCGAGAACCATCCACTGATTGAACATTTGCGTTTGAATATGTTTAACCCGCGCAAGATTCTTGACGGCTGGCGGCAAGTCGTCGTCGCGTATTCTGTTGCTCGCGCCTTCGATCTCGTGAATGACAAGCTTAATCCACAGCTCGGTGATCTGATGCTGGATGATGAACAGCATCTCGTCGTGGTGTGGTGGATCACTGAGCGGTTTCTGAGCCTCAAGCAGCACATCCAGGGCCAGGTAGGCCGTGTAGTCATTGTCACGATTCAAATCCGTATGAATGCTCGCTTCGAGCTTGCGCCTTGTCATATTGCCGTTTGTGCGTCTGTTGCGTCTTGTGCCGGGGCTGCATTGTAGGCCGTTCCTGCGCATCATGTATAATCCCGGCGCTTCTAGAATCGAATGCCCGGCAGCATTGGCAAGCGCCAAAATTGGCGCCAGCCCGAACGCAAATTCGAAGAATCAGGCCGCCGGACCAAAGTGGAGTTTTTTGCTTGGAAACCATCGCGGATTTCGAGATCCAGTACAGTCAGTTTCTGGGTCCGGACGGCAAACCCAGCGCGGCACTGCCGGAATTTGCCAAAGACCCGGACACGCTGATTGACCTGTACCGTCACATGACGGAAACGCGGGTATTCGATACCAAGGCCATCAATCTTCAGCGCACCGGCAAACTCGGCACCTACGCTTCTTGTCTGGGGCACGAGGCGACCCACGTTGGCATAGCTGCGGCGATGCAAGCGGACGACGTGCTTGCGCCGAGCTATCGCGAATACGGCGCCATGCTCTATCGCGGCGTAAAAATGAGCGAGATTCTGCTGTTCTGGGGTGGCGACGAGCGCGGCAGCGACTTCGAGGGGCCGAAAGGTGATTTTCCATTCTGCGTACCGATCGCAACTCAATGCCTGCATTCTGCAGGGGCGGCAATGGCATTCCAGTTGCGCGGTGAAAAACGTTGCGCGGTCTCGATGAACGGCGACGGTGGTACATCCGAAGGCGCGTTTTACGAAGCCATGAATATCGCCGGAGCCAGAAAATTGCCGGTCGTGTTCATGGTGGTCAATAACAAGTGGGCGATTTCAGTACCCATCGAATTGCAAACTGCGAGCAAAACCCTCGCACAGAAATCTGTTGCCGCCGGCATCCCCGGTATCCAGGTCGATGGCAATGACATCATCGCAGTTCGACATTGGGTCGAAAGAGCCCTGCAACGAGGGCGCAACGGTGACGGCGCTACGCTGATCGAGGCGGTTACCTATCGCCTCAGTGACCATACGACCGCGGACGACGCCAGCCGCTACCGTAAGGAAGACGAAGTCAAGAAGGCATGGAAAGTGGAGCCCTTGTTGAGAATGCGGCAGTACCTCACCGAGCTCGGCGTTTGGGACGACAAGAAGGAACAGGCCTTACTGGATCAGGCTGCAGAAAAAGTGGATGCGGCCGTGCAGCAATACATGAATACACCGAAGCCGCCGCCAGAAGACATGTTCGACTACCTGCACGAGGAGTTGCCGGAGTTTCTCGAAGAGCAGCGGCAACACGCTATCGATTACAGCGATACCAACGGCGGATCTCATGGCTGAAGTGTCATTGATTGATGCGTTGACCATGGCGATGGCCTGGGAACTGGAGCATGACGAGCGCATCGTGATCCTGGGAGAGGATGTCGGCGTTAATGGCGGCGTATTTCGGGCAACGGCCGGCCTGCAACAGCGATTTGGCGCCGATCGGGTTTATGACACGCCGCTGGCCGAAGGCATGATCGCCGGCGTTTCCATCGGCATGGCGGTGCAGGGAATGCGGCCAATAGCGGAGATTCAGTTCATGGGGTTCATCTACCCGACGGTGGATCAGATGATCAATCATGCCGGGCGGATGCGGAATCGAACACGCGGACGATTGAGCTGCCCGATGGTGTTACGCGCGCCATACGGCGGCGGCATTCACGCACCCGAGCAGCACTCCGAGAGCACCGAGGCCCTGTTCGCCCATATGCCGGGCATCCGCGTCGTCATTCCCTCGTCCCCGTCGCGCGCATACGGTCTGCTGCTGGCGGCGGTTCGCGATCCCGATCCGGTCGTGTTCCTCGAACCCAAACGCATCTACCGCCTAAACAAGCAGGAGGTTGAAGACAATGGCAAGGCATTGCCACTGGACGTTTGTTACATACTGCGCGAAGGCAGCGACGTAACGCTGGTCACCTGGGGCGCGATGACCTTCGAGACCATGAAGGCCGCGGAGCAACTCGCGAAGAGTGGTGTGAGTTGCGAAATCATCGACCTGGCGACGATCAGCCCGATCGATTTCGACACCATCCTCGAATCGGTTGAAAAAACCGGTCGGCTGGTCATCATTCACGAGGCAGCCAGGAGCTTCGGGGTCGGCGCCGAAATCGCAGCAACCGTCGCCGAGAAAGGCCTGTATGACCTGAAGGGCCCGATCCGGCGGGTTACAGGGTATGACACGATCATGCCGTACTTCCGGCGAGAGATGGATTACATGCCGAGCGTCAAAAAGATTACCGATACGGTCCAGGAGACACTTGAAGAATGACGACGTTCAATCTCCCTGATCTCGGTGAAGGACTCCCGGAGGCGGAAATTGTCACCTGGCACGTTGCCGAGGGCGACACCGTGAAAACGGACGATCCGCTCGTCTCGGTCGAGACAGCCAAGGCGGTCGTGGAAGTACCGTCACCACATAGCGGAATCATCGCGCGTCTCTATGCGAAGGAAGGCGATATTGTCGAAACGGGCGCCCCGCTCGTGGACTTCGACGAAGCTGGCCCGGGCGACGCAAAGCCTGCACCCAAAAACACCGGGACTGCCGACGACACAGGCACGGTCGTTGGCAATGTTCCCAGCGGTGGCGAAGTCGTCGTCGAGACAGCGATCGCCGGCGGCAGCCGGCGGCGCAAACAGGGGCGCATCAAGGCGACTCCCGCCGTGCGTACTCAGGCGAAACGACTCGGCATCGACCTCAGCACAATCACGCCGACCGGCAAGAATGGCCAGATCACGCAGGCGGATCTCAGCAACGCGCAGGGCACGGCGGCAGCTGCGCCTCAGGCTCAACGCACCCGCCCGGCCCTGCAGCCCGGTCAGACGGTGTCATTGCGCGGCCCGCGACGGGCAATGGCGCAAAGCATGAGCCTGTCGCGCGACCAGGTGGCACTCTGTACGCTGTTCGACGATGCCGATATCCAGGAATGGCTGAACAAGCGTGATTTCACGGCACGATTGCTTCGCGCCATCGTCGCGGGCTGCGTGGCGGAGCCGGGCTTGAACGGCTTCTACGATGCGGACGCGATGAGCCATCAAATGGAATCGCGTGTCGACATCGGCATAGCGGTCGATACCGACGACGGCTTGATCGTGCCCGTCATTCGCAACGTCGAGGGCAAGGGACTCGACGAAATCAGAGCCGCGGTCGCAGTGATCAAGCAGGCGACCCGGGACAGGACGGTCAAGCCGGCAGACATGGTGAATTACACGATCACCTTGTCAAACTTCGGCACATTGGCGGGCCGTTATGCGACGCCCATCATGGTACCGCCGACGGTAGCGATTGTAGGATCCGGCAAATTACAGCACGATGTCGTTGCAGTCATGGGCGGAATCGAGGTACATAGGCGCATACCACTGTCCCTCAGTTTTGATCATCGCTGCGTGACGGGTGGCGAGGCCGCACGATTCCTCGGCGCCATGATTCAGGATTTGCATACACCGCAGTAATACGGCCAGGAAATACAGGATATTCTCCATAAACCGGATCGGTAACCAGCCCGATCGGAGTGCCTGAAGTGACAAAACAACAATACCGTCGCACGAGTGACATCAAAGATCTCCTGGTCAAGGAAATCGTCGCATCCAAACCTAAATCCGAAATCCTCAAAGGCAGGAAGCAGATTGACCGCTACCTGCGTCATTACGTCGTCGACGTACCCGTGGAAGACATGGCAGGCAGGCCGACCGAAATTATGGCGCAAGCTGCCATAGCTCATCTGCAATTCGGCGCGGTAAGGAAAAAGGGACAGGCCCTCCTCCGGATCTTCAATCCGACGATTAAAAAACAGGGCTACGAATCGATTTATACGATCGTCGAGATGGTCAACGATGACATGCCATTTCTGGTCGACTCGGTATCCGCCGCCATCAACCGCCAGGGGCTGGCGATCCACATTACGGTGCACCCGGTGTTGCGCGTGAGTCGCGACGGCCGTGGGCGCATTAAGGATGTCCTTAACGAGTCGAGCGGAATTAACGAGTCATTCATTCGCTTCAATATCGACAAGGAAACCGATGAGCATGTCCTGAAAATTCTCGAGCACGAAATTTACAAAGTCCTGGGCGATGTTCGTGCCGTCGTCACCGACTGGGCCAAACTGAAGGCCAAAATGGCGGAAGTCATTACTTCACTTCATAACGGCCCGACCGGCAACGACGTTGCACTGACCAAAGAGACCGAGGATCTCCTTAAATGGATGGCCGACGATCATTTCACTTTTTTGGGATTCCGTGAATACAAGCTGCAAGAACGCAGTGAGAAAATGTATCTGCGACCGGTCAAGGGCTCTGGACTTGGCATTCTTCGCTCGGACGACAGGGGCGGCCGAACGGTCGAACTCAGTACGGAAATGCGACGTTATACGCGCTCCAAAGACTGGCTGATCATTACTAAAGCCAATTCCAGGGCCACCGTACACCGCCACAGCTATCTGGACTATGTCGGCATCAAGAAGTATGACGACACCGGCAATGCCGTTGGCGAACTTCGATTTCTGGGCTTGTTTACGTCGGCCGCTTACAGCGAAAGCCCGAGAAACATACCGTTTCTGCGATTGAAGATTCAGCGAGTGCTCGAACGGTCTCACCTGGAACCCTCAGGCCATCGCGGCAAGGCATTGCTGCATATCCTGGATTCTTTTCCACGCGACGAACTCTTTCAGAGCTCTATTCAGGATCTTGTTCGCACAACCAACGGCATTCTCAATCTGCAAGACAGGCAACGTGTCCGATTCTTCCTACGCCGTGACACGTTCCGGCGTTTTTATTCCTGCATCGTCTATGTTCCGAGGGAAAAATACTCGACGGCGATTCGCCGCCGGGTCGAGAGCATTTTGATGGAGGCGTTCGGCGGCACATCCATCGACTCGAGCGTACAAATAACGGACTCACCGCTGGCACGCGTTCATTTAATCGTTCGCACCGCGCCTGGCGAGCGACCGCGGATCAGCATTCGCGATATCGAAAAGGAAATCGCAGACGCAGTCGTCAGCTGGCGTGACAAACTACGCGCAGAACTAACCGAAAAATACGGCCAGGACGTGGGGCTTTCACTCTACCGCAGATACGGAGAGTCCTTTCCGTTAGGGTACGAGGAAGATATTCCGCCAAATATTGCATGCCTCGATGTCAAGCGCGTCGATCGAATGATCGAGGAAGACGAGTCACGATCATTTCTCCTCTACCATCCGGCAGAATCCGAGAACAAACATCTGCGATTCAAGACCTTCCAGCGCGACCACGACCTGTATTTGTCTACGGCGCTTCCCATTCTCGAGGACATGGGCACCGACGTTCACAGCGAGCGGCCGTATCAGATGCACGTCAAAGGCGTTGCGGATTTCTGGATTCAGGACTTCTCGTTGCACTATGACGGCATCGATGACCTCGACGTTGACTCGGCCGCCAGCAGGTTTGAGGACTGTTTTCGCAATGTGCTGGCAGGCAACGCAGAGAATGACGGATTCAATCGACTGGTGCTTGCTGCCGGTCTCGATTGGCGACAGACCACGCTTATTCGCTGCTATGCCAAATATCTGACGCAGCTAGGCATCCCGTTTAGCCAAAACTACATGGAAGACGTGCTCGCCGCGCACGCAGGCCTTGCCAGAAAATTCGTTGCACAGTTCGAACTGCAATTCGATCCGTCAATCACGAAACGAAAGCGTGACAAGGAGCTTCCACCACTCAAGAAGAGCATCAAACGGGCCGTTGCCGGCGCAAGAAATTTGGATGAAGACCGAATTTTGTCTGCTTTCTCGGGTGCTGTCACTGCGACCCTGCGAACCAATTACTTTCAGGACGACGCCGGCGATCACAAGCCGAGTATCTCGATCAAGCTGGATTCGCAGAATTTGGCTGAAGTTCCGTTGCCCAGGCCGAAGTTCGAAATATTCGTTTATTCGCCCAGAGTGGAAGGTGTCCATTTGCGCGGCGGCGATATTGCGCGCGGCGGTATCCGATGGTCGGATCGCCGGGAAGATTTTCGCACCGAAGTTTTGGGGCTTATGAAAGCCCAGGTCGTGAAAAACACCGTGATCGTTCCAACGGGAGCCAAGGGCGGCTTCGTACCGAAGCATTTACCCGAGGGTGATCGTGAGGCGATGATGGCCGAGGGCATCGAGTGCTACAAGACCTTCATCCGCGGGCTGCTGGATGTTACTGACAACATTGTCGATGGCAAGATCGTGCCGCCCCGACAGGTCGTGCGCCGCGATGCAGACGACCCCTATCTCGTCGTCGCAGCCGACAAGGGAACGGCAACATTCTCGGATATCGCAAACGGCCTGTCCGCAGATTACGGACACTGGCTCGACGATGCTTTCGCATCTGGGGGTTCGGCTGGATACGACCACAAAAAAATGGGCATTACCGCCCGCGGCGCCTGGGAGGCAGTGCGGCGGCATTTCAGGGAGCAAGGGCTGAATGTCCAGACCGATCCATTCACGGTTGTCGGCATCGGTGACATGAGCGGCGATGTATTCGGCAACGGCATGCTGTTGTCGAAGAAGATCAAGCTTATCGCGGCGTTCAACCACGAGTTCATTTTCATCGATCCTGATCCGGACATGGCGGGCAGCTTTCGTGAGCGCAAGCGGCTATTCAATTTGCCACGCTCTAGATGGACTGACTATGACGAAACCATGATCTCGAAGGGCGGCGGCATTTACTCGAGACAGGCCAAGAACATCAAGTTGAGTTCCGAGGTCCGCAAACTTCTGGATACCGAAGAGACCTCCGTCCGACCGCTGGAACTGATACGGCTGATCCTCAAGATGGACGTCGGCTTGCTTTGGAATGGCGGCATTGGCACATACATCAAGGCAAGCACCGAAAGCCACGCCGAAGTCGGCGACAAGAGCAACGACAATGTTCGGGTCAACGCCAATGAATTGCGATGCAAGGTCGTCGGTGAAGGTGGCAACCTCGGACTGACACAACTTGCAAGAATCGAATACAGCCTAAATGGCGGCCGTATTAACACGGACTTTATCGATAACTCGGCCGGGGTCGACAGCTCTGATCGTGAAGTTAATATCAAGATCCTGTTAAGCGATGCCGCGAAAAGCAAAAAGCTTTCCCGTCCGAAGCGAAATACATTGCTTGCAGAGATGACCGACGAAGTCGCGAGACTGGTGTTGCGTAATAACTATCTGCAAACGCAGGCGATTAGCATGATGGAGGCGAGAGCGGTCGAACGCCTGGATGAAACGGCCCGGCTGATCACCAATCTCGAGAAAACCGGATTGCTGGACAGAGACCTGGAATTCCTTCCAGACGAAGCGGAGATCGATGAGCGTCGCCAAAGACAGCAGGGATTCACACGTCCGGAGTTTGCCGTCGTTCTCAGTTATGCCAAGATCGATTTGTACAACGGGCTGATCGAATCGAATCAGAGTCTCGAAGATTTCCTGACAACGGATCCGCAGAGATATTTTCCTGCTGTATTGCGACGGCGCTATCCCGAACTGATCGCCAGACACAGGCTGAGCCCTCAGATTCTTGCCACCTTGATCGCCAACAACATCGTCAATCGCATGGGGCCGGCTTTCGTCAAGCGTGTACAACAGGACACGAGCGTCAGCGCCGTTACGATTGCGCGCGCCTACGTCATCGCCCGGGAAATTTGCCAGGCGGGCGACATGTGGCAAGACATTGAGTCGCTGGACAATGCGATTTCGGCGACGGTACAGCAGACGATGATGTTCGAGGTCAGTCGTATCCTCCGGCATGCCTGCTACTGGTTAATCGATAAATACGGTGATGACCTGGAAATCGATTCCACAGTGGAGCTGTACAAGCCCGGCATGCGCGCGATCTTTGCGCGGGCCATGAGTGTCTTTACCGGTTCGACGAAGGCATCGCGTAAACAAGCAGCAAATGAGTACATTCAGCTCGGCGTACCCAAGAAACTCGCTAATCAGATGGCTGCGATCTATTTGACTCGCTCAATGCTCGACATCACTGACTTGGCAAACATCGGTAAGAAGGATGTCATCGAAACCGCAAGACTCTATGCAGATCTGAGTGAAAAACTCGACATTCCCTGGATTTACCGAAACATCGAATCACTCAAAGTCGAGGGCCGCTGGCAAGCGATGGCCAGGAGCAATTTGCGTGAGGAGATATATCGCGAACGACGTGAGCTCACATCGATAGTCCTGCAACGGCGTGGTGCAGCGATTCCAAAGGATGCTGTCGACAAATGGCTGGAGAAAAACGCACAGTCAGTTCAGCACTTCAAGATGACGCTCGAGGAAATGAAACAGCGACCCGTCGTCGACTTTGCACTCCTTTCGGTTGCGCAGCAGGAACTTCGAAGACTCAGCTCGGAATGACGCGGTGATTGAATGACAGGAAAGCTTGTACTCTGCCGGCACGGGCAAAGTGACTGGAATCTCAAGAATCTTTTCACTGGCTGGACCGATGTCGATTTAACCGAGAAAGGTGTGCAGGAAGCCATCGACGCCGCTCGGGCGTTACGGGATCTCGACTACGAATTTGACATCGCGTTTACGTCTGTCCTGAAACGTGCGATCCGCACGCTGTGGATCATGCTCGATGAGTTGGATCGGATGTGGATTCCGGTCGTTCGCGACTGGCGCCTCAATGAGCGGCATTACGGTGCGTTGCAGGGTCTGAACAAGGCCGAGACTTCCGCCAAGTACGGCGATGAGCAGGTGCACATCTGGCGCCGCAGCTATGCGGAGCCGCCGCCGCCCCTCGAAGACGGTGACGACCGTCATCCTTCACACGATAAACGTTACGACGGCATCGCAGACCTACCTGCAACTGAATCGCTCGCTACTACTCTGGACAGGGTCCTGCCCTGCTGGACGGAAATAATTGTGCCCGAATTAAAATCGGGCAAGAACGTCCTGATCGCGGCACACGGCAACAGCTTGCGCGCGCTGGTGAAGATGCTCGACGCGGTGCCCGAAGACGAGATTACGCAATTCAATATTCCTACGGGCATCCCGCTCGTCTATGAACTCGACGCCGATCTGCAACCACTGTCGCGTGAGTTCCTCGGTGACCCCGAGGCCGTCGCGGCTGCTGCGGCCGCAGTCGCCAATCAGGCCAAGGCTGGATGATCTACCAACTCGGCGACCGTCAGCCCAGGCTGGAAGGGGACGGTCATTTCATTGCCCCATCGGCATCAGTAATCGGCGATGTCACCTTGAAGCAAGGCGCCAGCATCTGGTTTAACGCCGTGCTGCGGGGCGACAACGATTTAATCGAAATCGGCGTGAACAGCAATATCCAGGACGGCGCGGTATTGCACACGGATCCCGGCATAGAACTGATCGTCGGCGACAACGTAACCGTTGGCCATCAGGTCATGCTCCACGGTTGCACGATTGGTAACAACTCACTCATCGGTATCGGTAGCACACTCCTGAACCGATCGAGCATTGGTAACAACTGCATCGTCGGAGCGCATTCCTTGATCACAGAGGGCAAGAAATTTCCGGACGAGGTGCTTATCCTCGGCTCGCCTGCCAAGGTCATTCGCGAACTGGAGACAGCGGAGCTCGAGTTCCTCAAATACGCCGCCGACGTCTACGTGCAAAACAGCCAGCGATTTCTTGATGAGTTGAGCTCTTAAGCCTGAGACCCTGGAGCCGACGGTTTTGATTTGCGAGTCTCATCGAGCACCCGAAAAAGCCCTTCCTGCGCGACCGATGCAACGAGAACGCCGTCTCTCGTATAGAACTGGCCTCGTGCAAAACCCCGTGCGCCAGCGGCGTTCGGGCTGTCGAAGGCATACAGCAGCCAGTCATCGACCCGAACATCGCGGTGGAACCACAACGCGTGATCGAGACTTGCCATCTGCACCATATTGCGGCCATACAGTACGCCGTGCGGCAAGGTACTCGTGCCAAGCAACTCATAGTCGGAAACGTAGGCGAGCAGGTTTTGATGCAGGCTGTATGTGTCCGGAAGTTTGTCGACGGCCCGTATCCAGATGTGCTTTTCGGGCGGCAGGCGTTCCGGCTTGTCGAAATTGACGGGCCTGACAGGGCGAACCTCGAACGGTCGTTTCGCTGTCAGGAAACGACGCATTTTCTCCGGAACCTTCTCCAGCACCTCCGGCTCAACCTCGGTGACGTCCTGCAAGCCGTCTGGCCCCGGGACATCAGGCATCTGCGCCTGATGTTCAAGGCCCTTCTCGGGACTTTGGAAAGAAGCAGCCAGATTGAAAATGGGCCGGCCGTGCTGAATCGCAACCACGCGACGGACGGAAAAACTGCCACCGTCACGCGCCCGGTCTACTTCGTAAATGATCGGAGCTGCCATATCTCCACGCCGCAGGAAATAGGCGTGCAACGAGTGCGCAACCCGGCCGTCAACCGTGTGGTGTGCCGCGGACAGCGCCTGGCCGAGGACCTGGCCGCCGAATACCTGTGCGCTGCCGATATCGCGACTCTCGCCGCGGAATATGTTGTCCTCGATGCGTTCGAGTTTTAACAGGTTGATCAGGTCTTCAAGAACCGGATGCATCAGCCTCGCCGCCGTCTACTCTTATGCCCGCACCGCTGACGAATACGGCGTCATCAGTAGCAAGAAACAATGCCACCTTGGCGACGTCGACCGGCTCTCCGAGACGGCTCGCAGCCGATCGCTTGATGCAGTAATCCCGCAGCGCAGTGTCTTTGCTGAAAACATCACGACTGTCGGGTGTCATGATTGCGCCGGGTTGAATATAGTTCGCCGTGATGCCGAACTCGCCACAAGCTGATGCAAGTTTGGAAGTATATTCTGCGAGGGCGCTCTCGGCTGACGCATATGCTGCGTCACCATCTTTCGTAAACGAGCTGCGAACGAATCCAATATTGATGATACGGCCCGCCGGGCTTTTTTCGAGCAACGGCAAGGCAGAGTTACAGATCCCCGACATGACGGCCATTTTTCGGTCTAACAGGCTCTGGAGTGCAGCTGCGTCATCGTCGCTGATTGGCTTCTCGGACTGAATGACATAGTTGTTGACGACGATGTCGAGCGCGCCGAGCGATGACGTTGCGGCCGCCGTGATCTGACTGATCGATTCCGCATCAGTCAGGTCCGCCGCGAACCCGGAGATTCCACGCACGGATGAGAACAGAGTCTCGATGCCGGTGTCCGGCGCATCGACCGAAAGAACCTGTGCTCCATGCTTTACAAACGTCCTGGCAATCGCCTCGCCGATGCCGTTGGCGGCACCGGTAACGATCGCTTTCAATCCGAAAAGACGCATTGCGTCGTCCATGCTGACTCCCTTATCCGGCCTGTTCCGGCAGTTGATAATCGGCGAACTGCTTGCGCAGCTCGACCTTCTTGATCTTGCCGGTCGCAGTATGCGGAATATCATCAACGAAAACGACATCGTCGGGTAGCCACCACTTCGCAATTTTGCCCTCGAAAAAAGCCAGCATTTCCTCTTTACTGACGTCCTGGCCTTCGGCCTTGATAACGATCAGCAACGGCCGCTCCGTCCATTTCGGATGCGCGACGCCGATGACGGCAGCTTCGGCGACGGCCGGATGTCCGATCGCCGTGTTCTCGATTTCAATTGAACTGATCCATTCGCCGCCGGACTTGATCACATCCTTGGTGCGGTCCGTGATTGCCATATAGCCACTCGCATCGATGGTCGCAACGTCACCGGTGTCGAACCAGCCGTCCTCTGTATGCGAACCGCCTTTGCCGTCAAGCTTGAAATAATCGCTGCAAATCCAGGGTCCGCGAACCTGCAAAGCACCGTAAGCCACGCCGTCCCAGGAAAGTTCCTTGCCTTCGTCATCGACGATCCTGATCTCGCAGCCAAATATTGCGCGCCCGGCCTTCGTCGCAAGCGCAAAGCGCTCGTCTTCGGACAGCAATTCCGTGTCAAATTTCGGCGTATTAGCCGTCCCCAGAGGACTCATCTCCGTCATGCCCCATCCCTGAATGACCGCCACATCGTGATCCTTCTCGAATTCCCGGATCATCGATTCGGGCACGGCCGCACCACCTAT
>CAYLSX010000021.1:0-23685 GCA_964386685.1 uncultured Woeseiaceae bacterium | reverse complement strand
CCGAGATGCATTTCATCAATCATTACCATGATTCGGCAGGCTATATTGCAGCGCTAGCGGCAAGTGCTCGTGATTTCTGGGATCTGCATGGACGCGGTGAGCGTTTGCTGTTTTCGTTTCATGGTGTTCCCAGGCGGACTCTGGACAAAGGTGATCCCTATCACTGCCAATGTCACAAGACCGCCAGACTCGTTGCTGATTCGCTGGACCTCGAGGAAGGCAGCTGGCACGTCAGTTTTCAATCGCGCCTTGGCCGCGAAGAATGGTTGCGGCCATACACCGATCACGTATTAACGACCTGGGCTGGCGAGAAACTGGCCAGGATCGACGTAATCAGTCCGGGTTTCTCGGCGGATTGCCTCGAGACGCTCGAGGAGATAGAGATTCGATATGCCGCGGACTTCGCTGCCGCCGGCGGCGGCGAGCTCCGCTACGTGCCAGCCCTTAATGCCCGCGACGACCACGTCAGCTTCCTGAGCCGCCTGATTGAAAGAAACGTTGCCGGTTGGCCCGAAGCGTCCCCGGACTGGAGTCTCTCCGAGACTGCGCGGGAAATGGACAAGAGCCTGCAACGCGCGCGCGACATGGGCGCCGAGAGATAGCGATGCTCGGTCAGTACCTGGAATTCGGCGTACATGCGCCCGACATCATTGAGTCGCTTGCGTTCTACAAAACACTCGGTTTTTCGGAACTGGAGAGCGGGGATATCTGGCCACACAAGTATGCAGTCGTCAGCGATGGCGAATTGTGCATAGGTCTGCATGATCGCGAACTTGAAGAGCCGACCTTGACGTTCGTTCATCGTGATTTGGCCAAACATGCACGCGCAATGTCGGATCATGGATTCGATTTCAACTTGCTGAAGATCGATACCGACGTATTCAACGAGCTCGGCTTTCGCGATCGCGACGGCAATATGATCAGCATGATCGAGGCCAGAACATTTACTCCGCCCGACGAAGATGTCGAAAGGTCGATCTGCGGTAAGTGGTTCGAACTTAGCCTCCCCGCAAAGGACGCGATGCGCGCCGGTCGTTTCTGGGCACCGCTCGCGCCGGCAATGATAGAACTTCGCGAGGAACCGACACCACACCTTCGCTTCGATGCAGCCGGCATGCCACTGGGCCTAAGCGAACACAACGCACTGAAGGACCCGTCTCCCTGTTTCGTCTGTGATGATCTGAGCTCGGTCCTGGCCGATGTCGAAAGACACGGGCTGAACATCGACACAAATCCCAGATACGAATCCTCATTCGTATCCATGGAGTCGCCCGAGGGGACGACGCTTTATATATTCGAGTCAGATTTTCTGGCGGCCGAAGAAGAAGAGTAGATCGCGGTTACTTAAAAAGTGTATTCGATTGACAGCGCCGAGTAAGTATCCGTCTTCTGTGTGCCGATGGGCACATCGCTATTGTTCTTAATTGTGTAGGACGCCACCAGTGCGAGGCTGCCGACCAAATCGGCTTTCAAGGCCGTGATAGATTCCAGGTAGGTATTTTTGTCGCCAGACTCTACAACGAATTCCTGATTGAACTCGGCTGATTCACTGATTATCCATTTGTAGTTCAAGCCGCCGCGGAGAATAAGCTCGTCTTCTTTCGTACCATCGCTCAGATCAGATTGACGCGCACCCAGCCCGATCTCAGCATTCAGTTTGTGTGCGTCAACGTCTATGATTCGCCGCCCGTAGCCGATTGATTCCGAGAGCTGGGTACGGTAGCCGCTGAATTTGTCCTCCCGCCAGTTGATCCTGCCAAACAGGAAATCGTGTTCGGTCAGGCTGCGTTCGCTCTTCCATCCGAGCTCATAGGCTTCCGCTGTCGTTACGTTGTTCTCAGAAGCGTTGATGGCAAATGCCTTGAAACTATGCTGCCAATCACCGCTTCCATAACCGATCTCCACACTGGTATTCAGGCTCGAATTCTCGGTATTGCCGGTCGTTGCAAGATATCCGAGCGCGGCCTTGCCAGACCATGGGCCTTCTTCTTTCTCATCTTCAGCCTGTGCGTCTGGCGACCAAAACAGTACGCAGACAAGGAAAATCAGGCCGTTTTTTGTACATGACTCCATGCTCGTGCTCCAAGTGAAACTGGGCTCTGGCCATCACAGCGGCCAAAGTTTGCGGAGTATAGCGACAGACGGGCGTGATACGCGAGGGCTCTTGCTGACGCCCTGGCTCGTAGCTGGTATTACGGAGCACGGGGGAGGAGCGCATTTATGTCCCGCATCAGTTGCAGTGCCCTGCAGAGATAAGCGTCGCCGAAAAGATTCAGGTGATTGATGATGTGGTAAAGCTGATAAAGCTTGAGCCTGTCTTCGCAACCGGCCTGCATCGGCCAACTTTCCTGATATGACGAGTAGAAGCCGCTGCCAAATCCTCCGAACAACTGTGTCATCGCGATATCGGATTCACGGTCGCCGTAATAAACGGCGGGATCGAAAATGACCGGTTGCCCGTTTGCCGCTGCCCAGTTGCCTCCCCAGAGATCGCCGTGTAACAGCGAAGCTGTTGGTTCATAGTCGCGAAACAGCGCGTCCAGATTTTCCATCAGGATTGCCCCTGTCGACTGCAACTCGCCGGCAAATCCATTCCGTTCGGCGAGTTGCAATTGAAAACCGAGGCGTTGTTCCCTGAAGAAGTCTGCCCAGATATTGGACCACTGGTTGCGTTGGGGGGTCAGGCCGATTGTGTTGTCGCGGTGCCAACCGAACTGGTTTTTACAGTGACGATGCATTTCCGCCAGCTGTTGTCCGAACAGATGTTCAGTGTCATTGCCTGGCCGTTCAAATTTTATCCACTCCGTCGCAAGGTAAGCATCGATTTCAGTCGCCCCGACACTTAAGACTTCCGGGACACGAACCGTATTCGCACTCTTGAGTTCACGTAGGCCTTCGGCCTCGGCCTGCAGCATGTCGAGTGAATCGATGTCGCCGGTTTTCACGAACACGCTTCCGACTTGCCATGCAGCGCTGACGTCGCCACCACCTATCGAACGTGGGCTTTCATTGTCTGCTACATTCGTTCCATCTTCGCGAAGCGCGGCGAAGATGTTCTGCCAGTCGGGCATTTCCAGTCAGGATAAATCGGAGACGCGTTGGGCCTGCCGGCGCAGTGCCTGGCCGATGCCGGCTTCGTCGAACAGCGCGTTGATCTCGCCGAGATTCGGCGCAACGGGACGCAAACCCGATTTCGGGCGCTCGAATGACACATCGCAGGCCAGGCCTGTCAGCTCACGTGCGAGCATTGCCGAGTCTTTGTGCGTATCCAGTTTCTCACCAAGCGTCTTGGCGCCGCGAACGTTAACCTCGTGAACCTTGTCCAGGTTGTCATAGACCTTCTCCAGACTGCCGAAATGCTGCAACAGGGCAGTCGCGGTTTTTTTACCGACACCTGGCACACCTTTTATATTATCGACAGCATCACCGGCAAGCGCGAGAAAGTCGGCAATCTGTTCCGGCCAAACGCCGAAATATTCCGGGATCTGCTCATACTTGATGCGACCCCTGCCAGCAAAGTCCCAGAACACATCATCTTTGGAAACAAGTTGAGCGAGATCTTTGTCGCGAGTGACGATCGTCGACGGGCGGCCCTTCTTGCGGCCCTCGGTAACGAGCGTTCCGATCAGGTCGTCAGCCTCGTAAGTCGGACTGCAACACTCCATCAGGCCGAGCGCCCTCGTGAACCGTCGGCACTGTTCAAACTGTCGTTTCAGCTCCGGCGGAGCCGGTTCGCGGTTCGCTTTGTATTCGGGATAGATTTCCGTGCGAAAAGACTTACTGAGGCTTTCGTCGAAAAGCACGGCGACAAATTCGGGTTTTACCTGTTCCATGAAGTCGCCGAGAAAACGGCAGTAGCCATACAGTGCGTTTATCGGATTGCCGTTTTCGTCGACCATGTCGTCGGGCATCGAGAAATGCGCCCGGAAAACATAAACGCTGGCATCAATCAGATATTGCATTGCCCGCCAATTCCCCCACCGACAGGTGATCGCTTAGCCTCGCGTGTAACGGGCTGGTACGGGGAATATGCGCGAGCAGGTACTGCATCTGGTCAGCAAGAACCTTGCGGCCCTTCAGATATATGTACTCTGCATAAGTCGGTGTGAACGGTACTGCAATCAATTGCATTGCGGCCTGCTCGGGTGTCCGCCCGCCTTTATGGTTATTACAGCGACGACAAGCCGTCGCCACGTTATTCCAGGCGTCCGTGCCACCCTGATACAACGGCGTAATGTGATCTCTCGTCAGATCCCGCGTTGAAAAACGCATTGCGCAGTAGAGACACAGATTGGCATCACGCTTGAACAGTGTGCGGTTATTCAATGGTGGAACGTACTGATCGCGCACGGCCACCAGTCCCTTGGTCGTGCCATGGGTTGCAATGATCGAGTTGACGCCGATTGAGCTTCGGCGCCCGCTGATAGCGCTGTATCCACCATACATCGTGTACATGAGACTGCCGCAGGCATAGGCAACCTGCTCCGTGTGGTACAAACGTACCGCTTCACGGTAATCGATCCACTCGAGCGGCATACCGGCCACATCAGTTCGGAGTACCTGCTGCGAGATGTCTGAAGCTGTCCCATACAACATATGCTTTCACACTCCCCCTATACCGTAGTTTGCAGCACGCCCAATAAAAATCAAATAGGTCGCATATTTCAGAAAAACTTGGGCTATGTCATTATTCGCGTATCTGCTGACAGAATTGTGCATATTCGTCGCAAATCGGGCATTTGGGCGTACAAACAGCTGGATTTCACCCTTTGATCAATAGCTTTTGGAGATAAATGATGCCGCTGACTGTTGGCGTGCTGAAGGAGACCCTGCAATCCGAAACTCGGGTCGCGCTGACCCCGGAAATTACTGGCAAGCTTCAGGGCCTTGGTGTTGCAGTCGTCATGGAGCATGGCGCCGGAGCAGGATCGCAACTACTCGACTCTGAGTACGAGGGTGTCGAGTTTGCCGACAGCGATGGCGTGCTCAAGAAAACGGATCTCTTGTTTACGGTGCAACCGGCGGCAGACGATGCCGTTGCCGGGCTCAAAGACGGATCCGTTGTCGCCGGCTTGATGTACGGTCACTCGAATCCCGGCCTGGTCAAGTCTCTCAATAACAAAAAACACACGGGCTTCGCGATGGAACTGATTCCAAGAATCTCGCGAGCACAAAGCATGGACGTTTTGTCGTCCCAGGCAGCGGCCGCTGGTTATCAATCGGTCCTGATTGCCGCCACCACGCTCGACAAGTTTTTCCCGATGCTGACGACCGCTGCCGGCACCATTCGGCCTGCGCAGGTTCTCATCATCGGTGCAGGCGTTGCCGGATTGCAGGCTATTGCGACGGCGAAGCGCCTCGGCGCCGTGGTTACCGGCTACGACGTTCGTGGTGCGACGAAAGAACAGGTCGAATCGCTCGGTGCGAAGTTTGTCGAGACTGGCGTCAGTGCCGAGGGCGAGGGCGGTTACGCAAGAGAGCTGACTGCCGAGGAAAAGGAGCAGCAGCAGGCGGCGCTCGAGAAGGAAATTGCCAAATCCGATGTCGTCATTAGCACGGCAGCCATTCCTGGCCGGCCCGCTCCGCGAATTATCTCTGCGGCAGCAGTGGAAGCGATGAAGCCCGGCGCGGTCATCGTCGATCTCGCCGCCGAGACCGGTGGCAACTGCGAGCTGACCGTTGCCGGCGAGACGGTTGTTGAACACAACGTCAAGATCGTCGGTCCGGTTAACCTGCCCGCTGCGCTGGGGCGGCATGCGAGCGAAATGTACGCAAGAAACCTGTTCAACTTCATCAAGTCGGCGATCGATGAAGGCGAGTTGAAGATTGACTGGGAAGACGAGGTATTCGCGAGCGCCGTGTTGACGCGTGACGGCGAGATAAAACATGAAGCGACACGGGACGCCATTGAAGGGGGATCTGCCTGATGATTGACGGATTCATCGCACTTTATATATTCATGCTGGCCGCCTTTACCGGTTACGAGATCATCGGCCGGGTGCCGTCCATTCTTCACACCCCATTGATGTCGGGGTCGAACTTCGTTCACGGCATTGTGCTCGTTGGCGCGATGGTCGCGCTGGGCAGAGCTGATACGACGCTGGAGCTCGTCATCGGTTTCATTGGTGTGGTTCTTGGCGCCGGCAACGCCGTCGGCGGCTACGTCGTTACCGAGCGAATGCTCGAGATGTTCAAGAGCAGCAAGGAGAAGAACTCATGAGCGAGTTCGTCTCGTTGCGCTCACTGATCGAAGCGAGTTATTTCGTCGCGGCAATACTGTTCATTTTTGGCCTCAAGCGCATGAGCTCTCCGGTAACCGCACGCGGCGGTATCGTCTGGGCCGGTGCCGGCATGGTCGTTGCAACACTCGTAACGTTCCTGTATCCGGGAATGAGCAATTACCCGTTGATGATGGTTGCCATATTTATCGGCGGCGTGGCCGCCTGGGTCAGCGGCAAGAAGGTCGCGATGACCGACATGCCGCAGATGATTGCCCTGTACAACGGCATGGGTGGTGGCGCCGCGGCGGCCATCGCAGCCGTTGAGCTGCTGGGCGGTGAAGATCACGGAGTCGTATTCGGCATACTCGCCGTGCTCGGCGGCATGATCGGCGCGGTGTCGTTCAGCGGCAGCATGATTGCGTTTGCCAAGCTGCAGGGACTGATGAGGAGCACTTTCCGCTTCGGCGGCCAGCAGATCATCAACCTCTTGTTAATGGCCACCACACTCGCCCTCGCGGGCATCATCGTATTCCAGCATGGCGAGATCGATATTGTTGTCATCTTCTTCCTTCTCGCCCTGATTCTCGGCATCACGATGACCTTGCCGATCGGCGGCGCGGACATGCCTGTCGTCATATCTTTATATAACGCCCTTACCGGTCTTGCTGTCGCATTCGAAGGCTTCGTGCTTCAGAACGCCGCGATGATCATCGCAGGCACCGTCGTCGGCTCGGCCGGCACGCTGCTGACCCAGTTGATGGCCAAGGCGATGAATCGCTCGCTCGCCAATGTGCTGTTCTCCAGCTTCGGTGACGAGACTGGCGAGGCCAGTGAAATTTCCGGCGCCATGAAACCCATCGATGCGGCCGACGTCGGCGTCATGATGGCCTTCGCCGACAAAGTGTTGATCGTGCCGGGTTACGGCATGGCGGTGGCTCAAGCTCAGCACAAGGTGTGGGAATTGGCCCAGTTGCTGAAGGGTCGCGGCGTTGACGTCAAGTTTGCGATTCATCCCGTTGCCGGCAGAATGCCCGGCCACATGAACGTGCTGTTGGCCGAGGCAGGCGTGCCCTACGACATCATTTATGACGAAGACGAGATCAATGCCGAATTTGCGGCTGCAGACGTTGCACTTGTTATTGGCGCAAACGACGTCGTCAACCCGGTCGCTCGCACGGATCCCGCAAGTCCGATTTACGGCATGCCCATTCTTAACGCTGATCACGCCAAGAACGTAATCGTAATCAAACGTGGTCAGGGCGCTGGCTTCTCTGGAATCGAGAACGCCTTGTTCTTCCTGGATCAAACGAGAATGCTGTATGGCGACGGCCAGGAGATGGCCAGTCAATTGATTCAAGAGATCAAGTTAATCTAAGAGAAAAGGGGGCGAAGCACTTCTTTCCGTCCCCTTATTTTCTATCCGTAGTCGTCGGACGATCCGTCGCACGATCTCGTAATTTCTCACGCAGCCGTTGGCGCTGGTCTGGCGTCATTTTTCTGTAACGATCCCGCAGTTCCTGGCGACGTTCGGGCGGCATGCGGTGATAGCGTTCGTAAGCCTTACGAATTCGGGCCTGATCCCTGGGAGACATCCTCTGAAAGTCGTTGTAGCGTGAGCGAATTACATCGCGGCGGTCAGGTGAAAGCTCGCGCCATGTCTGAAAACGGCCTTGGGCGTCTTTTCTTTCACTGCGGGACATCCTTGTCCAACGCTTGGCGCCTGCCGATAGCTTCACCTGTCGCTCGGGCTCGAGATTGTTCCAGCTCTCGCTATAGGGCTGCAGCACCCGTTGCTGTTCCTTGCTGAGATTGTCCCAGGAAACTCCATCATCCTGCGCCAACACAACTCCGCTCATAGTCAGCAATAGCATTGCGCTGATTGACACTATCCACTTAGCTTTCATCATCTATCTCCGTCGACTCTTTGCCTGCCGGCACGGGTTCGTTCCGCTTTATCTCGTCTGCGACTACTGCTTCCCTGTCCGGATCATTAAAAAGCAGCCAGTCTTCGTCCGATTCATCCCAACTTCCAAGGTATTCCAGAAATTCCATATCCGGCTGCTCGTCCTCTGCTGCGACTACGCCGCTACATGCAAACAGTCCTAACAGGACAGCAACGCGTAGCATGTAATCAGTTCTGTCAGCCGACGTTGCCATTCCCTTCCACTTCGAGGTCTATCCAGCTATAGAACTCGAGCTCTTCCAGCATTTCGAAACTCTCCTGATCGAGCAATATCTCGAAATCACTGACCGTCGCCGGTGGCGTCAATTCATCGATCGGCGGCCTGCCTGTCAGCACTACGACCGCGACAACCGCGGCCGCAGCAACACCTGTAGCAGGCCCCCAACGCAGCCACTGTGAATGGCTGACACCCGATCCGGCATGTGCAAGCGCTTCGTGCCGGGCCCGATTCAGCCGTGACCGTGCTGCCGCGTCGAGTCCTTGCACGCTCTCGTCGAAGACCTCTTTTGCCTTCGATGCGAATGCCTGATCCTCGACTTCAGCGGTTTTCCCGTTCCGCTCATTCATTGCCAATGTTCTCCCAATGTCTCCCGCAACGAATGTATCGCGCGGGAATAATGTGTCTTGACACTTCCCTGGCTGCAACCCATGGCGGCAGCTGTTCCTGCCACATCCAGTCCCTCGAACGTGCGCAACATGAATGCCTCCTTTTGCCGCCGGGGCAACGCGGCAACGGCGATTTCCAGGCTCTCCATCGCCTGCCAGGATTGCAGCTTCTCATCCGGTGTCCTGCCAGCCGGATCCGGAGCGCTCGCGACCAGATCCCGATCGTCGTCGTCACTGCTCGAGCGACCGAACCAGACCATGACGCGATTACGGACCGCTTGACGTCGATGCCAGTCCCGTACGCCATTTTGCAGAATGCGATAGAACAATGGCGTCCACTCATCGCCTGGCCGGTCTGCGTAATTGCGCACCAGCTTGATCATCGCCTCCTGCACAAGATCCAGCGCCTCGTCGCGATCGCGGACGGATATTTCCGCGATTCGCAAGGCACGCTTTTCGACCTCCGCCAGAAACCGATTGAGTTCCTGTTCTCGCTGCAGCTCCGTCGTCCCCGTGATTTGTTCGCGGGTGCACGATACCGCAAATTGGCGGGCACAAGCCGTCATCGTGCCCATAATCCGGCAATTGGTCGCTTGAGATCCTTCTCGCAGCTCGAAAACATCTTGACTCCACCATGGGGTCTAATAACGTGTCACAGCTATTTAACGACCTGGCCGGCCCGTGGTTGACGTGAATCAGCTAAAGCCATAGAGAAATTCGTTTTACATAACAATCCACCCGTGGCGACATAAATCAGCATATGCCTTTGTATTTAAACAATAAATGAGCGCGAGCGCGATTCTGCAGGTCGCCATCAATGCCCCGTTATCGAGGCTGTTCGATTACCTGCCGGCAGCCGACACCCCACTGCCGGCGCCGGGCTGCCGGGTTCTCGTGCCTTTCGGCCGGCAACGGCAAATCGGAATGGTGATCTCGCAGGCAACCGAAAGTGCGGTGTCGCTTAACAAGCTGCGTCGCATCTCGGCGACGATCGATCCGGAACCGGTGCTACGCGAACAGGACATTTGGCTCATCCGCTTTACGAGTGATTACTATCACCATCCACTGGGCGAAGTCGTTGCTGCAGCACTGCCGGCACTATTACGACAGGGCAAGCCGCTCAATTCTGTCACCCAGCTGCTCGCTATTACTGGCAAAGGCGCCGCCCAGTCCTTGTCGGTCATCGCCAGACGCGCGCCGAAACAAGCGGAGCTGCTGAATCTCCTTGGTGGATCTGCCAGCGACGGTGTTCCATTTTCCGAACTCGATGAGCTCATGTCGGGATGGCGCCGTATTCGTAAGACGATGCTGGACAAGTCGTGGATCAGGGTCTTCGAGTCGACTTCCGAAACTGAATACGAACCGCAACTGACTGCGGCGTCCGACGGCCCGACTCTGAATGCTGATCAGAACAAGGCCTTGCAGGCGATCAGTCTCGACGCGGGGTTCGGTGTTTCTTTGCTCGAAGGTGTCACTGGCAGCGGCAAGACCGAAGTCTACTTGCGGCTCATGAAAGACGTCCTGGCCTCGGGGCGCCAAGTGCTCGTGCTCGTTCCGGAAATCGGTTTGACGCCGCAATTTGTCTCGCGCCTGAAAGAGAGGCTAGGCATCGAGCCCGCATTGTTGCATTCCTCCTTGACCGACAGCGTGAGACTTGCAGCATGGCGCGGCGCAAGATGCGGCTCCGCGCCGCTGGTGCTCGGTACCCGCTCGGCCGTCTTCACCCCACTGCGAAATCCCGGTCTCATTGTGGTCGACGAGGAGCACGACACATCGTTCAAGCAACAGGAGGGACTGCGCTACTCTGCAAGAGACCTGGCGATAGCAAGAGCGAAACATCTGGACGTGCCAATCGTTCTGGGATCGGCAACACCGTCAATCGAGTCACTGCAACGTTGCAGTGACGGCATGTATCAGCACATATCCTTGCCGACGCGTGCCGGCAATGCGGTACCGCCGTTGATGAGACTCGTGGATCTCAATCAACACCCGCCG
Organism: uncultured Woeseiaceae bacterium; assembly: GCA_964386685.1. Taxonomy (GTDB): domain Bacteria; phylum Pseudomonadota; class Gammaproteobacteria; order Steroidobacterales; family Woeseiaceae; genus JACZWL01. The sequence goes on along the minus strand of CAYLSX010000021.1, from coordinate 12,900 downwards.
CAGGATGGATTTAGTCAGCCCTTGCTCGACGCCATCGAAGTAAACCTGCGTTCAGGCGGCCAGGTTCTGATTTTTCTCAATCGGCGGGGCTTTGCACCGACCTTGATCTGTTCGAACTGCGGCCACGTTGCGGAGTGCCGACGTTGCGATGCAAGGATGACCGTGCACTCTGGCGAGCCGAAGTTGCTTTGCCATCACTGTGGGGCCAGCCGACCAGTCGAGAGCCAATGTCCTGAGTGCGACGGGCAGTTTCGACCACTCGGCCACGGCACAGAACGGCTCGAGGAATCACTCAATCAACACTTTCCGGACAAAACCATCACGCGGATAGACAGTGACAGCACGCGTCTCAAGGATACGATGAACAAGGCGCTCGCTTCGGCTACCAAAGGCGACGCTCAGATTCTCGTTGGCACGCAGATGTTGTCCAAGGGTCATCATTTCCCCAATCTCACGCTGGTCGGCGTGATCAATGCCGACCAGGGCCTCTTCGGAACAGACTTTCGATCGAGCGAACGCATGTCACAAGGCCTGATTCAGGTCGCCGGGCGCTCCGGCCGCGAGCAACGCCAAGGCGAAGTCATTATTCAAACGGGATTTCCGAAGCACCCGTTCTGGAACGAACTGTTCAGCGGAGGCTACGATCATGTTGCGCGCTCCGTCTTGCGGGAAAGAGAGGCCGCCGCGTGGCCGCCGTTTTCCCGCCTTGCCCTGATTCGCGCCGCGGCGCACAAGCGAAGCGATGCCCGCCGGTTTCTCGAGATCGCCAGGGAAAAAGCGGAGGCCGCGGGCTCGAGCAACGTGCGCATTCTCGGGCCGGTCAGCGCCCCCATGGAGCGCCGCGCCGGCAGATATCATGCCCAGTTACTGCTGCAGAGCCCTGACCGCCAGGCACTGCACCGGCTGCTGCAGGCATTGCGGCCACAACTCGAATCCGATACCACAGCACGCCGCGTTCGCTGGTCCATGGACGTCGATCCAATTGAGCTTTTTTGACGTCACGTTAAAATGGCCAGCGCCGCAACCCGCGCGCATACTTCGCTAATCCACTTCCCGGGCACAACATTGAAAAGCAACATCGCACACCTCGTTGAGCAAGCCGTCGCGCGCATGCCGGAGCTTGCCGATGTGCCGGAGATATTGTCGATCAGTCAAAGCGTGGAACGAGCACGGGACTCCCGTTACGGAGACTTCGCGACGAATATCGCGATGCGGCTCGCGAAGTCCGTCGGCACAAACCCGAGAGAATTAGCAGCACAGATCATCGAACACCTGCCGGAGAACGGCTTCGTCGACAAGGTCGAGATCGCGGGGCCGGGATTCATCAATTTTTACGTCGGCAGCGCGGCATTCCATCAGGAGATCGCGACAATACTCGAAAGTGGCAACGCCTACGGCCGGCAGGAAGCGAAAGAATCGCCCCGGTATTTGCTGGAGTTCGTCTCGGCAAACCCGACGGGGCCTTTGCATGTTGGCCACGGACGTCTGGCCGCATTCGGCGCAACAATCGGCAACCTGCTGGATGCCGCCGGCTATCCGGTCGACCGTGAGTACTACCTAAATGACGCGGGCCGGCAGATGGATATTCTCGGCGTCAGCGTATGGGTGAGAATGCTGGAACAGGGCGGCAAGCACATACCCTTCCCCGAGGCCGGCTACAAAGGCGACTACATACACGACATTGCAAAGTCCGTTGACACTTCGGACATGCCAGATGTGAATGTCGAGGAGCTATGTTCCAGCTTGCCCGCTGACGATCCCGACGGTGACAAGGAAGAGTACATTGGTGCATTGATAGACAAGGCTAACGAGATCCTGGGCGAGGAGCGCTTTCGAAAACTGCGGCGCGAGTCACTGGATAGCATCGGCGCAGACATCAAGGACGACCTCAGGGGCTTCGGCATCGAGTTCGACAACTGGTTCTCGGAGCAAAGCCTGTCCGACGAGGGCTTGATCAATGACGCGCTGGAGGCGCTCAAAGACCGGGACATGCTTTATGAGAAAGACGGGGCGACCTGGTTTCGTGCCATGCAATTCGGAGACGAAAAAGACCGCGTCGTCGTCCGGGACAATGGAAAAACGACCTACTTCGCATCCGACATCGCCTATCACTACGGCAAGCGCAAGCGCGGCTACGATCAATTGATCGACGTGCTGGGCTCCGATCACCATGGATACGTCACCCGGGTTCGCGCCGGCCTGCAGGCGATGGGCTACGAGGGCGACAGCCTCGAGGTTCCATTCGTTCAGTTCGTCACTCTGTATCGCGCAGGCGAGAAACTATCGATGTCGACACGGTCCGGTGACTTCGTAACATTGCGGCAGCTGCGCGAGGAAGTCGGCAACGATGCCGCGCGCTTCTTCTACGTCATGCGATCGAACGACCAGCATCTCGACTTCGACCTTGAGCTCGCGAAGAGTCATTCGAACGACAACCCCGTTTACTACATACAGTATGCCCATGCGCGCGTGGCGAGCGTTTTCCGGCAACTCGAGGAAAAGTCTCTCAGCTGGGACCGGGCGGCCGGACTCGACAACCTCGCTTTACTTGGCGAGATTCACGAAAAGGCATTGATGAGCACACTGAGCAAGTATCCGGAGATCGTCGAGCTCGCGGCCAACAATCGGGCGCCGCAACACCTCGTGCACTACCTTCGGGATCTTGCTAACGAATTTCATTCTTATTACAACGCACACCAGTTCATCGTCGATGAAGAAAAGCTGCGCAACGCGCGGCTTACGTTGATAAGCGCCACCAGGCAGGTAATCGCCAATGGCCTGGGCGTCCTGGGCGTATCGGCACCGGATTCGATGTAGACAATGGCGAGAAGGCGCAAAAGAAAATCCCGCAAGGACGATTATCCAGGCTGGATCTGGATGATGTTCGGGCTATCGATCGGCCTCGCAGTCGCATTTGCGATTTACATCAACGACCGCACGCCGGGCGTTCCAGTCAGACCGGTTGCGGAACAGCCGACGAATATCGACGACATTAAAGAGAGTACCGGCACCGAGCTGGAAGAGCCTCCGGAGGCTCGTTTTGATTTTTACTACCTGCTACCGAAGTTCGAGGTCATCATTCCCGAGCAGGAACGGGATGTGCGGGTAGAAACCAGCCCGCAAGCCGTCGTCGAGCCCGGCGTTTATGTTCTACAGGCCGGATCCTTCAGCGCTTACGAAGATGCCGATCGACGCAGGGCGACACTGGCGTTACAGGGGATCGAGTCGAAGATTCAGCGGGTGACTATCGATGACAAGACCTATCACCGCGTCCGCATCGGACCGATCGACGACCTGGATGAACTGAACCTACTGAGGAGCCGGCTTCGCGAGGCGCAGATTGATGTACTCCGAATCAGACTTGGGGACTGATCGAATCGTTCGTCTCGCCGCTGTTCTGCTATTGCTGGCCGGTTGTGCGGCCGCCCCACCCGGCGAGCCGGAGCCCGCGGAAACTGTAGTTGCCCCGGAAATTTCAACGCCCGAGCCTGCTACCGAAAAACCGCACGTCAGGCTGACCATTGCCGCCGTCGGTGACATGATGCTCGGCACGGACTACCCGGAAAACCACCTTCCCGACGACGATGGCGTTGGATTTCTGGCCGCCGTCACGCCCTTGCTGTCAGCGGCCGACGTAACCTTCGGCAACCTCGAAGGCGTGCTGGTCGATGGTGGCGAACCCGGCAAGCGATGCAGTAATCCTGCCGCCTGCTTCCGCTTCCGTTCACCGCCACGCTATGTGGAACACTATGTCGCCGCCGGATTCGACGTTTTGAGTCTCGCTAACAACCACGCACGCGATTTCGGCGAAGACGGTCGACTGGCCACTATGCAGACGCTCGCTGCTGCGGGCATACATCACTCAGGCCTCGAAGGCGATTTCGCGAGTTTCGAGAGCAAGGGTCTGCGCATCGCCCTGGTGGCCTTCGCGGTCACGAAGAATTCCAACATGATGCTGGACTACGAACTATCTGCAAAAACGATCGCGGAGTGTGCTGAATCACATGACATCGTGATTGTTTCATTCCATGGTGGCGCCGAGGGGCGCGACGCAATGCACCTGCCGTTTAGCGAGGAGGAATATTACGGCGAACCCCGCGGGGAGGTCGTCAAATTCTCCCGCATGATGGTCGATGCCGGCGCCGATCTTGTGTTCGGCCATGGCCCGCACGTCGTTCGCGCGATGGAGCGATACAAGGATCGCCTTATCGCATACAGCCTCGGAAACTTTGCCACCTACTACGGCATTAGTGTCGACGGCGTTAAAGGCGTCGCACCCATTCTGGTAGTAACGATTGACGAAACCGGAAAATTCCTTGCAGGACAAATACACTCGACAGTGCAAATCAGGCCGGATGGACCATCCATCGACGAGAGTCAGAAAGCGCTGAACCTGATTCGAGGCTTGAGCATTCAGGATTTCGGAGCCCCGGGAATCGCGTTTCAACGGGACGGCAGCATCGCTCCCGCGGCCAGACCAATCAAAAAATCGAAACGAAGCCAATTCTTCTGACGTCACCACATGGCAGATTCGATATTTCAAACGATTTTGGGCGACAGCTGGCACGAGCTCGGCGATGTCATTCAACGGCACTATTCTTTAAGGCCGTATTCCGACGACTACATCTGTGTCAGTGGAGTTATGTCCGAGGTTCATCACTCCACGATAGCCAAGCTGTTCCTGCCCTTCGGCATGTTGTTTGGCGCTGTCGTTCCTTACCGTGGAGAGGACGTTCCTATAGACGTTCATTATTCCTGCAGCAAGGACAATGCGAACATTTACTGGGACAGGGTATTCAAATTCTCCGAAACGAATCACTATCATTTCAAATCACACATGGAGCACAGCAAAGAAAATGAAGTGATCGAGTTTGTTCGTTATGGAGTTGGCATGCGCCTAAAAGTGACGGCCGAAAATGGCGCTATTGTGTTCAGAGATGCCGGTTACATCTGGCGCCTGTTCGGCAGAGATTTACCGATACCGGTCGGGTTACTCTTCGGTAAGGCATACGTAGAAGAGAGGCCGGTAGATGAAAACAATTTCGAAATGAAAATGACCTTAGAACACCCCCTGTTTGGTGTTATGTTTCGCTATCAGGGCACGTTCAGTCTAGGGTCGATATGAACCTGGAAACGTCAAACCGCATATGTCTGGACGCCTGCGATCAGTCGTAGAGGACAACAATTACTCCTCGGTACTCACCGACCTGAAATCGACGCCCAACGATCGAAGTTTTCGATAGAGATGCGTTCGCTCCATGCCGACACGTTTCGCAAGTTTACCGACTTTGCCGTTACACAATACGAGCTGTTGTTGCAGGTAAGCCCGTTCGAATTGCTCGCGCGCTTCTCTCAAAGGCAATGACAACAGGTCCTGCTTGACCAGCGGTTCATCCGAATGCGCCGCCGCATCGATTTCTTTTTCCACTTCCTCGAGCGATATCTCTTCGTCGCTGCCCGTAATCAGCAATCTGCGCACAAGATTCTTTAGCTCACGCACATTGTCCGGCCATGGATAATTCCTGAGCCTGTTTTGCGCTGCCACACCCACTCGCCTGAACGACAGTCCTTCGCCGTCAACAAGCTTATCGACGTAGTAACTCAGGAGCTCCGGCACGTCTTCTGCGTATTCCCGTAGAGGCGGAACGCGCAAGCTCAGGATATTGAGATCGGAGACAAGCTCCCGCCGCAGCGAGCCGTCTTCGACATTACTCTCATATTCGGATTTCGCCGTCGCCAATACACGCGTCTGCACCTTGATCGCCTCATGCCCGCCCCGGCGAACGAACTCGCCTTGCTCCAGGGCGCTCATGATGAGCTTTTGTGCCAGTTCGTTTAAGTCAGTCAGCTCATCGATGATAAGCGTGCCGTTTTTCGCGCGCTCGAAGTAGCCGTTGTGAACTTCGCCGTTGGTCTCGGCACCGAAGAGTTGCTCCTCCGCATTGCTTTCCGTCAGGGACGCTGAGAGCAAATTGACCAATGGGCCTTCGGCCCGGTCACTCAATGCGTGAATGTAGCGTGCAAACGCCCCGCGGCCCGTACCTGGCTCACCGATAATGAGAACGGACGAGTCGTGGTTGGCGTACTGCTGCACCTGGTCGCGAAGGCTCTGCATAACCTTGCTGCGACCTACCGGCGTCAGCAGAGACGGCAGGAGTTTGCGCGCAGTACTCGATTGCCTTTTCGCTGCCTCTAGGGCGCGTTCGACCGTGCGCAACAACTTCGCAATCGACAGTGGTTTTTCGACAAAGTCGAATGCGCCGAGTCGCGTTGCCTCGACTGCGGTATCGACAGTGCCGTGACCTGACATGATGACGACCGGGCAATCGAGATCGCCCTGAGCGGACCATTCCCGAAGGAGACTGATGCCATCGGTATCTGGCATCCAGATATCGAGCAGGATCAAATCGAATTGGCCATCCTGGCGCGCGGCGCGTGCCTCGGCAGCATCGCCGGCATTGGTGACCTCATAGCCTTCGTCCGTCAGGATATCTTTTATCAAGGTCCGGATATCGGCCTCGTCGTCAACTACCAGCACATGGGGTGCGCTCATGCTCTTTCCCTCCGTTTATCTCCGCGGCTCGGCAACATTGCCATCATTGCTTCTCTTGCCGCTTCGTTCACAGGCAGCTGGATGCGTATTACAGCCCCTCCTGCGTCCAGATTCTCTGCGTCGATCGTGCCGCCATGTTCTTCGACCAGTTTCTTGACGATCGCAAGCCCGAGGCCCGTGCCCTTGGGCTTTGTGGTTACGTACGGATCGAAGACCTGACTGACGGAGCCCGTCTTGAAACCCGGCCCGTTGTCCTCGACAACGATCTCCGCGATCTCGGTCTCCTGAACTTCCGTTTTGCTCACCCGGACTTCGATGCGACCCTCGTGGTCGCTGTTTTCAAGCGCCTCGATCGAATTTCGTATCAGGTTATGCAGTATCTGGCGCACGCGACCGATATCCGCTTCGATGTGCGGCAATGTCGGATCCGTATTGAGAACGATGTCGATGTCCGTTGCCTGTGCTCGGTAAAGATCGACAACTTCAAGGGCGAGCTTGTCGAGACTGAATACGTTGATGTCGATGTCCGGCGCGCGCGCATAGTCACTGAATGCGTTCACCATCTCTTTCATCGCCTCGACCTGCTGCACGATCGTATGTGTCGCACGATCGAGCACCTGCACTTCGTCCTCCGACATCGTATTGATGTACCTCCGGCGCAACCTTTCGGCTGACAGTTGAATCGGTGTCAGCGGGTTCTTGATCTCATGGGCGAGGCGTCTAGCCACCTCGCCCCAGGCAGCATCGCGTTGCGCCTGAAGCAACGCCGTGATGTCATCGAATACCACCACGAATCCCGCGGCGTGATCCGCGTCGCCCGGGAGTGTGGTGCAGGCACACGTAAGCACACGTCGCCCGACCTCGCCGCGCAACACGATCTGCTCTCTCCACTCGGTTTCCCCGGCATCGAGGTGAACCTGGGCAACATCGACGAATTGTTGTAACAGCGGGTGGCCTTTGGCGACCTCGGTGAGGCGTTCGCCCGTTCTGTTTTCCAGATCGACGTTCAGAATCGCACCCGACGCCTGATTCGCCGTTCGGATTCGGAGGTCTGACTCGAGGGCAACGACCCCGGTAGACAGCCTTGCGAGAATAACTTCGAGATTCGCTCGTTCGGCCTCGACCAGGGCCTGACTGATGCTGGCCTGTTGTTGGGCATCCGACAACTTTTCAGTCATCTCGTTAAATGAACTGACGAGAAAACCGATCTCGTCCCGCGACGGTGTTGGCAGCCGCGTGTCGAAATCACCCTTCGCGACCGCTCTGGTTCCCGCGACGAGGTTTTGAATCGGTGCAACGAGTCGTCTCGACAATACGAAGGCCCCGTACACGGAACTCAACAAAGAAAGCAGCAAGACGACCGTCAGGGTGATGGTGAAGTTTCGCTTCAAGGGGTCGCGCAGGTAAACGAGCCTCTTGTATTTGCTGTACGACAAATTCACGTTGTTCGCCATGCGGCCGATTCTCTCCGTCACGGGGAACTGCGCCTGAATCAGGCCGCCGCTTTGGGGCCGGCTTCGGTCACCGAAGGCCACGGCCGTACGAATCTGATAGCTGCCACGCTCCAGTGGATCCAGGCTGACGAACGGGAGGTTTTGACGAATCTGCAGGATAACCTCGTCCCGCGGCAACGCCGGCATAGTGCCTGCTGCAAGATCTGAACTAGTTGCCAGGATGCGTCTGTTCATTCCGAACACCGTTATCTCGCTGGCACCACTCTCCCGGCGCAGCATGCTCAACTCAAATAACAATTGACGGCCAGTGACGTCTCGCAGGCGATCCGCGATTTGCAGGGTTGTCTTCAGGTGATCCCGCATCTGCATTTCAAGCGCAGCGCGGCTAAGGGCAAGTGCATCATCGAGGCCTTTTTCGATTTCGACGTTGAACCAGGTATCGATGCCACGGTTGATGAACTGCATCGAGAAATAGAAGACAACCAACATCGGTACGACAGCGAGCGTCACCGACATGCCGACCATGCGAGCCTTGAGTTTTGATCCCGGCACATGGTTGCGGTAGTCGCGCCACAGCCGGGCGAGGTTGCCGATCAGAAAAGCGAACAGCACAAGAACGCCGGCAACGTTGATCAGCAGCAGCACCGTGTGCAGACGATCAAAGTCCTCGGAGTTTTGCGCGGTGCGGCTCAGGAGAAAGAGAGCGGTCAATGCGAGCCCGACGCCTGTCGCGCCGAGCACCAGGTAAAGAATCCTCTTTATCGGTCGAGCGACCATTCGAACCACTCACTTTCCAAATGCCAATCATCGCGCCAGAAGAACAGAATTCTTAAGGGCGCGGGATACTGTTCCGTGCTCAATCTGGCGCGCAACCGAATCCGGTAGGGCTTGTCGGACTCGAGTATGGAATCGTCAACGACCGGCAGTCCCTGGATGCGTCCGAGATTGTTGAGCGCAGAATAAAGTGTTGCGAAGGAGTCCTGATCGCCGCTATTCAGGCTTCTGACTATGTAGCGCTGGCTGAGCGGCCGGTATTCAAGCTCGTAGCCGATCACCAGTTCGGCTTCCATCGGGTCAGTCCAGAAGCGCCGAACCCGGTGCACTTCCAGGTTCAGCTCAATCCGGAGGGCGACGCCGCTGTTCAGCGCGTTGAGCGCTTCGTCGCTCAGCACAAGCTGAAGACGCGACTCCAGTTCGTGAACCCCATCGACCACGGTGGTCGTCGCTGAACGTACCTCGAAGTAGCCCGCGCGGTCGGGCCTGTCCTGTGCCACGACGGGCAACAGAAAAAGCAACATCAGCAAGCCAGTTGTCAGTCTTCCGGTCATATTGTTATCAGTCGAGCTTCTCGAGACAGGCGAAATAAAAGCCATCCAGATCCTGGCTGCCGGGCAGAATCTGATATCCCCATGTCTTACGCTGCATTAGATCGCGGATGTTGTTATTTAGCAACGCATCGACTTCCCTGGCGTCATCATGTGTCTGCAAAAACCGGCTTATCACCGCATCGTTCTCCTCTGTCAGGACCGAGCAGGTCACGTATAGCAAGCGGCCGCCGGTCTCCAGGAGCGGCCAGAGTGCAACAAGAAATGCCTGCTGCGAGAGGGCCAGGGCCTCGATATCGTCTGCCCGCCGATTCAGTTTGATATCCGGATGACGACGTATGACGCCGCTTGCTGAGCACGGTGCATCCAGCAGGATCCGGTCGAACCGCTTTTTATCCCACCACTCATCTGGTTTTGATGCGTCGGCAGCAATAACGGTCGCGGACAGGCCCAGTCTTGTCAGGTTCTCACGAACCCTGCCCAAACGACCTTCGTCGAGATCTATGGCCGTTAGATCGGCATCCGGTCCCGCGAGTTCCAACAGATGCCCGGTTTTCCCGCCCGGCGCCGCGCAGGCGTCGAGAATGCGCCGGCCGCCGGCCGCGAGCAGCCACGGTGCTGCGAGCTGCGCCGCCGCATCCTGCACGGATACCTGGCCTTCGCTAAATCCCGGCAGCTCCTGAACCGGTCTGGGTTCCGCCAGCTTGATGGCATGATCGATTCCGGCAACTACCTGATTAGACGGGGCTTCATCGTCGGATCGGTCGGCCCCCTCGAGCTCACGCAGGTATTCATCCCGAGACAGCTGCCGGGCGTTGACGCGCAGCCACATCGGCGCCTGTCGGTTGCCGGCCTCAACAATCTGCAGCCAATTATCGGGCCAGTCTCGTCGCAGACGTTTCAGCAGCCACGCCGGATGGCAGTATCGGGCCTCCTCGTCTGCGGGTTCTTCCGCCTGCAGGCCCTTGCGGAGAAAATTCCTCAACACCGCATTAATCAGCGATGCGTACTTTGGCCGCCGCAATACCCTCGAGGCTTCGACAGTCATGGAAACCGCCGCGTGATCCGGTATTCGGGTGTCCGTCAGCTGGTAGATACCGACAGCAATCAGCGACTCGATGACGCTGTCCTGCGATTTCAGAGGCCGGTCTAAGAGCGTGTCGAGCTGCGAGCGGATGCGCCAGTGAAACCGCAAAGTGCCATAACATAGTGCCCGCAACAGGCCGCGTTCCGATGGCTTGATCGCCAGTTCCGCCTCCGCAAGCGCTGTATCGAGTGAGCGGCCCTTTGTCAACACCGCGTTCACGGCTTCGGCGGCTCGCGCCCGCGTCCGGGCGCCTGTCTTCCCCTGGTCCATACGCGTCAGCCCAGCTGCCTGCCTGACAGTGACAGCTGGTTTGCGATTTCACCCGCACTGATTCTGCCCCGCCCCGGCCTCTGCAGTTCGAGCATTCGGAGCGCACCATCACCGCACGCAACATCGATACCGTCGCGCCCTGCGGCGACGACAGTCCCGGCTGCTTCGCCTTGTGCCTCGATGCCGATCGCGGACCAACACTTCACTTGCTCGCCATCGATATCGAAATACGCGCCCGGTGTTGGATTGTAGGCACGCACCTGTCGCAGCAATTCGGTTGCGGAATTGTTCCAGGTCATCGCCGCGTCGCTTCTCGAGATCTTGCCGGCATGAGTCACCAGGGTCTCGTCCTGCGGCTCTGCCTCAAGCTTTGCTTCAAGAATGTCCGGCAAATATTCGCAGAGTATTTCCCCACCGAGCTGTGCCAATCGATCATGCAATTCGCCCCCATTTTCCTTGTCGCCGATGCGAACTGGCTGCCTCGCGAACACCGGTCCGCTGTCCAGCCCCGCGGTCATCTTCATCAGACTGACGCCCGTTTCCTCGTCGCCGGCGAGTATCGCCGCCTGTATCGGCGCGGCGCCGCGCCAGCGTGGCAGCAATGACGCGTGAACGTTGAGACAGCCATGCCGCGGCAGGTTCAGAATGGCTTGCGGCAGAATCAGTCCGTAAGCCGCTACAACCATCAGGTCTGCGTCAAATTCCGCCATCTCTGCGGCAATACCGCTATCTTTGAGTGATTCGGGCTGACGGACCTCGATGCTCTGAGCCAGCGCATAGTCCTTGACCGGACTCGCTCTTAGTTTCTTGCCCCTGCCGGCCGGCCGGTCGGGTTGCGTGAAGACCGCAAGCGGCACGACGCCCGAATCACAGAGCGCGCGCAAAGATGCCAACGCGAAATCCGGCGTACCGGCAAACAGGATTCTTCTGCCGCTCATAGCTTGATTCGGGTGTGTGAGGCGAAAGCCGAGTTAGAGAACCGCAGCCTCCGCCGGCTGCAGTCGCCGATCTTTCTCGAGCTTCTTGCGAATGCGCTGGCGTTTGGCTTCGGACAAGTAATCGACAAACAACTTGCCGTTCAAGTGATCTATTTCATGCTGTATACAAACAGCCAGCAATCCTTCGGCTTCGGTCTCGATCGGATTTCCGTCGCGGTCCAGGTAGCGGACGCGTATGTGCTCTGCGCGCTCGACTTCCTCAAAATAGCCGGGAACCGAAAGGCATCCTTCCTCGGTTACCGCGACGCCGTCCTTGTCCAGGATCTCCGGATTGATCAGGACGCGGGGCTCGTTTTTCTCCTGTGAGACGTCCGCGATCAGCAGGCGCTTGTGCACATCGACCTGAGTGGCCGCCAGTCCTATCCCGGGAGCGGCGTACATGGTCTCGAACATGTCGTCGATCAAATTCTGCAAATCGTCGCCCACATCCGCCACCGGCACGGCCTTTTTGCGTAGCCTCGGGTCGGGAAACTCCAAAATTCTCAGTATTGCCATGTCCTCGAGTCCAAACTCGTGTAAATTGCCACAAAATGCAGCTAAATTTTTGACTTTATTGAATAAGATGACGGACAATGCCGCCAGAAATTCAGCCTGCCAGAGCCGAATTGGGCCGGAATTGTGACGCGTTTGGCAGTCTCAAAGGCGTCGACACGACATATTATAGCAACGCCTGCGAGCTGGCAGGTTCGGACCACTTTGATGGAGCACCCGTCGATCATGTCACTTAGCAAAAATCGCATGAAAATCAGTCTGCGACTGACCACAATCGCCCTGGCCGCATCGATTGCCGGCTGCGGATCGAGCCCGCCCCCGTACGAGGGCAGCCCGGCTCCACAGCAAAGCAGCAGTGCGTCCCGCGCTGCGTCCTCGATGGATGCAGGTGCTTCAAGCCAGTCAAGCCACCAGCAGAATCTGGTCCTGATTGAAGCAGGACCGACCAGGGTCCCGCTGGCCGAGGGCCATCCGGATGAGTATGTCGTTCTGGACGGCGACACGCTGTGGGATATTGCCGCTACGTTTTTGAAAGACCCCTGGTATTGGCCCGAGGTCTGGTACGTTAATCCCCAGATCGACAACCCGCATCTGATTTTCCCGGGCGATACTCTGGCATTGGTGTCTGTCGGCGGTCAGCAACGCATCACAACGACATCGCGGGGTCCGTCATACCGCATGTCACCGACGGCAAGATCCACGCCGTTGAGCGAAGCGGTTA
>CAYLSX010000020.1:0-23888 GCA_964386685.1 uncultured Woeseiaceae bacterium | reverse complement strand
CAGGACCGTCGTTTCCTGGCACGCGAGATGCCGGCACTCGAGTCCTACTTTCATTACAGAAATCTTGATGTCAGCACGCTGAAAATTCTCGCGCAGCATTGGGCACCCGGCGTGGCCGCCGGATTCAACAAAGAATCTGAGCATCGCGCGCTCGCCGATATCAGGGATTCGATTGCCGAGCTTGCCTACTACAGAGATGCGCTGTTTGATCAAAGCATAATAAGCAAGGAAGCATGACGGATAAGCCAGACGCACCGGCCTCAGGGCGAAACAGAGACGCCATACTCGAGGTGATCAAGACGGAGTTTGCTACTTGTCACTCCGTCCTCGAAATAGGCTCCGGCACCGGCCAGCATGCCGTCTATTTCGCCGACGTGATGCCGTGGCTGCAATGGCAAACCAGTGATCTGGCCGAAAACCACTCTGGAATAAATTCCTGGATCGCAGACAGCGGTCTTGAGAATGTTCGGCGACCGATTTTACTTGACGTGCAGCAAGCCGACGGCATTGATGGAAACTATGACGGCATATTCTCCGCGAACACCGCACACATTATGAGTATTCATGGTGTGCGCTGCATGTTCGATGTCGTCGGGCGCGTACTTTCGCCGGGCGGCGTGTTTTGTCTTTATGGGCCGTTCAATCAGGACGGCAAATTTACCAGCGAAAGTAACGAACGCTTCGACCAGTCCTTACGCAGTCGGGATCCCGCAATGGGGATACGCGATCTGAACGAACTGGAATGCTTTGCGACAGGGGTGGCGATGCGTCGCGTACGACGATATGCGATGCCTGCCAATAATATGCTCGTGGTCTGGCGCACGAACGGAGTTGCAACAAATGACGATTCATAAGGGTGGCTGCCATTGTGGTCGAATCAGGTTCGAGGTAGAGGCGCCCGAGGACCTCGAGGTCAACGAGTGCAATTGCAGCATTTGCAGAATGACCGGGCATTTACATCTGATTGTTCGCAAGGACGAATTCAAACTCTTGAACGGTCAGGACGACATTTCGAATTATCAATTCAACACCGGCGTGGCCCAGCACTACTTCTGCAGAAATTGTGGGGTCAGGTCGTTCTATGTGCCACGTTCCAATCCGGACGGCTACAGTGTCAATGCACGATGCCTGGATCCCGGGACGGTGAAATCACTTAGTATTGATACCTTCGATGGGCGAAATTGGGAGCAGCATGCGCACACGCTGCGTCACCTGACCGAGTAGGGCGTCCGCGCCAGGGTGTCAGCATTTGCCGACAGTCCTCAAGCAATCATCGCATCTTGCTGGTACGAAAAATGCGCTTGCCTTATAGTTGGCGACTTCAACCTTGGGCGATTCGATTCAATGATCAAAAAACCATGCTTGCGCGCTTATTATTTGCTGTGTTTCGGGATTCTTGGTGCATTTCAGGCACTCGCGGAGCCTGCCTGGGTCAGCGACCAGTTCGAAATCATGTTGCGTACCGGTCCGAGTACAAGCAATGCGATTCAGTTGATGGTCTCCAGCGGCACCCAGCTCGAAATTCTCGAAGCAGACGATGGCTCCGGCTATACGAAGGTCAGCACAGCGGGCGGTACTGAAGGCTGGGTACTCAGTCGCTACCTGATGTCCGAAGCGCCGGCACGTGAGCAGCTCTCGGCGTTAAGCAACCAGCTGACGAGCGCCAATACTCGCGGATCATCGATGACTACGCAGCTCAACGCCATTAAGTCCGAGCACGACAGCGCTACCCGGCAAATCAGGGCGCTCGAGAATGAACAGGACCGGCTGCAGTCGGAGCTTGCGGGAATCAAGCGAACGTCGGCGAATGTACTGGCAATCGACAGTCGCAATAGAGAGCTACAGGAAAAGCTGACCGACGCCGAGATCAAGGCCGGCACCCTCGAACAGGAAAATCAGGAACTCCGCGGTCAAAATACCCGTTACTGGTTCATGAGCGGTGGACTGGTACTTCTGGTGGGCTTCATCATGGGACTATGGATACCGCGAATCCGCTGGCAACGACGCTCGCGGTACGACAGTTTCTAAACAGATTCGCCTGCGAGGAACATCCAGGTTTCGATGACGCTGTCCGGATTCAGGGACATGCTTTCAATTCCCTGATCGACCAGCCACTTGGCGAGGTCCGGATGATCTGATGGGCCCTGGCCGCAGATACCAACATACTTGCCGCGTGCCTTGCATGCTGAAATAGTCATTTCCATCAGTGCTTTGACGGCGTCATCACGTTCGTCGAAGATATCGGCGATCAGTGCCGAGTCGCGATCGAGACCGAGCGCCAATTGAGTCATGTCGTTGGAGCCGATTGACATACCGTCAAAGTGATCCAGGAATTTGTCCGCGAGCAAGGCGTTCGACGGCAATTCCGACATCATGATCACCTTGAGATCGTCTTCGCCGCGCTTCAAGCCGTTCTCGGCGAGCAGGTCGATGACATCGATGGCCTGTTGTACCGTACGAACGAACGGAATCATGATCTGTACATTTTTCAGGCCCATGTCTCCGCGGACCTTGCGAATCGCAGCACACTCGAGTTCAAAACAGGGTCGAAAACTTTCGGCCACGTATCGAGATGCGCCTCGGAAGCCGAGCATCGGATTTTCCTCGTCCGGCTCGTAGGCTTCACCACCAATCAAATTGGCGTACTCGTTGGACTTGAAGTCGGAAAGGCGAACGATAACCGGCTCCGGCGAAAATGCAGCCGCGATCGTACTGATACCTTCCGCCAGTTTGTCGATGAAAAAGCTGATGGGGTCATCGTATCCTGCCATCTGCTCATCGACGGCCTGGCGCGTATCGGAATCGAGTTCGTCATACTCCAGAAGCGCCTTGGGATGTACGCCGATCATGCGATTGATGATGAATTCGAGCCGGGCCAGGCCCACTCCATGGTTTGGAATATTGGCAAAGTCGAATGCGCGATCCGGATTGCCAACGTTCATCATAATCTTGACCGGTATTTCCGGCAGGGCATCCAGCTCAATCTGCGTTCGTTCAAATTTCAGCAAGCCTTCATAGACAAAGCCTTCGTCGCCTTCGGCGCAACTAACGGTAACCTCCATGCCATCGCTGATGCGTTCAGTTGCGTCGCCACAACCGACGACCGCCGGTATGCCCAGTTCACGCGCGATAATTGCTGCATGACAGGTTCTGCCGCCGCGATTCGTGACGATTGCTGATGCACGTTTCATCACAGGTTCCCAGTCCGGATCCGTCATATCCGAAATCAAAACATCGCCTTGTTGTACGCGACTCATCTCGGCGACATTTCTAATAATCTTGGCCGTGCCGGTGCCGATCTTCTGGCCGATACTTCGACCCTTGCTGAGAACCTCGGAGCGACCCTTGAGCGTGAAGCGCTGAATTGTTCGGCCGCTTCTGCTTTGCACGGTTTCCGGTCGCGCCTGAAGAATGTAAAGTTTGCCGTCCGAGCCGTCTCTACCCCATTCGATATCCATCGGGCGCTTGTAGTGTTTCTCGATCGCAACTGCGCTCCGCGCGAGTTCTACAACTTCATCCTGACTCAGTGAGAATCGCATACTGTCCGATTCATCAACGTCAACGGTGTCAACTGTCTTTCCCAGTGTCGGGTCTTTGCTATAAACCATTTTGATTGCTTTGCTGCCGAGGTTTTTTCTCAACACCGGAAATCGGCCGGACTCCAATGCAGGCTTGTAGACGTAAAACTCGTCGGGATTCACGGCACCCTGCACGACGGTTTCGCCAAGCCCATAGGACGATGTGATGAATACGGCATCCCGGAAGCCGGACTCGGTATCCAGCGTGAACATGACTCCAGCAGAGCCGATGTCGCTGCGAACCATATGCTGCACGCCAACGGACAAGGCGACGAGTGAATGATCAAATCCCTGGTGTACCCGGTAGGCGATGGCCCGATCGTTGTACAGTGACGCATAAACCTGGTGCACAGCATCGAGCAAATTATCGAGGCCACGGACATTGAGAAATGTCTCCTGTTGGCCCGCGAATGAGGCATCGGGAAGGTCTTCGGCCGTAGCAGACGAACGAACAGCAACGGCGATGTCCTTGCCCTTCGACATTGCTTCCCAGGAAGAGGACAGATCCTGTATAAGTCTGTCGGGCAAGGGCGTGTCGGCGATCCAGTCGCGTATGGACCCTCCGACCTCGGTCAGCGCCGCGATATCATCGACATTGAGGCCGTTTAGTGTGTCATTGATGCGATCTGTGAGGTCGCCGTCTTTCAAAAAGTCGCGGTAAGCTGCGGAAGTGGTCGCGAATCCACCCGGCACGGTGACACCGAGTGCGCTCAAATTGCCGATCATTTCGCCCAGCGAGGCGTTCTTTCCTCCAACAATTTCAATGTCTTGCATCCCAAGCTTGTCAAGCTCGATTACGTAGGGCTCCAACGTCAACTCCCTTGTGTTACGTATCTGGACATGGACAATCGATTGGCATCAATGCGCGCAATGGTCGCCAACAACATTTTCCTGCAAATTGGACAAATCGCAAATGACTGAACGTACCGTTTTCTTTCTTTCTGATCAGACCGGTGTGACTGCCGAAACGCTCGGACACAGCCTCCTTACGCAATTTGATGGACAGGAATTTCGGCAAGTGACTGTGCCATTTATAGATACCGATGACAAGGCACGCGACGCAGTGAAAAGAATCAACCAAGCAGCCGGAGAAAAGGGCGTCCGGCCGATCATATTCTCGACACTCGTACACGACGAGTTCCGGGCAATCGTCAAGGAGGCGGATGGTTTGCACCTCGATATTTTCGACGTCTTTCTGGAACCGTTGGAGGATGAATTCCAACAAAAAGGCACCCACACCGCCGGCCGCGCGCATGGCATGAGTGATATCGATAGTTATATGAAGCGGATCGAAGCGACCAACTTTGCCCTGGCCAACGACGACGGTGGCATTACTCGAAATTACGAAATGGCTGATGTCATACTCGTCGGCGTTTCCCGTTCGGGTAAAACGCCGACATGTTTGTATCTCGCTTTGCAATACGGCGTTTATGCCGCAAATTTTCCATTGACTGATGAAGAGTTTGAAAGCGGCAAGCTGCCCGAATTTCTGAGGAAACAAACTCAGAAGTTATTCGGCTTGACGATTGCGCCGACACGCTTGCAGCAAATTCGTAAGGAGAGGCGTGCGCTGGGTCGTTATTCTTCGGCGCAGCAAGTGCGTTTTGAGCTGAGAGAGTCGGAGAAAATCTTCAAGAAATACGGAATTCCGAAGGTGGACACGACTGAATTCTCTATCGAAGAAATTGCGAGCAGAATTCTCGATAGTACAGGTGTTGAACGCAGAGTTCGACCATAATATTTCTTTAAAATCAGGCAAAACGGAATCGTTTTTGCATACCTTTTGTATCGAGATTGCTGTGCTATATTCGTGGCATGTTGCTCGACTGCCAACTTGTTCCGGAGACAATTGCAAAGCCGCGAAGTTTTGTAGGCCTCATGGCTTTGTATGAAAGTAATTTTTTACGCCTGCGCCAATTAATACCCGAAATCGCTCGCCTTGATGGCTATTATCGTTCATGTGTTGCCGGTGACTGCGACTTACATGTTGAGATCATCGAGCGTAGTAGATACACGGTGACCCTCTCCCTGTCATATTTCTTTTACGAGGTTGAGCGGCGCATCGCTGATCCGGATATGCACGTCAGGGCCTATCTCGATGGTCGCCTGGCGGAGGCCATGAGCCTCAATGGTGGTCACCGGGATGCCGGAATACGACGGCTGTCACGTCTCCATGGGCCGGAACTCGATGCGAAATGGCGCCGCAACATCGTCCTCAATAAATGGCTCGAGTACCTTATGGATCAGGGCCACCTGGTCCTGGAACGATAGTCACACTTCACGCCTAACAGACCGTCGCAGATCGGAAAACTGTCGATTCAATCAAGGATTGGCGGGGTTCCACTTGTCATTATCCGCTGAGCTAAGCCTCATAATCTCGCCATGTCGGCAGGGATTATGTTAAAGGAGTCCGACTTGTCGAGTCTCACCGCAATCTTTGGCAATACGCAGGATAAATCGCAGGAAGAGAGCGAGAAATTGCTGGACCTGTACTGGAATCGTGCGGAACTCAAAAAACAATTTGCGGGCGTGCAGAAGGAGCAGTTCAAACTTCAGGACAAGATTAAGCAACAGGAAGGCGTCGCCGCCAGAGTACAACAGAAGCTCGATCATCTTGAAGAACTCCTGGTCGATCCTGACTGGGCGCACAATGTCGTGGTCTTCTATCAGATGCGAGGCCTGGCACTTCGTTGTCAGCAAAAGCTCGCGAAATTTGCGGAACAACTGAAACAGCAACGAGAACAAAAACAACACAATCGAGTTCTCGTTGCATGGAATGAAGAACGCACGCGCGAGGCACGAGTTCTGGAAAGTCAGGTCACAGAAAAGATGGCAGTCATTCAGCAACTCGAGGATCAGTTGCAGGCAGAACGGCGTCGCCTGACGTCTATGAGTGGCTTTCTTAAAATTTTCAAGCGCCGATCGGTTAACGCGTTTCTGAATAGTCTTTCTGACCAGATCGCAGTTGCGCAGGAGGAAGAAGAGGGCCTTCTATTGGCGATTGAGGAGATACAAAACAGAACGCCGCCCGATACAGAGGGTCTGGATGTGCCATCCAAACGATCAATCAATTTAATGATCGTCGCGTTCGCACAACAATTGTATCTTACCTTTTCAGATGCTGACCTCGCGGCAATGGCAAAGGAATCCAGTGAGAAGAGCGTTGGGGCGATTAACTACGGTTCACACGATGACTGTGAACAAGTGATGGAAAAAATTCGGCAGGTCACTAAATGGATGGAACAGGCCTCTGACTTTGCAGAGACTCTACAACGTCGTTCGAAAATGCTGGGTGAAAAGGCCGTGTTTAGAAATGATTCGGATGTCGTGCCGGCTTCAGGATCCGTTGCAACGCTTTACGATATCGACACAAATGGACTCGTCAGAGAAAGTGACCTGAACGTACTCGGCGAGAACTGGTGGGGAATTACAAAGATTCTGAGTCGCTGAGCCCGGAGTCGATATCCTCAGATATCTGTTCGGAACATTTGCCGCTGGATACTGAGGACGGTGTCTACATCCTCAATGTCCGCTGCCGGATCTACGAGATCCAGCGATTCAGACTGCGACGCATCACCCGCGACCGGAGACAAGGGTAATTCGCCCTTGACGGAAGACTCGATCAGTAACGGTTTCTCGGAATATTCCGAAGACGCTGTTTCGATTGCAAGCGCGGAAAAAACGTCCTGCAGAATAACGACGACGCGTGGTGTCAGGTCGAGAATCGGTGCATCGGATTTGCCCTGAGTGGGCAGCGCCTCGAGAGTGGCGTCATCCTGCTTATCAGGATCGGCGACAACGTGTCCGACAACAATTGCTGACAGTTCGTTAACGGGAACTTCAAGACTCTGCAGGTCGGCCGTGCGATCACGGGCCGTGATCGGGCTGGTCGCCGCCAGTGCAGTGGCACAGCAAATCACACTTAGCACCAAAATTGCCAACAGTTGACCCTGTCGGCTGCCTAGCACCAATTCCAAGCGTTTCGGTGATACTGCTGGTTGTGTCACGCCACCTCCGTTGCCGGTATCGCGGTTAGTGTTGTAGAACAGTACAACACCTGGCCAGCCGGATGCAAGCCGCCATGCGGGTTGTTGTGGCCTAGGGTCGAACTTGCGCGGTCTGGGCCGGCTGCACCTCGATTTCCCGAAGCTGCGCCAAGTCTGAAACAATTTCCGCCGCCTGGTTAAGGTGTACGTCCGGCGTCTCCAGTGCCTCCAGTGCCTCCAGATCGGCAATCGGCTCGAGCTGTAGTGCCGCGCGGCGTGCATTCTCTCTTTCCAATCGTCGATCAATCTCGTCCTGACGCTCGATCTGACGGGTTTCCATGTTCAAAGACACGCTCTTCTGTGCGCGGACCTCTTTGACGACCTCGATTCCCTCGATTAGATAGCGGAAGTCGGGATCGTCCTTGCTGCGCGAGATGTGATTTGCCGTCAGCGACGAAATCGTGCTGTCGAGCGGCTCGCCTGCGCGAAATTTTGTCGTTTCGATGACGTCCCAGGGTAGCGCCGTGGGACGGACGCTCTCGCCGACGAGGCTGGCGTCAATCGCAGACGGTAGTGCGATATCAGGTTCGACGCCGTGATTCTGGGTGCTTTCACCGGTGACCCGGTAGTACTTGCCAATCGTCAGCGTCAGCTGGCCGAGTCCGACCTCGTCAGGCCTACGAACATATTGGTCGAGCGAATAAAGGTTTTGTACCGTGCCCTTGCCAAAGGTCTGCTGCCCGATGATCACACCGCGCGCATAGTCCTGAATTGCCGCTGCGAAGATTTCAGAGGCTGAGGCGCTGTAACGATTTACCAGCACGGCAAGCGGACCGTTGTAAGCCACCCGTGGCACCGGGTCGGGATCGTCGAGACGGCTTATGCGGCCGTTCGAATTGCGGAGCTGAACGACGGGACCATTGTCGATGAATAGGCCCGACAGAGCCGTGGCCTCCGTCAGATGGCCGCCACCGTTATTTCGGAGATCGACGATCAGGCCGTCGATTCCTTCGACCTCGAGTTCCTTGATCAGGCGTCGAACGTCCTTGGTCGTGCTCGTATAGTCCTTGTCGCCGTCACTCAATGCACGATAGTCGCGATAAAAACTCGGCACCTTGATCACGCCAATCGACCACTCGCGGCCGTCGCGTGGAATTTTGAGGACTTCGCTTTTTGCTGCCTGTTCCTCCAGCTTCACCTGATTCCTGGTCAGGCTGATGACCTTCTCAGATGTGCCAGGCAATGCGCCGGCCGGCATAATCTGTAATCGGACAACCGTATCGGCCGGTCCGCGAATCAGTTGAACCACGTCATCGAGCCGCCAGCCGATGACATCGACCAGTTCACCGTCTTCTCCCTGGGCAACAGCAGTAATCTTGTCCTTCGGCTGCAACTTGCCATCGATCGCAGCAGGTCCGCCCGGAATAATATTGATCACCATGACGAAATCGTCATCGATTTGCAGAGAAGCACCGATACCGAAATACGACAGGCTCATCTGAATGCGGTATTCCTCGGAATTTCTCGGCGACAAATAACTCGAGTGCGGATCGAGCGTATGAGCGAACGCATTCATGAAGGTCTCGAATACATCGTCATTGTTGATCTGATCCATGCGCTTGTGGAAGCGCTTATAACGCTTGTCCAGAATCTCCTGGATTTCCACCCATTCCTTTTCCGCAAGCTTGAGACTCAGAGCGTCGTTCTTAACTCGCTTACGCCAGATCTCGTCCAGTTCGGCCTCAGTCTCAGCCCAGGGTAATTTCTCTCTGTCGAACGTATAACTTTCGTCGACACTGAAATCCGGCTCGGTTTCCAGTTGTAGCATCGCGAAATTCAGCCGCTGGCGAACTCGTGTGCGGTACACCTCGAACATCTCGAACACCGGGTTCAGGGGTTCGGATCGAACCATGTCGTCAAGTTGATAACGGTGCGTCTCGAATGCATCGACATCGCTGGCCAGCATGTACATGCGATTGTTGTCCAGTGCCTCGACATAACGATCAAGGACTTTCGACGACAGCTCGTCATTGATGGCCGCATGTTTGTAATGTGATTTCTGAATAAACTCGCTGACCATCTGGCCGATTTTCTCGTGCCGCGGCTCCGGACCCAGATCCTTGGCGGTTTGAATCGCCGTCGTGGCGGTGAGGCCGGGCAAAGCCCACAGGGTCAGGATGGTCCCTATGATGCGGTAGCGGCGCGCGATTAGATCGTTTTTCAAATTATTCTCCAAAAACCAGCAATGCATGATCCGGCATACGAACAGTCTAGGCTAGATGGCATAAGCCCTTCAATCAAGGGCATATTTGGCAAAAATTGTCCATTCGGGGCTGTTTGTCCTTGCTATGACCGCGATATTGTTCAGGAGGTTCCCATTAGCGGATGATCGCTTATGTAAAGCCTCATTGCGCCACGCCCTGTTCACGTCTTCGTCTCATGCGTTCTTGCAGTTCTGTCCGCCGACTTTCGAGCCATTGTTCACGGCTAACATCGCTGGTCTTGTTTTTGATACCCGTTCGCGGGCTCTTGTTGGCCCGATACGCACAAAAGTCGAGATACGCTTCGATCTCGTGGCGTAGCTCGCGGACAACCAATTCGATCATGATGGCGTCGTCCAGGAAGCCGAGCCCGGGTATATGATCCGGAATCAGGTCTTCAGGCTCACAGAAATAGGCGAGTGCGTTTAGCACGCGGGTTGACTCTTGCTCCGGAAGCGCCCATTCGTGGTCGGAAATCATACGGATCATGACTTCGAGCTTTTCGAACCTGTCGGAAACGAATTTCGGTATGCCGGTTTTACCGACATCCTTGAGCAATTCCTCTGCGGAGGCCACGATATCTTCAGGCAACGCACCTGCCGCAGCTTTTCGAGCTTCGCGCATGATCAGCCGAAAATGTCTTAGATCGTCTTCGCTGAGTTCGAAGGAAACCCTGAGTCCCATGGACAGCGCTCTGGCAGGTCTGATTGGCCGCAGACTACCGGCGGCACCATATGCCGTCAAACCGGTAATGGAAAATGGCATGAGCGGGGATGAGTTTATTTTTTTCTACGCAGGTTCCAGGACTGGGAACGATCGAATCGTCCGGTGTTATACGGATCGATTCCATATTCTTCTTCATCCTCGAGAAGAGAATCGTCAATTATCTTCAAGGTATCGTGCGTGCCGGTGTCTTCTCGCACATATTTGTTACGGATAAGGACATTCTTGCCCGGCCCGCCATCATCGACACGGCCGCCAAGTTCACTTTCGAATTCAACAAAGTCCGGCTCGGGTACTTCTTTTCTCGCCGGTTTTGCCGAAGGCTTGCGTCCTCGGGTGGTCTGACGCAGCACCGATTCCGATTCGGCTTTTTGCGGGAATAGTCTGGTACCCAGCCATTTCAGAATGCCATTCATCGTCGGTGTCCAGTAATCTTGTTTGCTCAGTTTGAGGAATTATGAATATAGTCGGAGCAAGGCATGATCATGCATCATAGTTAACATAAATTCTATGAAAACCGCGCTAATTCCATGTTACGCAAAGATATAATGTGACAGATATCACAGTCTGCTGACACGGGCCAGAGTGCCGCAGTTTGCGCGTCGCAGCGCTACGCGGCCCGTCTGGCTTTCAAGAACGCCCAGATCGTAAGTCGAAGAAGCATCAGGATCAGGTAGGGTGACAACACCAAAAACCAGACTACGGGCCGACCTTCTCGAAGTTCGCCACTCAGGCGACCGAAAAAGTCTGAAAATCCGGCACCGCCGTATTCGCCGAACACCGACTGGCCCGTGAGATAGATCGACAGCGGTAACAAGACCATACCGGCAAATACGAGCATGAGGGCAAGCGCCAGCTCATTCATAAATTTCTGTTTGATTGGTTTCGATTCGGCCGACACGGCTCAAGCACATTCGTCTGGAAAAGAAGCGCATCCTTGACCAAGAGGGCTGTGAGGTCAAGCAGGGGGATCTAACTTGCGGGCGTCTCCTCTGATTCGTCGGAATCGCGCTGGCTGGGTCGTTTTCGCCTGCGATAAACCGCAAAGGACAAATGCAGGCAGGCCGCTGAAAAGAGTATGTAATGCGGCAGCACCCAGAACCAGTCGCTGATGTACAGGGTCGCGAAAAATGCGGCAAATCCGGCGGTCAGGTAGAAATAGGGAAGGCAATCGTAGAGGAGTTTTGGCAGCCAGATTTTTCGGGATGCGAAGTTCCCGGCGTTTCTTGCTACTTCCTGCGTGGAGCTGAGATCAAGATGTTTCGGCGCGGTCTTAGTAAGCATGCTTCAAGCTTGTTAGTGGTCACTGTCCTTATGATGACCAACATTAGCTGAACGGATCCTTAAAGACCGTGATTGCTCTCACATATCGGTGCTATTCCGATGTCCGAGTGAAACGTTGCGACTATCTTTTACGTCGCTCTTCGAACTTGAAGTCGGCCGTGCCGATCGTAACGATGTCGCCATTTCGAAGGATTTGCTCCTTGACGCGGCTCGTATTGACGAACACACCGTTTTTGCTACCCCAGTCAACGATTCTGGTGTTTTTGTCATCGGTAACGATGACTGCATGACGTCGACTGATGAAGGCGGCTTTAAGCTGAATGTCGTTATGTCCAGTCCGCCCGATAGTGAGTCGGTTTTTGAAAAGTGGAAATCGGAGTTTCTGGCCGTCGATCTTGCCGACCAGCAGGCGTGTAATACGCTTTCTCTCGGACTTGCCGCCGTCGTCAATGCTGTCTGACATCCTGTCATCCAGATCATGGATAACCTCTTCGATCTCACCAATGGACTCGATCGATTCGCTTCTTTTTGTGAGTTCATCCAGTAACGCCGTGATCGCACTGTTTTTGGTGTTCAGTTTGTGCTGTAGCTCTTCGTTCAGAACCTCAACGTCAGCAAGCTTCTTTTTAAGTTCTTCTATTTTTGCTTTGTTTTCTTCCTCAGTGCTACCGAGGCGGGTTTCAAGATTCATTTTAGTTTCCCTGGTATCAACGAGATCGGAGGCCAGCTGCTTGTTCAGCGAATCCCGATCAACAATCGTTTCCTGCGCTTCCCCGAGGTCAAAGCGAATCTGCCGAATTTCTTTGTCAAACTCTTCCTTCAGATCGAAATTCTTGTCTCGCAATAACGCATTGCTGGAACGCAGCTCCTCAATACCATTTGAGAGCTCCTCTACCTGCAATTTTGCGCTGGTCAGCGATATCTCCAGATGTTTTTGCCGCGTCTGCAGCGTATCCGTCATCGCGAGCTGATCCTGGAGTTGTCTGCGAAGCTCGTCCGCATAGGTCTCGGTGCGTCCGATCTGATTTTCTAGTTCGTTGATTTCGAAAGTCTTGCCGGCCAGCGTTCCGGTCTCCTCGGCAAGCATTCGTTTGTCCTTTTCCGCACTGTCAGTGTCCTGGGCGTCTTCGCGTAGCTGTGTGATTTCCTTCAGTAATTCGTCGCGTTCCGTCTTCAGGGAGGCTATTCTGGCAGTCAGGTCGTCAAAATCGGTGCCGCCGTCACTTAGCCGGCAATTGGCCTCTTTGAGCTCGGCCGTGAGCTGACTGATTCTTTCCTCATTATCCGCGACCAATCTATGCTGCTCGTCCCAGTCGGATTTTCGGCCGTCAACATACAGCTGGAGTTCTGATACCGAGCCGTGCGACGCCGCCAGGTCCTTCTTGAGTCCCTCGACCTCACTCGAAATCGTTTTGACTCTCACGCTCGTCTCTTCCTGGACCGAGCGTCCCGCCATCGACTCTTTCGTCAATTCGGCAAGCTTGTTCCCGGCCGCTTCCAATTGCGCCTCACTTTCGATGAGACGGGATTCTGACTCCTTCTCACGCTCTCTCGCGTGTTCCAGCTGCCGTGCCGATTCCTCCAGCGATTGATCCTGCCCTGACAATTTTGTCGTTAGCGAATCGAGTTCCTTTTCACGTTTCCTGAGTAGCCTTTCCGCTTTCGACTGATTTTTGTGTGCCTGTTTCAAGTCCGCCGTGAGATTGCTGGTCACCTCCTCGCGAACCTTTATTTCCTTTTCAAGACCGGTCCATCGGGCACGAAGCTGTTCAATGTCAAACTGCAATTTGCTGATGCTTTCGGCGCGTGATTGCAGGTCCAGTTTCAGGTTTGCGATGGTTTCATCGGCATCATCGGCATCCAGTCCCACCCTTTCAAAATCGAAGGTGTTCTGGTCGGATTCCGCCTCGACCTGGTGGCCGGGATCGTTCTCGGCACAGGCCTCCTCAGACAGAAGTTCGAGTTCCGCGGTGGGATCGTCATCTTGATCGGAGACTAATTTATTGAATTTTTTATTGTCATTAGTCATCAGGAAATTCTATCACGGGCGCAAGATTGGCGAGAGCGTGTCAAGCGGCGGCGCTATGCCACACGCCAATCCATAACGCTTGTAACGTTAGGTTAAATTGAACGACGAATTGCGGCTCAGTCGCAGGCGACAGTGCGGCCGGAGGCCCACTGTCGAAGTGATCCAATCCTCTCCGACATGACAACGGAAAGTGGTTGCGTTTTTTGGATCTCGCTCAGAATGTGGGCGTTCGCGAGCGGCGCTTTGTTTGCGTGGGCGGCGTACAGTGCCGAAACCACAGCCTGTTCGATCTCTGCGCCGGAGAATCCGTCCATCGCGGCGGCAAGTAATCCCAGATCGAATTTGGCTGCCGGCTGATCGCGATTCTCCAGGTGAATTCTGAGTATTGCTTCGCGATTGCCCGCATCTGGCAGGTCGACAAAAAATATCTCGTCGAATCTTCCTTTGCGGACGAGTTCCGGCGGCAACGCAGTTATATCGTTCGCCGTTGCGACAACGAAGACCTCGCGGCCTTTTTTCGCCATCCAGGTCAGGAAACTGCCCAACACCCTCTGGCTGGTTCCCGTTTCGCTTGCTCTGCCGGCGAGTCCCTTCTCGATTTCGTCTATCCACAAGACGCAGGGCGCCATGACGTCGGCGGTCGATAAGGATTCGCGTAAATTTCGCTCAGTCTCTCCGTGATATTTGTTATACAGCGTGGCAAAGTCGAGACGCAGTAGCGGTGCGCCGAAAATGCCGGCCGTTGCCTTGGCGGCCAGACTCTTTCCACATCCTTGTACGCCGATCAGCAGAATGCCCTTGGGTGGATCGAGTTGCGGCGCGCCGTCGTTTTTGACGAATGCTGTTCTTCTGGTCGCTAACCAGTCCTTCAACTTGCTCAGGCCGCCGACATCGCTGAATTTCGCCGTATCGTATTCGAACTGCAATATGCCGCCTCGATTGAGTAGCTCGTATTTGGCCTTCATCACGTCCGGCAGATCGCTCTTGCTGATGGCGCCATCGAAGAAGATGGCATTCCTCGCCAGTTTTTCGGTGTCAGCGTCGGTCAGTCCGGCAAGGTTTTGTATCAATAGCTTGTATGCCTTGGGGTCGGCCTGAACTTGTGAGCCGGGGTTCTCGAGCGTCCATTCGGCCGCCACCCGCTTGATGATTTCCTCACGCTCGCCGTCAGTCGGTAGCGCCATTTCAAAACGCGCGCTAAAGCCCTCGAGTTCGACGGGCAGCGTGACGCGATGACTGACCATGATCAGATATCGCGTTACCTCATTGAATCGAATGCAGATGTCCTTCAGCAATCTGACATTGACGGGATCTTCCAGGTAAGGATGAAAATCGAGCAGGACATAGATTCCCGGCTTGCTGACCGCCCGAATATGCCTGAGGACCTCTTCCGGTTGAGAATTGTGCAGTTGAGGTTCGAGAGATATGTCGAGGCGCTGCAGGCCGTCCGTGACGGTCCAGCGAAACAGGGGCAAGTATCCTTCCGACGCCCTGGCGATGGTAATGGACTTCAATAGCTCGAGCAGGCGCGATTCGTCGCGAGTGTCGATCGCAACGATGGGAGTTCGGGAACGCAGTATCAGTTCGAGATCGTGTTGTCTGTCCATGGACAAGGTCTGCCTGGGGCGCCGCGTTAATTCTCGCAATTGTTCACGGCTTTGTCGCTCAATAGTTCGCTTTCGCCGCCTGCAAGATCAGCGACGATATCACCAAGTTGCTTCGCAGAAATTTTGTTTGCAGAACTGGCAATGCTGCGAAGGACGTCGTCGAGATCGTACTTTCTCGCGCTTTTCTTGCGAATTTCATCGTTCAATTTGCCGAACAAAGTGACTGCACGGGCCGTAACGGCCCCGGTCGATGGATCCTGGCACAGTGATGTTGCTTTCCTTCCCCATTTCGCGAGTTCGGCGCGGGCAGACCGAAAGCGTTTTTCGCTGATCGTTCCACTCCGCCGCAATATTTCCAGACCATAGTATTCGGCGAGTCCTTCGGTGATCCAGTCAGCGCCCTTCACGGCAGCGACACCCAGACCAACATGAATTGCCTCGTGCATGATCGTGCTGGTACCGTTTTCGCTGATCAGGGGACGCCCCGCGTGTACATAGAATGACCTCGGCGCAGACAATCCGCCTCGCCACATTGGTTCCCCGGCACTGATTACGGTCAGGCGCCGTGGAAAATCAGGCAGCAGGCGGACAAGGTCGGGCAAGGTCCAGTTAAGCATCGCCAGTATGTCCAGTCTGCGAACGTCATGGCCAACGGGTGCGGCAACGACAACGCGTACGCCGGCAACCGTTTCGTGTCTTACGCCGAGTTTGCCGAGGACGATCCAGCCCGTCGGTCTGTCGAAGCGCCGATCCGGATTGGAGACATCGAATACGTTTGAGCGCCTGAAGTATTCAGTGACCGCCGACCAACCATCAGGCAGGTCGAACATCAGTCTGGTTTTGCTCACCGATCGCGGTCGTGTTCGGGTAGCTGTCGGCGGTATGACATCTTCGGCTCTGAAGAGCGCCCAGTCGTCACCAATATAGGCGTCAAATGTCTCGCCGTTTCTAAGGTGATTGATTGTCGCGAACCAGCGCAAGCGGCCGCCGGCGGCAGGTGGTCTCCAGCGTATGCGACCATCGGCAATGGATATCTCGCCATCACCGTCGATATCGCCAAGCGTCTTATCGTCATACGGCATGTGTAGCTCGCGCAAGAATCCCTCGGTCTGGGAGATCGTGAGCTCGACGACTGCGCCACCTTTTGAGACGTCCGGTACTATCGAATAGTCGGCGCCGTATACCCGATGATTCCCGGCCTCAATCGTCTCTGCCGCTGAAACCGCGATGCTGCAGGTGGTGACTATCAGGAACGCCATCGTGATCAGGCGAATCCCTGATCCTGGGATGCAGTTCATGTCGAGTTCAGTCTGTTGGGCGTAGTGTCTGTGCATGGGTGGGTGACATGATATCTCAGGCAGCCAGGATTCTTGGAAACATTAGCGTAGCCGTATCGATAGGCTGCCTGCTCGCTGCGTGCGCCTCCAATGAGCCGACGGCGAGCCGCAGCGGCGACGCAGCGGCCCGACAACAGCAGCCGGTCAAGCGACGCGATGTCGGCGAGCAGGCGGCGATCGTCGCAGTGAGACAACTCGGTGTCCCATATCGCTATGGTGGAAGTACGAGCAAAGGCTTCGATTGCAGCGGTCTGGTGCACTACGCCTATTCGAAAGCGGGAAAATCGATACCAAGAACAACTGCCGGACAATGGCAGACGCTGCAGCCGGTCGCTGCCAACAGTTTGCGGGTCGGAGACATTTTGTTCTTCAACATCGAGGGCAAGGTTTCACATGTTGGGCTCTATCTCGGCAGCCGGCGCTTCGTGCACGCGCCGTCGAGCGGACGCGAAGTGACAATCGCTGAACTGGACTCGACGTATTACCGCAAGGTGTTCGTGCGGGGCGGGCGTCCCTGACGGGCTGCAAACGGCTGATGAGTCAGGCGTCTTCGTCAGTGACGATAAACATTTTCAGCTGATCGGCAAGCCCTTGGCAGGCTTTTGCCCGGGTTCGCGCTATCAGTGGAATGGGGATAACGACTGCCGGCAGGTAGGAGGTGCCGCTGACGTCGGCGCTGATGGTGCCGGCCGTTTCGAGCGCAGTAATGTCCCAAACGTCAGCTTCATATTTCGAGTCATTCTGCCACCAGGCGAAACCGAAGCAGCCACCGCCGCCCGGACCCACCGCGCATGACAGACTGCCGCCGCCCGTGGTTCTTTCCGTGTCGCCATCAAGCCAGATAACGTAACGCACGCCTTTTTCAGCAATCGTGTCGGCGACGCCGGGGCGTTTCATCAGGTCGGGCAGTCCTTTTGTGTCCGACGGTGCGGTTCTCGGTTCGAACCACGGGAACAGGGCATCGACAAATTCGTCATGAGGAATGACGCGAAGACCGCCAGATCCACGACTGATTGCATCGCCAACGCAATCGATAAACTTCGTCTCGGTCTCGTTACCGAGATGGTAACTCCTGGCCATAATGACGACGCCTTCGCCCTCTTCAATACCGGTTGAGGTCACCCTGACATCTTCGATGCGCGCCGTTGTGCAGGCGCCGATAAAAATACCGGGCAGCAGTATCATCAGCAGCTTTCCGAGCGTGCCGACAAGAGAGCGTGGGTAGCTAGCCTGTTTCATCGATTACATCCTCTGGAACAGTCGCCTGTGGTTCTTCCTCTTCCGGTTCCGCGTTTGTCGGCGCAGGCGGTTGAGGATTGGGGGTGGCAGCGACGCTTGACACCGGACGGCGACCTAGCCGGCTTATACGGGTTGTTTTGTCCATCTGCATGACGATTAGTGCGGCTGCATCGCGCATTGCCAACACTGCCGCTCGTTTCAGCGCCGCGTCGCCCCCCATCATCGTGGTTTGGCTCTTTCCGTAGGCGCTGATCGGCCAGTTCGCAAATTGCTCGCCTTCTCTGTCAAATATCTTGATGCGATAGCGAATCCAGACTGCGAATGCCTGCGTCTGGCTTTGACTCGGCGTCGAAAATTCAAACGCATCGATGCTCGGTTCGATCAAAGCGTCAACATCCAGATCGTCCGGTTGTTCACCAGTCTCGACAACCGTCAGATCATCGAACATCGAACGAAAAAGATTCGTAAACAAAAATTTGTTTGAACGACCAAGGTCGATCGTCCACTTTGCCTTGCCGATTACCTGCTCCTCGTGAACGTAATGTTCAAAGTCGGGTGGATACCTGACGGCAACGGAAAGAGGAATTTTTTCGACCAAAGGGTCGGGGATTGTGGGATTGTTTACGGTCACCTGGGACGAGCAACCGCCAACCGCGGCCAGAAAAGCCGCTATCGATATCGCTCTTAGCATGTTCGGAGTCAAGTCGCTGCGTCCCCACGGAGGCTGCTACGCCTCGGTTCATCCATATATCAGAGCTGTACAGGTGGTCAGAGTTCCACAGATTTTCCGACCTGAACCTTGAAGCTCACTTTAGTCCCGGTTACGGGGCAGTGCAACAAAGTCGGTCTGAGTTACAAGCTTTTGCCATAATGATCCGGCGCGAAATTCGCCATGAGAGATTCGCAATCACGCCAACCAGCTGAGTGGCTCTTCTTCCATCAACGCAACCTGTTCTCGAAGCGTCAGGATGTGTTCATCCCAATAGCGTTGAGAGTCGAACCAGGGAAATGCAATCTTGAACGCAGGATCGTCCCAGCGTCTGGCCAGCCACGCGGCATAATGCATGATGCGGAGCGTTCGCAGTGCTTCGACAAGATGCAGTTCACGCGCATCGAAGGAACGAAATTCCTCGTATCCATGCAGCAAGGAATCCAGCTGCGGTGTCTGTTCATGCCGGTCTCCTGACAAGAACATCCAAAGGTCCTGAACCGCGGGTCCGCTTCTGGCATCGTCCAGATCCACGATGTGTAGCCGTTCCCCCGCAACCAACACGTTGCCCGGATGAAAATCCGCATGCAGACGAATTGATCGTGAGCTGCCAGCCCTGTCGAAACAAGCGTTGATATTGACGAACAGGTATTCAGAGACACTTATATATGCATCCTGCAATTCATCGGGAATAAAACCCTGTTCGAGCAGATACTCACGGGATGCGTAGCCGTAGGCATCGATGTCGATGGTCGGCCTGTGCTCGAATACGCTTGTCTCGCCCTGCAAGTGAATTCTGGCGACGAGCCTGCCGAGCTGCTGCAATAAATCGTGATCATCGAGATCGGGCGAACGGCCGCCACGACACGGTGACACCGACACGCGAAACGGCCCACAGTGATGCAAGGTGTTTCCCGACAATTCGAATGGCTCGACAACCGGAATCTCCTTCTCCGCAAGTTCCGCCGTAAAACTGTGTTCCTCGAGAATGGCATCATCACTCCAGCGACCGGGCCGATAAAACTTCGCGACGACCGGTTCATCATCTTCGATTCCGACCTGATAAACGCGGTTCTCATAGCTGTTGAGCGCGAGGAATCGACCGTCGCAGCGAAAGCCGAGGCTGTCGATGGCCGTCAGAATGTCATCTGGTTGAAGCTGAGCGAAAGCCAGCTCCGATTCTCGTGAAGGCGATGTCATTAGAGGTCGCGGATTATAGTAAGCGACGAGTCATAATGATATTTTCGACCTCGATGAGACGGCAAATGGCAATTTGGCAGCAGAGTGCGACGGTTATCGTGGTCGCCATTCTGTTCATGAGTACGGGTGACGTCAGCAATTCAGCCAGCGTGCCGGACAACGACGCCTATCTGGCCGAACTTGCAGCATGGAAAACGCAGCGCGTTGAGAATTTGCAAGGCCCCGAGGGCTTCCTGAACCTGGTTGGTCTCTTTTGGATGCGCCAGGACGCCGCTACATTCGGCTCGTCATCCGATAGCGATTTCGTGCTTCCCGGTCACGCCCCGGCGATGCTTGGTTCCTTTCAGAAGGAAAATGACCAGATCCGGATGTTGGTACAAGACGGCGTAGAGGTGCTTCACGGAGGTACACCGATTCGCTCAATCGTCATGCATGACGATCTCTCCGGAGACCCGATCGTACTGACGCACGGCAGCCTGGCCTGGACCGTTATCCGGCGGGACGACAAGTTCGCGGTACGCGTCAGAGACTTCGAGCATCCCGCGATCGACGCATTCCAGCCGATCGATTACTTTCCAGTTGACCTGACTTTGCGGGTGCCGGCGGTGCTTGAACTATTCGACGAGCCGAAGCAAATGCGCGTCGACACGGTTATTACGGGCCTGGACTACCGGCCCATGTCCCCGGGCAAGCTCAAATTCGAGATCGCTGGCGAGCCGTTCGAGTTGGAGGCGTACCAGTCAGGGGAAAGGCTGTTTTTGGTCTTCGGAGACACAACCACTGGCCGCGAGACCTATCCGGCAGGTCGATTCCTGTATGCCGCGATGCCGGATGATTCCGGTGTGACGCTGCTCGACTTCAACAAGGCATACAACCCGCCCTGTGCATTCAACGAATTCGCAACCTGTCCGGTTGCGTCACCGCAAAACCGCCTGAAAACAAGGATTTTTGCCGGAGAGAAATTTGACCCGACTATGCACGTGCCGGGAACCGCACACTGAGTCAGACCAAGTCGAACGTGAGTCCCGCGTTTTCCACCAGCCGGCCGAACAACGTGTCAGCCATAGCGGAGGCGGGCGTCCAGAATCCTCCCGCCGAAGACAGGTCGTCCTTGGCAAGGCATATGGCACTCTCGCTGAGCATTTTGCTGGTCGATCCGTAGCCGGGATCGCGGTCGCCCGTGACGCGCGCCCGAAGCAAGCTGCCGTCCGCCAGTTTGCCGACCAGTAACAGATTAAAAAACCCGGCTTCTCGCTGCTCCTTGCTCGGACCCTCGCCAGGTTTCGGCAATACCCGGTTGACGAGCAACGATCGGCTGAAATCGAATGAACTCGCAAGCATGAAGCCGCCGAGGCCGGCCGTCGTCATTGCCGACTTCATCCATCCGGACGAACCAGCGCCGGTCATGGTCGCTTCGCTGTATCTGAAGTCCCGGCCATAGGGATAGTGAAGCAACGCATTCGTGCGTCGCACAACCCGGGTGTTCACGGCGGCCATCACGAACGGTGCCGTCCAGGTGTCGGACTCTGCATAATATTCGACGCCGGACTGTTCCCGACCATCGGGACCGCTTCGTTCGCCGGCGGGGTTCAGGCTGTAGGGATCGACCAGTATCTTGGCAACTTCGCGGTCGCGCCGAGCTTCCTCTATCGCATTCATCATGCTGGCAAATGTGCCGCCGCTGGCGCCGCCTTTCATCGCCTTCACCAGCAACTTGATCTCAGTGCAGGGTGCGCCATGAAGCCTTTGCGCTTCGCGTTGCAGAAACCAGACGCCGATATCCGATGGAATCGAGTCGAAGCCGCAACTGTGAACAATTCTTGCGCCGCTTTTCTCAGCATCGGTCTGGAAACTGTCAATCATCTTGCGCATCCATTGAGATTCGCCGGCCAGATCACAGTAATGGGTTCCCTGGCTGACACAGGCTTCCACGAGAGCGCTGCCATATTTCGCGTACGGTCCGACCGTCGTGAGCACGACTTTAGTATCGCGCGCCAGATCCTGCATCGACTGGGCATCGAAGGAATCCGAAATAACGATGGGCAAACTTCCGGATTCGATGCCGAGAGCGGAACACAGGGACTCAAGTTTCTCCCGATTGCGCCCGGCAATCGCCCAGCGCAGTTCGCCGCCGACACCGTAATGTCCATACAGATACTCGGTGACAAGCTTGCCGGTAAATCCCGACGCGCCCCACACGACTATGTCGTGTGGTTGTTGATTATTGTTCTCGCTCATTTGCTTCTTAGTTTACCTACTGGGCAAATACTCTGTAGCCGGATGCCTCATTGAAAAAAGTCCGGGCGATCACAGTGTGACTTCTGGCAGCGACTAACGCAAAATGCGCCGCTACAGTTCGCGCCTTTATCTACGACGGAATCTTCCCCATGTTCAAAGCTGTTTCATTCAAGACCATCCTCGCCCTGTGTTTCCTGTCGCTCGCGATAGTTGCGTGCACGGACTCATCCGACGACAAAGCTACCGCGCCCGCACTGGACGCCGGCCTGCTCAAATATGTACCGGCGGATTCGCCATATGTCTTTGCGATGCTGGATCCGCTGCCGGATGAAGTGGCCGACAAGCTGGAGCCCAAGGTCGATGCAATTTTGAAGTCGTATCAGGGCTTACTGCGCCAGTTCGTCAAAATCAGCGCGGCGGTGGCCGCCGACTCCAAAGATGAAGACGGTCTGTCGGCAGAGTCGGTCGCGGCGCTGCAAGAGTTCGGCAGCTTGTTGAGCATTGAGGGATTACGCAGCATTGGTATCGAACGCGATTCAACGGCCGTGTGGTATGGCGCTGGTCTGTTGCCGGTTTTGAGAATGACACTTTCTGACGGCGCTCTCTTTGACGCTGCAATCGCACGCATTGAGAAAAAGGCACAGGGCAGCATGACGGTCGCGACGATAGAC
Source organism: uncultured Woeseiaceae bacterium (assembly GCA_964386685.1). GTDB lineage: Bacteria > Pseudomonadota > Gammaproteobacteria > Steroidobacterales > Woeseiaceae > JACZWL01. Next base: position 1,026 of record CAYLSX010000020.1, on the reverse strand, counting down.
GGTCAGTCCTATCGCTACGCCGGAGGCGACGAGGGCCGACTGATCATTGCCGTCATCGAAAACGAGTTTGTAGTCAGCCTTGTACCGACAAATTTATCGGACGACCTGCTCAAGTCTGTCCTGGGGCTGACGCTACCGTCGTCGAGCATGGCCGATTCCGGTGAGCTGCATAAAATCATCGACGTCAACGGTTTTCTGTCGCATTCGATCGGCATGATCGACATCGAACGCATCGTGGCCACATTCCTTGACGACCAGTCCGGCGTAAACAAGGAACTCCTGGCGCTGCTGGAGTACGACGACTCGGAACTCGACGACATCTGTAAAGCCGAGATTCGTGAGATGGGCGGTATCGCTCCGAGGATTGTCACAGGCTATACCGAGATGAGCGTCGATCAGTTCGTCTCCAACACGATTATTGAGTTGCGCGACGACATCGCCGCCGGGCTCGCTGCGTTACCTGCCGCGGTGCCCGGCCTCGGAAGCGAGCAGGGCGGTGTGCTCGCATTCGGCATGAGCATCAATCTCGTTGCCCTCCGCGAGTTCTACGAGGCGCGGTTGGACGCGATCGAGGCAGATCCCTACGAATGTGAGTTGTTCGCGGATATTCAGGATGGCGTGGCCCGGGGACGAGAATCGCTCAATCAGCCGATACCGCCGATCGTCTATGGCTTCAAGGGATTTCTCGCTGTCGTCGAGGATATCCAGGGCATGGACCTCGCCAACAACATGCGTCCGACCGGAGCCGACCTCCGCCTGCTTGTTACCACGGACAATGCTGCCGGTCTGCTTGCGATGGGGGCGATGTTCAGTCCGGAGATTGCAGGACTCGATATCAAGCCTGACGGGGTGCCCGTCAAATTCGAGTTTCAGCAAATGGCCGGCATGGTCGGTGCCGCCTACGTTGCAATGACAGACACTGCATTGGCTCTCTCGATCGGCGACGGAGTCGAGGCGCGACTTGGCGACATGATGTCGGCGGCAGTCAATGAGCCACACCCATTCATGAGTATGGAGATGGATTCC
>CAYLSX010000019.1:0-23945 GCA_964386685.1 uncultured Woeseiaceae bacterium | reverse complement strand
AATCCCGGCACTGGTTCCACCAGACATTCGAGCTGATCTTGGCGATCTCGAGGTAGCGGGGGCTCATATAGAGCAACTCATCAGCCCATCTAGTTACCTCGTCTTCGAGTTCATCAGCGGGAACGACCGAGTTGATCCAGCCCATTTCCAACGCTTCTTTCGCCGGATAACGCCGGCACATGAAGGCGACCTCTTTTGCGCGTTTCTCGCCGATATTCATCGTCAGGAAATTGGTGCCGCCGAGGACCGGCGCGCTGCCGACTCTTACACCGGTCTGACCGAAAGTCGCATTTTCCGCGGCAATGGCGAGGTCACAGGCGACCACCAGCTCGTTGCCACCGCCGGCGGCCGCGCCATTCACAGCGGCGATTACCGGGCGCGGGCTGAGCCTGATTGCCTCGTATACATGCAGCGAGCCGTAAAACATGCTCCGCAGCGCGGCCGGATCCGGATCGCTCAGGTTGGCGAGATAGCCGCCAGCGCAGAAGGCGCGGCCTGTCCCCGTCAACACGATCACGCCACTGTCGACGGCATTTTCAATGGCCTCGATCAGTGCCTCCGCCATCTCCGCATCGTAGGCATTCATGCGCTCCGGACGATTCAGGCGGATCCAGCAGACCTCTCCCTTTACTTCGACTTCGATATCAGACATTTCATCCTCGCAGGATATGTTGGTTCTTCGTTTTGCCGGTGCTTGACAATCCGAATTATTGTGTGGAATATTTGAATAAAGTTCAAGTTCGCCGATTTCCATGCCATCGGCACGCAGATCTCGGGGAACGACTATAAAGCAGAGTGGGGGATCCCCTGATGAATCGCAGTAATTTATTCAGTTTCGCAGTAGCGACTTTGGTTTGCACTACTGTTGCCTTGAGCAGCGTACCGGCCATTGCACAGCAGTCCGGAGATGTGGCGCTCGAGGAGATAACCGTCACAGCGAGAAAACGCGAAGAGAATCTCCAGGACGTCGCCATGTCAGTCAGTGCCATGGGGCAGCAGGAAATCGAAGCCAATTACGCCACCGATCTTCGTGATCTGGTTTATATCTCACCCAATACCGTGCTTGACCACACTCACCAGGGTCCAGGTGGCGTAGCCGCCGCCTACATCCGCGGCATCGGTGTGTCCGAGGTCGAAAAGAATTTTGATCCTGCCGTCGGCGTGGTCGTGGACGGTATCTTCCGCGGCACCATGACCGGTAGTATTGTTCGGGCGATCGATCTGGAGCGTGCTGAGGTGCTTCGCGGCCCACAGGGAACTCTGTTCGGCCGTAACACCATTGGTGGCGTCATCAACTTGGTGCGAAGCAAGCCGACGATGGAATCCGGCGGTAAAGTGCGCGGCAGTTTCGGCGACTATGATACAACCCTGCTGGACGGCATTGTTAACTTCGGCAATGGAGACACCTTCGGCGCCAAATTAACCGGCAGCTACCGCGAGCAGGGCGAAGGATTTTTCTCGAATGCCGGCACCGGCAGGAAGGATGGCCAGTATGAGCACACATCCGCTGGCGTCAACCTGTTGTTCGCTCCAAACGACGGCCTTGAGATCGAATGGACATCATTGATCGAGCGAACCGACGAGGACACGAATACGCTGCTCAATGTCGGGCAACCCGGCCAGCTATTTTGTGACTTTGACTTCCCTCCCGTACTCGGTTGGTGCTCACCGAACACCAGCACGCCGGTTTCGGGGGATCGTTACGCAACTTTGCAGACCTTCGAAAACTATACTTGGCCGTGGCCCACGCCGGACCCGGGTTTCGATCACAATGGGCTTTCTCCCTACGATTCATCATTCGACGCCGATACCCATCAGCTCGAAGTACGCTGGGAGATCAATGAGGACTATCGCCTGGATTACATCGTGGGCAGCTGGGAAACCGAAGAGAAGATCATTTCAGATTGGGATGGCGTTCCCGATCTGCTGTTTCATACCAACCGTCCCGCCGACTACGATCAGTTAACCCACGAGTTGCGCCTGACGTATGACTCGGGCGGCGCGCTGTCGTATACGGCGGGTGCGTATTTCTGGGACTCGGAATATGAAATTCGGCTAATTAGCTGGGTAAGCTTTGCGGTGGCGGGCACGCTGTTTGCGGTTCCCCAGACCACGAATCAGGAGAGCGAGTCGCAGGCCTTGTTCTTCGAAGGAGATTATGCCTTCAGCGACAAGTGGACGCTTACCGTGGGCGGACGTTGGACGGAGGACGACAAGTCCTCGATACAATCCGGAAACGTGAATACGTCGGCATCTGCTGACTGGAGTGAATTTACGCCGAAAGTCGCCCTGAAATTTCAAGTCAACGATACTGCAATGATTTATGGCCTCTATTCGGCGGGCTACCGTGCGGGCGGTTTCAACGGCCGCATAGACAGCGTCGAGACAGCGACCGTTCCCTATGACCCGGAGACGGTCGACAACTATGAAATCGGCTACCGGTCGGAATGGATGAATCGTCGCGTAATCTTCAACGCCACTCTGTTTTACATGGACTACGAGGACAAGCAGGAAGAAATTCAACAGGCGTCTACAACAAGTGGCACGGGCCAGGTTACACGCGTGGTCAACGCGGCCACTGCGTCAATACAAGGCGTCGAGCTTGATCTAACATGGCTGGCTTCAGATAGCTTCAAGATTCGCGCAAATCTTGGGCTGCTGGATGCAGAATATGATGATTTTGTGGTCAACACAGGCACGACGATGGTTCCTGTTCTCACCGATTTCTCCTCGCTCAATATCCGTCGCGCACCTGACGTAACTGCCAGTCTGGTAGGCGACTATGAGTGGGAATTGGGCCAGGGCTCGGCCCTTTTGCATGCCGGCGCGCGTTATCTGGGCAAGCACGAAGTCGATTTTGCCAACAAGCCTGAACTCACAAACGACTCACAAATACTGATCGATGCGTCGTTCACCTACAACTACAACGACTGGTACGCCAGCGTGTTCGGACGCAACCTGACGGATGAAGATGGATATCAGATCGGATTCGACGTCGCTGGCTTGTGGTCATACGCTGCACCGCGGCCGCCCCGAACTTGGGGAGTCGAAGTCGGCTTGCGCTTTGGCGAATAGTCCCGCTGTGCCATGGGGCGGCTGATCCCTGTAGATCAGGATTGCAAGCGGCTGGACAGAAACGACCCGGTGTATTCGCCAGAATCTCCGGGTCGTTGCCAGTTTCGGTTCGACGGGGTATACCATCAGCGGCAAGCTCTTTTGCCCCGTACACCAATAATAATGTGGAGAAAATCAAATGTCTGACAAACCGCAAATACAATTCGATCCGGTCAAGCTCGAGCAACTCCGGGTTGCCCAGGATTACCCGATGGAGAAAGACGAATTCGATCTTCTGTTCCACGAAAGCGCCTATTGCAACATGGGTCACGTCAACAAGAGAGGCTATCCCGTGGTGACCCCGATGTTCTACGTCATCAAGGACGAGAATATCATGATGTCCAGCATCAAGAACTACCGCCACAAGGTGGGTTGCCTGATGGAAAATCCGAAGATCACGGTCAGCATCCACAATGACGGCACCAACGTGCGCCACCAGAAAGCCATCATGGTCATGGGCCAGGCGACGATTCACGACGAAGACGCACTGATGCGTGACATCCACTGGAAAATTATCGACAAGTATTTCTTCGAGCTGACCACGGACGAGGAGCGCGAGGGGGCTTTTGAAGCGGTTCATACCCCGTTGCGCTGCATCATCGAAGTCATCCCTGAAAAAATCCTGACCTGGGATCTCGGCAAAATGCTCGAGGCGCACGACGATGGCGTCTGGTATGGCGAGAGCCAGAAGCTGATCGCCAAGCACATGACTCCGGAAAACCTGAAATCTTCGATAGGGTAGTGACATGGGCCAATGGGACGACAAGTTCGAACGCCACGCCAAGAAGTGGAAAAGCTGGAATATGCAGGAATACGCCCAGCATGACCGCGTACTCACCGACATCATAGAAGACAAGGCGAAACAGTTTCCCGATCACGTCGTCTTCCAGTTCCGCGATGATCCAATCACACTCGAGGAACTCAATGCGCGTATTAACCAGGCGGCCAACGGCTTCCTCGAACTGGGTGTCAAGCATGGCGACAAGGTCGCGATCATGCTGCCCAATAACCCGGAATTCCTTTATGTCTGGTTTGGCCTGAACAAGATCGGTGCTTGCGAGGTACCGGTGAATGTCGCGTTGAAAGGCCAGGGGCTCGCCTACCAGATGGTGCAGTCCGACTGCGTGGCATTGGTCGCGGACTTGCAATATCTGGATCGCCTCGAGGGCGTGGCCGGCGACCTGGAAGCAATCAGGCACATTATCTATACAGATAGTGCTGCAACAGGCTCGCCCCAGCCGTCCTGGCCGGGATTCGAGCACCTGAGTTACGCGGAATTTTCCGATCGATCTCAGGACTCTCCTGGTGTCGCTGTGCATTACAGTGACCTCGCATCGATCCTGTATACCTCTGGTACGACCGGTGTTTCGAAGGGTGTGATGTTCAGCAATCACTACTGGTACGACATCTGGGCGGAGTCGGTGAAATACTCGCGCTACACCGAGGACGATATTCTGTACACGGGTCTGCCGTTTTTCCACGGCAATGCGCAGGGCATTACGATCGGGCCAGCGATCCTGGCGGACGCCAAAGCGGTCATCGTGGAACGGTTCTCTGCAAGCCGTCTCTGGGACGACTGCCGTCGCTGGAACTGCACCGAGGCCAACTACATCGGCGGGATCATTCCCATCCTGCTCAAGCAGGAATCGCGAGAGGATGACGGCGACAATCCCGTGCGCCTGATGGTGGGCGCAGCGGCCCCCGCAGACGAGTGGCATGAGTTTCAGGATCGGTTCAATACCAAGTTGCTGGAAGTCTATGGCATGACCGAATGCTATTGCTGTCTCGTGAGTCCCTACGATGAGCCCCGCGCCGGGTCTTGTGGAAAGGCCATCACGGGTTGGGACGTACTGATCGTCGACGACGACAACAATGAGTGTACGCCGGGTAGTCTCGGCGAATTTGTCGCCCGCTCCAACAAAAGGTTCGTCGGCACGACCGGTTATTACAACAAGCCGGAGGCGACGCTCGATTTGTTCGACAATGGCTGGATTCATACGGGTGATCTCGGCCGCATGGACGAAGAAAGGTATTTCTATTTCGTTGACCGCAAGAAACAGGCGATACGGCGCCGCGGTGAAAACATCTCATCCTTTGAAGTGGAGTCTGTCGTCAGTGCTCACGAAGCCGTTTTGGAATCGTGTGTGGTCGGTGTTCCTTCGGAACTCGGCGAAGAGGAAGTGAAAGCGGTGGTCGTTCTCAAGGATGGACTGCAGGTTACGGAAGAAGAGCTTATTCGCTGGTGTGAGCCACGCATGGCCTACTTTGCGATACCGAGATACATCGCGATCCGATCGGAGCTGCCGAAGACCCCCTCCGAGCGGGTGGAAAAATTCAAGCTCAAAAAAGAAGGGATCACGCCGGATTGCTGGGACCGCGAGGAAGCCGGGATCGAACTGCAGCGTTAAGGCATCGGAGACAGTCTCATGAGCGACAATAATAGATTGACCCGACGGCAACTGCTCGCGGGCGCGGCAGCCGCCTCGCTGGGTACTATCGCGCTGAGCGCTTCGAGGGCCAAGGAAACCGGTAAGTGGGACCACGAGGCAGATATCCTGGTCGTGGGCAGTGGAGTGGGGGCGTCGACCGCAGCGGTTGTTGCGCACGAGAACGGCGATGCCGTCATGGTGATCGAGAAAGCCCCGATCCTCGGTGGCACTTCGGCCAAGTCTGCCGGCGTTTTGTGGATTCCGAACAACTTTACGCTCAAAGCGAAGGGTATTGCGGACAAGAAAGAAGACTGCCTGAAATACATGGCGCGTTACTCTTACCCCGAAACCTACAATGCCGACAGACCGAACCTGGGCTTGAGCGAGAGTGAACACGCGCTTCTCGAAGCCTCTTATGACAATGCGTCGAATGCGATTGACTTTCTGCGCGAGAAGAAGGCGCTCAACGTTGCCGAATGGCGCATGTTTGCACTCGATCGTTCCGCGACCGATTACCTGGACCATGTTCCTGAAAACAAGGTTCCCACTGGTCGTGCGCTCGGGCCCGTCAAAGACGACGGCAGTATTGGCTTCGGCGCGGACATGATGGCGCAGCTCGGCGCGGCATTAAGAGAGCGCAACATCCCCACTCTGCTCGGCCACCGTGCCATGCGACTTGTCAAGAACGATGAAGGAAGAGTTGTCGGCCTGGAAGCCGAGTCGGCGGGTAGTGTGGTTTCTCTGCGAGCGCGCAAGGCCGTCGTTTTTGCCACCGGCGGTTATGTGCACAATCCGGAATTTGTCGCAAAGTATCAGCGCAACCGCCTGTACGGTTCTTGTGCCATGCCGTGGTCAACCGGAGACTTCATCAACATCGCCGGCGCCGGCGGAGCCCGACTCGGCAACATGGGGTCCGCATGGCGTACTCAGATAATCCTCGAAGAAGCATTGCAAAGTTCCAAATTGGCGGCTGGCGTATTTTTTCCACCCGGGGACTCGATGTTGCAGGTCAACAGACATGGCGTTCGCGCCGTCAACGAGAACCGCAATTACAACGACCGGACCGAGGCGCACGGCATCTACGATGCATCGCAGGCGGAGTTTCCCAATCAGTTGTTGTTCATGATCTACGATCAAAGAACCGCCGAGGGTTTTGCCGGCGCATATCCGTTGCCCAAAACGCCGACCGGGGCAGCGCACGTCCTGTCAGGCGACACACTCGATAGTCTGACTGAGAGCATCGATAAACGACTAAACGAGATCTCATCGAGTACGGGTGGATTTTCTCTTGCACCCCAATTCAGCGAAAATCTGAAGTCGACAATCGACCGTTTCAATGGCTTTGCCCGTAGCGGAAACGATGCAGATTTTCACCGGGGTGACGCCGCTTACGACAGTGAATGGCATATGGTCTTCTCACCGATGGCGGCGGATACCAAGTGGCCCAAAAACGATAATCCCAGCATAACAATGCATCCGCTCAGCGACGAAGGTCCGTACTACGCAATGATGCTTGCCGCTGGCTGCCTCGACACAAGCGGCGGCCCGGTTATCGACGCAAGCGCCAGGGTGCTCAATACCGAGGACGAACCGATTCCGGGCTTGTACGGGGCGGGTAACTGCATTGCCAGCCCGTCACGCGAGGCCTACTGGGGTGCCGGTCACACGCTGGGATTGTCGCTGACGTTCGGCTATATCGCCGCAAACGCGGCACACCGCGAACCACGGGACGATGCCTGACAGGGGACTCCTGCTCGCTCTGTTGCTGACGTCCTGTATTTCAAGCGCGGAGACCGTTAGTTTCGAAGCGGACGTATTGCCGATACTGAATCAGTATTGCGTGATGTGCCACATTTCCGGCGCCGAGCAGGCTGAACTGGTTCTATACCCGGACGCCTGGTCTCAGTTGGTTGGTAAAACCTCGAGTCAGAGTGAGCTGTCGCGCGTCGAACCCGGCAATGCGGACAAGAGCTACTTGTACCTGAAGCTGATCGGGTCGCAGGACACGGAAGGTGGCAGCGGATTGCAGATGCCTTTTCAACAGGGCCCGCTGTCCGCGTCACAGATTGAATTGATCCGTTCCTGGATAGAGCAGGGCGCCAAAAATAATTGAAGGACAAAAAAATGGCCGACAACAATCAAACGCAAATTGACGCCCTTGTGGCACGGATCGATGAACTCGAGAGCAGGGCGGCGCTACGCGACCTGGTCAGCGACTATTGCATTGGCTTCGATACCCATGACTGGGAACGGTTTATCTCGATCTGGCATGCCGACGCCGTGTGGGAAATCGGCCCGCCGTTTGGCACGTTCAACGGCCACGAAGGCATTCGCGAGGCTGTTAATGATGTTTTGTATCCGGCCTGGCGCGAGACGCATCATCTAAGCTCGAATCTACGTCTGACCTTCGACGATCCGGATCATGCGCATGGCACCTGTGACGTCGACTGTATGGGCGCGACGGCTGACGACGTTGTGCAAATGATCAGCGCGACTTATACGGATGATTTTGAACGGCGCGCAGGCGTGTGGAAAATCGCCAAGCGAAACGTCGTTATTCATTATTTCAATCCGATTCCAGGCGCAGAGATGACGGCGCCCGCCGATGCCGCAGAATGAGTGAACAGGTGAGCAAGCGCCTCGACGGCAAGGTGGCCCTTGTCACCGGATCCGGTCAGGGAATCGGCGAGGCCATTGCGCTCCTGTTTGCCCGGGAAGGCGCCGCTGTAGTCGTCAACGCGCGAACCGAGAAACAGGTGGCGCGGGTCGTCGACAACATTGTGCAAGAAGGTGGAAACGCACACGGCGTCACGGCCGACATCGGGTCCCTTCAGGGCGTCGACGCACTGATCGAGGCTGCAGTAAATCAGTTTCAACACATCGATATTCTGGTTCACAACGCCGGCATATTTCCCTTTGACCTGCTGGAAAATCTTGAAGACGATGCCTGGAACGAAGTCATTAGCGTGAACCTGACCAGTGCTTACCGCCTGACACATGCATGCATTCCGCATATGAAGGAACGGGGTGACGGAAGAGTACTGTTTACCTCATCGGTACAAGGCAATCGCGTTGCTGTGCCGGGTTGTGCCCACTATGCAACGTCAAAAGCCGGCATCAATGGCTTCATCAAGGCGGCTGCACTGGAACTCTCGCGCTACGGGATAACGGTCAACGGTGTTGAGCCCGGACTTGTGCGAACCCCGGGCACCGATAGTGCTATGTCCGAGGAAAAGCAACGCCAGTGGGCCAAATATGTGCCGCTCAAACGCTGGGGCGAGCCAATCGAAATCGCGCACGCCATGCTCTATCTCGCCAGTCCGGAGGCCGGCTATGTAACGGGCCAGACTATTATCGTAGACGGTGGTGCACTGCTCCCGGAGAGCGGTGCATTCATGGAGTAATGCGGTCAATTGTCTATGCGTGAAAAAATCTTAAAGCTCGCCGATGCCGCCGATCTGGTTCGAGACAACGATGTCGTTGCACTTCAGAACATGGCGACTCAGGCCGCGCCAATGGCAATGGTGAGGGAATTGATTCGTCGCGAGAAACGTGGCCTGGCCCTGGTCGTGCTGGTCGGTGGCATGGCAGTGGACTGGTTGGCCGCCGCAGGCGTCATTGATCGATTAATTGGTGCTGCGGTGACGATGGAGCAATTCGGCCTGTGCCAGCAGTACCGGCGCGCGGTCGAAGGCGGTCGAATCAGGGTCGAAGAGCTGTCGGAAACCCTGCTCAATGCCCGCCTCGGTGCCGGCGCGAGAAACCTGCCGTTCCTGCCGACGCGCGGCGCCATTGGTAGCGATCTGATTGGACAGAATCCGGACAACCTGACAATGATCGACGATCCCTTCGGAGGCCGCCAGGTATTGGCATGCAGGGCTCTGGTGCCGGACGTCGCACTGGTACACGCACACCGCGCGGATCGTTACGGAAACGTTCAGGCGGAGCCGACCATTTTGTGGCCGGACATCGGAATCATGCCCAAGGCGGCAAAGACGGTCATCGTGACTGCCGAGGAAATAGTGGATACCGAGGTACTCCGGCAAAATCCGGATCGAACCATTTTGCCGGGCTTTATCGTCGATGCCGTGGTCGAAGTTCCATACGGCGCGCACCCCACGTCCTTTTTCCCGAATTACAGCTATGACAGCCGCTTCCACCGAGCGTGGGCTGATGCTGCGCTTGACGACGCAGAAGCAACCGCATTCCTGGACCGTTATGTGCGTGGCCCGTCCAGCCAGGAGGAGTACCTGGACACCGTTGGCGATTGGGAAAGCGTCGCATGAGTATCGACTGGCAAAACAGTGCGCCGGCCGAAGATTACAGCGTCGACGAACTGATGATCAGCTTCCTGGCGGACTTATTCGATGATGACGATCAGGTTTGCAACGGCATGGCGTCGTTCATTCCAGTCGCAGCGTTCATGCTTGCGCGGCTCACACACGCGCCCGGGCTTATATGGCTGGCAAGCGCGGCCGGCCTCGATCCGCGACCCGATCGCGTACCGGCCTCAACGCTCGAGGCGCCACTGTGGCGGGATTCGGTCATGTATCTCGAACAGTATGGCGATTTCTGGAATTACGCGCTGAATGGTCGCTGGATTCAGAAATTCTGCGTGGGTGCCGCACAGCTTGATCGCTACGGCAATGCCAACAATTCGGTTATTGGCGATGACTATCATGCGCCGAAGGTCAGATTGCCGGGTACCGCCGGCCTGGCGGACATGGGTTCCATCGGCAAGCAGCTTTATTACTGGAACCCGGACCACTCGCAACGAACGATGGTCGAGAAAGTGGACTTCATCAGTGCAGCAGGTTTTTTGGATGGTGGCGATGCGCGTGAACGCCTCGGCCTTGAGGGCGGACCGCAAATGGTCGTCAGCAATCTAGCGGTCATGGATTTCCATCCGGTGAGCAAGGAAATGCGATTGAAGTCCGTGCATCCGGGCACAACGGTCGAGAACGTCCAGGAAGCCACCGGATTCGAATTGTTGATGCCCGACGGCGATGTACCGGAAACGAGGCCGCCCACTGAGGTTCAGGTGACACTGATTCGCCAGGAGATCGATCCGGACGAAATGAGAAAAAGAGGATTCCGGAACTAATGCTGGTTTGGAGAACAAAATGAGTGCCAAAAAAATGTTGGACGGCAAAGTCGTCATTGTCACCGGTGCGGGCCGCGGGATTGGCCGGGGTATGGCGATGGCACTGGCGGAATCAGGTGCAAAGGTGGTCGTCAACGATCTCGGTGCAGGTGCGGACGGAGAAGGAGACGATACGAGTCCGGCGAAAGAAGTCGTTGATGAAATTGCTGCTTCCGGCGGCGAAGCCGTGGCCAATTACAACAGCGTCGCCGAATGGGACAGCGCGCATGAAATCGTTCAAGCGGCAATCGACACATTCGGCCGCATCGACGGCCTCATCAATAATGCCGGCATCCTGCGCGACTCAATTTTTCACAAAATGACCGAAGAGAATTTCGACATCGTCCTGAATGTTCATTTGAAAGGTTCGTTCAACATGAGCCGCGCCTGCGCGCCGCATTTTCGACAACAGGAAAGCGGCAGCATCGTCCACATGACATCCACTTCTGCACTGATCGGTAACCTCGGCCAGGCGAACTACATGTCTGCAAAGCTGGGCATCGTTGGCCTGTCGAAAAGCATTGCGCTCGACATGTCTCGCTACAATGTACGCTCCAACTGCATCTCTCCTTTCGCATGGAGTCGCCTGTTTGGCAACGTGCCCTCGGACACGCCCGAGGAAAAAGCCCGGCTTGAAATCGTCAAGCAAATGACACCGGAAAAGATCGCGCCGCTGGCTGTAGCGCTTCTCGGTGATGCGGCGAGAGAGGTCACGGGTCAAGTATTTGCCGTGCGCAACAACGAAATCTTTCTCATGAGTCAGTCGCGGCCGATACGCACTGCTCACACGTCGGATGGCTGGACTCCGGAATCGGTTAGCGAGCGTGTGTTCAGCGCGTTCAAGCCGTCGATGTATGCGCTCGATCGCACTGCCGACGTCTTCACCTGGGATCCGGTCTAGACGCCGGAGAGAGATATATGTCTCTGAATTGTAACAGGATATTGAACTGGCCTTTTGAAGATGTCATTCAAAACTATAGCCAAAGAGACTCCATCATTTATGCGTTGAGCCTTGGCCTCGGCGTCAACGCGACCGACCCGGACGAATTGAAATTCGTCTACGAAAAAGGACTGGAGACGTTTCCGACGATGGCGGTCGTGATGGGGCATCCCGGTCCGTGGATGACGGATCCCGAGACCGGTATAGACTTCGCCAAGGTACTTCATGGCGAACAACATCTGGAGATTCATAAATCCTTGCCGACAGAAGGCAGCGTCATCGGCCGCAGCGAGGTTGTGGAAGTCGTCGACAAAGGCGCAGGCAAAGGGGCATTGATCACAACCGAGCGAAAACTTTATGAACAAGAAAGCGGAGACCTGCTGAATACGCAAAGCGCGGTAATTTTTGCTCGTGGAAACGGCGGCTTCGGGGGCCCGGTTACCTCAGGGCCGGCGCCACATACTTTGCCGGATCGCAAGCCGGATACCGTGGTCGACATTCCGACATCGACACAAGCCGCGCTGCTTTACCGATTGAACGGTGATTACAATCCCTTGCACGCCGATCCGGCGCTCGCTAAAAAAGCGGGTTTCGAATCGCCCATACTGCATGGCCTCGCCACTTTTGGCATCGCCGCGCGCGCAATATTGAAAGCCTTCGATGTGAAAGATGCAGCAAGACTCAAAAGCATTGGGCTTCGATTCTCAGCGCCAGTTTATCCGGGCGAGACCATTCGCACCGACATTTGGAAGGATGATGACATCATTTCATTTCGCGCAAGCGTCGCGGACCGTGACGTGACCGTTCTCAACAATGGCCGGGCAGTGATCGATTCGGATCAGACCACGTCGTAAAACTGTAGATCCATCTCCTCGGCCAGCGCCTCGAGAATCGGTGGTACGAGGTCTTCATGTGACGGCGCGTTCATATGAGTCTGAAATGCAGCTTCGTCCGTGTACCGGGAGTAGACGACGTAGGTGTTTTCCTGTTCGCGGTGCTTGATGAAATCGTACACCAGGGTATCGGGCTCGGTGTCGTGCGTAATATCTGACAGTTTTTTCTGAATCTCTTCGAACTCGGCTACTTTTTCCGGTTTGACAACCAGTTTGGCGATGAATGCCATCTGCATTTCGAACTCCTTATTGTTTAGCTTATTCGCTTAGGCCCAACTCCGACATGATCTGATCGCGCAGGCGAAACTTCTGTATTTTGCTGGTGGACATGGGCCATTCGGTGACGAAGCGGACGTAGCGCGGTACTTTGTATGAGGCGATCTTGCCTTTGCAAAAGTCGATCAGTTCTTCATCGGTGACTTCCTGATCGTCATGTTTTTCAACGAACGCGGCAACAACCTCCTGCAACCGGTCGTCGGGCACGCCCGTGACCTGAGCAAGTTTCACCGCTGGATGTCCCGCCAGGTAGGTCTCGACTTCCGCGGCGGCCACATTCTCACCACCGACCTTGAGCATGTCTTTGGTGCGGCCGTGGAACATGATCTGACCGTCGGCATCGAATGAACCAATGTCGCCGGTGTGGAAGAAGCCGTCAGGCTCGAATGCCTCGGCCGTTTTCTCCGCGTCCTTGTAATACTCTTCTATCAGGCTGTAACCGCGAACAAGAATTTCACCACGTTCACCGGTTGGCACTTCCTTGCCGTCCGGATCCACGAGTTTCACTTCCAGGCCCGGCAGCGGAGTTCCCAGACGAGTGCAGCGGGTCTCGAGAGGGTCAGTCAGTTCACTGGTGGTGACGGTGCCGGCAGTCTCGGTCATGCCATAAGTACCGACGTAGATCGCATTCGGCATCGCCTCCAGCATCGCGTCCTTGATGCCGGGCGGTTGTACCGCGAAATTGCTGTTCATCAAGGTGATACGGCTCAGATCGGTCTTCGAGAAATTCGGGTGATGAATCAGATCCGACATGATGGTCACGAAGCAGGGATAAGTCGCTGTCGCGCGATCCTTTTCCAGCATTTCGAGTGCGACGCCGGCATCGAAATAACTCATCGTCAGATAGGCGCCGCCGACATCAAAAATCGCAACCATCGGCAGTATCGCGGCGATGTGAAACATCGGCAGCGGTGACCAGAATCGATCCTCATGTTTCAACTGATAGCGAAAACGACCGAGAGCGATGCTGTTGCGAACGATTGCCTCGTGACTCAGCACGCAGCCTTTCGGGTTCGCCGTCGTGCCCGAGGTATACAACATCAAGCCCGGATCTCTGATGCGGGCCCGCATACGAGTAGTCTGCACTGAATCAACCGAATGCTCGGCGGCAAGCTGGTCGAATTGAGATTCGCTGACCAGGCCGTTCGGCTTGGAAGATCCCAGCACGACGATGTTGCGCAGCTTTGGGGCGCTCTTCAAATTCAGATTGAGCGGATCCTTTGCTTCATTCAGGCCCGGAAGGCCTTCTGTCAGACGCTCGACGAAATTAACATGTTCGGCAATCTGGTCCGTAGTAACGATCGTGACCAGGTCGGCATTCTCGATCAGATAGGCCAACTCTCCGGACTGATAGCGTGCATTGATCGGAACGGCCACCGCACCACACAATGCAATGCCGAAGAAGACTTCGGGAAACTCCATGCAGGTGGGCAATAGCAAGCCGACGTGATCGCCCGGCTGCACGCCCAATGCCTGTAGTCCCCGCGCTCTCTGGTAGGCTCGTTCAACGAGTTCCGCATAGGTCTGTCGACCGTCCGGAAAAACGATGGCATCGCTATCGGGATATTCATTCGCCGCCCGCAACAACAGATCGCCGAGTGTCGTGGCACCGATCGGGTTTTCGAATGCGGGAACAGTCACGTTAGTCGATGGGGTCCAGATATTCGCGAACGTACCCTGGATCCCCCTCCAGGCAATCCAGCAGAGAAGGTGCGATCTCTGCCAGATACTCGGTGCTCATGTGCTTTTCCTCGGCCGCTTCGTCAGCAAACGACTCCATGACTGCATAACAGCGTGGTTCACGCAGTTTGAAGAAGCGGTAGTAAAGGATATCCGGCTCATTTTCGACGACTCTCTCGGCAAGTGCCTTGCAGTGTCCGATGAACTCTTCTTCACGACCTTCTTTTACGGTCATCCGGGCCAGAAAGGATATATTGCTCAAAACATTACCCCCATGTCACTTAGTGATCTTTGCAAAAAGAATAACAGCATCCGAGAGGACAAAAAACCGCGCTGGCCAGGGAATGCCGATGCTACGATTGTCATCCCTATGAACGACAGTATGTTTCAAGATCTGGCCGATATCGTGGATATTCCCGAAGGCAGTAGCAAGTCCTTTCAGGTATCCGGCCAGGACATTCTGATCTGTCACACCAAGGGCGAGTTCTTCGCGGTCGAGAACAAGTGCTCTCATGCGATGTCTAAGCTCGAGGGCGGGCGTCTGCGGGCCTATCGCCTGATTTGTCCCCTGCACGGCGCCGCCTTCGATGTTCGGGATGGCAGTGTGCAAGGCAAACCGGCCACTGAACCGATTCGAGTCTATCCCCTGCGCATCGACGACGGTCGGATTCAAGTGTCCCTCTACAATGGAAAAACGCGATAGCCCAGACGCGGGAAATGAATGACGAGATCGCCAAAATCGTCTGTCACACGATGAACGGCGACCTCCAGGGCTGATGCCCGTAACAGCACACCTTCAACCGCACCGCGTAATGAGAAGTCATCGGGCATTACTTTGACCCGCGTTCCGGCTTCGAGATCCTGCGCGTCGTTTTCGATAACGTCGCACGTTAGGTCCGGCTCACTTTCACGCGCGACACGATGCGCCTCGGCAACCTCGATCGGCTGCCGCTCGCCCTCACCAAGTTCGGCCACCCGCGACTCCCAGGCCGGCAGGTAGCCTAAATTCTCAAAAAGCTTTTCTGTTATCGGCATCGCCGCCCGCGTGAACCAAGGCGCGCCGAATGCCTGTATGTCCGCCAGGCCGGCATGATCGCCGCCCAGGTAGGACCGGCCATCGGCAAGTTGTGCATCGAGCAGCGCAGCGCTCGCCTGCAATTGCGCCATTGCGTGCCCTGTCTCTCTATCCATGTCGTCGAAATCGAGATGTGCAAAAAGCGCCTGGCGGTCTTCTCGGAAAGCCTTGTCCCAGTCGGGGCCCAGCAACGCCAGCGCCATCTTGAGGCCTGCCTGAAAAAATTCGTCGCTCCATTTCACCAGCGCATAAGCCAGGCCGCCGTCGCCTGCAGGAAAGAAAGTGGGCTGGGGAAATCTGTGTTCGAGTTCTCGAGCAATGCGCTGGCTGTCGATATAGATGTCGGCGCCGATCTGCATTACCGGAGTACCCCGATAACCACCGGTCAGGCACACCAGATCCGGCTTCGGCAGCATCATCGGTGTCTCCACAGACTGCCAAGGGAGCTTTTTGAGGCCCAACATTCGCAGGGCTTTCTGCGTAAACGGCGAGGCATCGTAGTGATGCAGAATGATATCCGTCATTGGGTACTGTCCTTTTTTTGTTGTTCGGCTTCGAGTTCTTTGACTCGCGCGGCAGTCTGCCCGTAGAGAAACTCGTAGCTCTCCCGATCCACCATCTGTTCATGGCCAAGGGCGAAACCGCGAATAACCGCCGGTCGATCGCGAACTGTCTCGAACCAGCGTTTCACGTTTTGGAAATCATCGAGATCCTGCCCCTGGCGCTCGTGCGACGCAATCCACGGCCAGCAGGCGATATCTGCGATGGAATAGTCGCCGGCGAGATACGAAACGTCGTTCAGCCGCCGCTCCATCACACCGTACAGACGATTGACTTCATTGGTGTATCGCTCAATGCCGTAGGGGACTTTCTCTGTGGCAAAGGCCCGGAAGTGATGAGCTTGTCCGGCCATCGGGCCGAGCCCGCCCGCCTGCCAAAACAGCCAGCTCAGTGCAGCGATGCGTTCGTCGGCTGATTTGGGCAAGAGCTGATTCGACTTCTCGGCCAGGTAAATCAAGATTGCGCCAGACTCGAAGACGCTGGTCCCCGTCTCCCGATCCACGATGGTCGGTATCTTGTTGTTCGGGTTCAATGCCAGGTATTCGGGACGGAATTGCTCGCCGCTGCCAATGTCCACCGGCACGACCTCGTAAGGCAGCCCGCACTCCTCCAGCATAATCGCGATTTTCAGGCCGTTCGGGCTCGGGAAGTAATACAGGTCAATCATCGCAAGCCCCGTGTTTGTGCGGCTCTCATTTTTTGAATAATATTCAAGTTTAGTGGCGAGTGAAGTAACGATCAAGCGCTCCGAGCCGACGAATTGAGCAGTTTATGGACCCAACAATAATCGACCAACTGCTGGCCGACGTTGAACACGAGCGCACCCGCAAGGGTCCACCGTCCGCGTTCCCGGCGTTACCCGACATTCCCGGCGGCCGCTACACGGATCCGGCGTTTCAGGCACTCGAACGTGAGCATCTGTGGAAAAAATCCTGGCTGTACGCCGGTCACAAAGATGAGTTTCCAGAACGGGGTAGCTACAAGCTGTGGGCCAGAACCGGATCGCCGATTCTGCTCGTTCGGGACCAGGATGATCAGATCAATGCTTTCTACAACACCTGCCGTCACAGGGGCGGGCCAGTTGTGCGAGACGATTCCGGCACGGTCAAAAGCAAGCTTGTCTGTGGTTATCATGGCTGGACATATGATCTAGGTGGCAGGCTCGTCGGCGTGCCGGACAAAGACGATTTCATTGGGCTGGATATGTCCTGCCGAAGCCTGGTTCCGGTACGTTGTGAGTGTCTGGGGAACTGGATTTTTGTCTGCGAGGATGCTGCGGTGGCACCGTTGAGTGAGTACCTGGGTCCAATACTCGAGTACTTCCAGGGCTTTCCTCTCGAGACAATCAAATTGGTTCAGCAGGAGACCTTCGAGGTAAGTTGTAATTTCAAGATTCTGCAAGAGACCTTTTTTGAGGTTTACCATCTGAAAGCGACCCACCGCGAAACCGTCGACAGATTCCTGGACCATCGTGGCACGAACAATATTTTATGGCAGCACGGACATTCCCTGATGCTGACACCAAACCGCAGCCGCGACTGGGTCGATCCGGGCGCAAAGGGAATGACGGAGATGGATGGTGCTACCGATATTGAGCGACACAATAATCCAAGCTTTAGTATCTATCCGAATCTGGTGACGCCTGTATCGCCATCGGGACTGCCCTTCTTATTGTCGTGGCCCAAGACCGATCGCACGATGCTGCTGGATGTGATCTGGTTCGCGCCCGACTGGGGTGACGGTCCCCCGGATGCGTTGTGGAAAGACAGGACAGAGAATTTCAATCGGATTCTCGATGAAGATATACAATTTGTAACAAAGCTGCAGGAGTCGGTCGAGTCGAACGGGTTTCACGGAGCGGCATTGAATTATCAGGAGCGACGTATTTACCACTGGCACGAAGAACTGGACCGCCGCATCGGCATCGATCGTATTCCCGAACATCTGCGGGTTTCACAGGTACTCGGTGATTGGGTCAAGGACGGTTGGCTATGACTAAGCGAGGCATCCTGGCGTATGGCGCTTATGTCCCCAGACTGCGGCTTCGCCGGGAAACCATTGCTGACGCACTGGCCTGGAATAATCCCGGCCTGAAAGCACAGGCGAAAGGCGAGCGCTCGATCTGCGCCTGGGACGAGGACAGCCTGACCATGGCGGTGGAAGCAGCCAGGGATTGCCGCCTCGACGACCTGGATGCGCCAGAAAGTCTGGTGCTTGCTTCGACGACATTGCCGTTTGCCGATCGTGACAATGCAGCTGTGGTAACTGAAGCGCTCGATCTTCCGGAAACGATCAACACGCTGGACGTAAGCAGCTCGCAACGGGCAGGGACTTCCGCGTTGGCCAATGCATTGAACGCAGCGACAGGCTCCGCACTGCTTATTGCCAGCGAGTGCCGCGAAACGCAGCCGGCAAGTCCGCTGGAAATGCAAACCGGCCACGGCGCTGCCGCCATGCTGGTTGGGGAAGGCAAGCAACTGCTGGCGCAATGCATGGGGCATCGTGCCGTTAGTCGTGACCTTGTGGATCATTACCGCTCGCGTTCGAGTCGATTCGACTACACCCTCGAGGATCGCTGGGTCCGGGACGAAGGATTCTTCAAGATAATTCCCGAAACCGTGTCGGCGCTGCTCGCCGAACTCAAAGTCAAACCCGACAGCATCGATCACATCATTATTCCGGCGCCTGTTCGAGTCGCAAAGCGTCTCTGCAAAATGCTCGGCCTAAAAGACGAAGGCCTTGCCGACGGTCTTGCCGCGAACTGCGGCCATACCGGTGCCGCACACCCAATATTGCTGCTGGCCGCGACGCTAGAGAAGGCTAAACCGGGTGCCAAAATTCTTCTTGTCGGCTTCGGCCAGGGCGCGGACGCCGTGCTGTTCGAGACGACAAAGCAAATAGAAAAATACCAGCCTCATCTCGGGGTAAGCGGTTACCTGCAACGACGCCACGAAGAACCCAACTATGTACGATATCTGAGTCACCGGGGACACGTAGCCGTAGATCGCGGTGCCCGCGCTGAATTCGACAATCGTGCCGCATTGACGACTTTCTACAGAAAACGCGACATGGTGACGGGTTTCAAAGGCGGACGCTGCGAGGCCTGCGGTACCGTTCAATTTCCGCGCGCTGCAATGTGCGTCAATCCTGAATGCCGTGCCGCCGACACGCAAAAGCCGATAGCCTTGTCCGGCATGACCGGGCATGTGAAGTCATTTACGGAGGACTGGTTGGCCGCCACGCCGAACCCACCCTTGCACTACGGCAACATCGAGTTGGAAGGCGGTGCCACGATCATGATGGAGATCACCGATTGCGAACCCGGAACACTCAAGGTTGGAACCGTTGTTGAAATGCGTTTTCGAATAAAAGCAGTGGATGAAAAACGCGACTTTACTCGTTACTTCTGGAAGCCGAGCCCGGTCGAGGAGCAATAAATCATGGCGGAAGGGATACGAGACAAGGTAGCGATATTGGGAATGGGTTGCGCCCGTTTCGGAGAGCGTTGGGATGCCGGCCCGGAAGAGCTGATGGTCGAAGCGTTCACGGAAGCGATCGCAGATGCCGGTATCGAACGCGATCAGATCGATGCGGCCTGGTTCGGCGTTTTCTTCGACGAGCAGAGCGTTGGCAAATCGGCGCTGCCTTTGTCCATCGCACTACGTTTGCCCAACATCCCTGTAAGCCGGGTCGAGAATCTCTGCGCGACCGGATCAGAAGCACTTCGCGGCGCTGTTTACGCGGTCGCGTCGGGCGCCTGCGATTTTGCGCTCGCTCTCGGCATGGAAAAACTCAAGGACGTGGGCTATGCCGGATTGCCCGAGCGGTCCAAAGGAAGCTTCGACGACCTGTACGTGCCGAGCTACACGGCCCCCGGAGCGTTTGCCCAGCTGGCCAGCGCTTACGCCGCTCGTACAGGCATCGACCTGGCCGACCTGAAGCGCGCCATGGCGCACGTGTCCGTCAAAAGCCACCAAAACGGCGCACTCAATCCCAAAGCACACTTGCGGCGGGAAATCACGATGGAGCAGGCCCTTGAGGCGCCGACGGTCGCGTATCCGCTTGGACTCTACGATTGCTGCGGTGTCAGCGACGGCGCTGCATGTGCCATCGTGACGACACCTGATATTGCTCGAAGCCTCGGCAGGAAAGACATGGTGGCAATCAAAGCGCTGCAGCTTGCAGTCAGCAATGGCGCGGAAGCGGGCCATTCCTCCTGGGATGGCAGCTATTCGCTGACTACGCGCATTGCCGCCGAGCGTGCCTACGCAGAGGCAGACATCAGAAATCCCCGCGACGAACTCGACCTCATCGAAGTGCATGATTGTTTCTCGATCACCGAACTGATCGTCATGGAGGATCTCGGCTTATCGGAACAGGGCAAGGCGCCGAACGACGTACTCGACGGGGTATTCGACAGGGATGGCAAAATACCCTGTCAGGTCGATGGTGGATTGAAATGTTTCGGTCATCCGATCGGCGCCTCCGGATTGCGCATGGCCTATGAGATCTACCTGCAACTGCTCGGCAGGGCAGGCGAACGACAACTGACTTCACCATCAACAGGACTGATACACAATCTGGGCGGAATACCCAACCGTAGCGTTGCGAGTGTGTCCGTTCTCGGATTGACACACTGAGGATTCACCGATGGCAGACACACAACTCAAACGAATACCGCGCGAAGAATTAGCAGAAGAATTTCAGATGGCGTGGGACGGACTCAATGGTCTCACCGGAGAAGCCACTTTCGTAGAGGTTTTTGCCCAGGCGCCAGACGTGCTGCGCTTCGTCATGAACGAGTTTTATATGAAGCTGTTTTTCGGCGGCAATGTCGATCAACGCTACAAACAACTTGTGCGTCTGAAGCTATCACTGGTACATGGCTGCCGCACGTGCAACAAACAGAATGTCCCGGGAGCACTGGAAGCCGGCATCAGCCAGGAGCAGATCGATGCGATGGGCGACTACGACAATGGCCCGTTTTCCGAGGCCGACAAAGCCGTACTGAAATATGCCGATCAGATGGTCCTGACCAACATGGACGGCGACATGGATGAGCAGCTATATGCAGATCTTTCAGCCCATTTCAGCGACGCCGACATCTGCGAGCTCGGCACCGTCATGGCGATCATCGCCGGCATGGCCAAGCTGTCTTTCATCCTGCATCTGGTCGAGCGAGAGGAATATTGTCCGTTCGCATCCGCAGCCGCCTAAGCGAAAAAAAGGCCGGCAATGCCGGCCTTTTTCTTTGTAACAGCCGAAGCGTTACAGGCTGAGGCCGAACTGCACACCATAGACCCGAGGCTCGGCATAGGTTGAGAAAGTCCACAGACCACCTACGTACTGTGACGCATTCCGATATCGTTCGTCGCTGAGATTCTTGCCGAACACCGAGACATGCCATTTGCCGCTGGAGCCGGTGTAGGTAAGGCTCGCATTCACGAGCGTATGGTCCTGAAGTATGGTGTTGTACTGAGACACCGGTGTGCCGCCAGGGAAGCCCGCGCTCGGCGCATCAACAGCATAATAAAAAACGCTCTCGTCCTCGTAATAGACGCCGAGGATAGCGCGAAACCCGCCCGCGTCGCCGACCGGCATATTGTAAGTCAGGTCAATGCCAGCGGTTGTCTCGGGTGCCCGGGTGACATCATTGCCAGACAGGTCTGTCGGCGCTGTGGTCGGGTCGAGATCAAAGTCCAATAGAAATTTGTCGTAGTTCGTATCCAGGATGCCGATGTTGGCATTCAGGGTCAGATTGTCAGACAGCAGCGCCGTGGCCTCGAGCTCGAGTCCTGTGGCGGTGACTTCCGCTGCGTTGAAGATCACCGTCTCCTGGAGCAATCCGACCGTGACGATGGCGGCCCGCTGCATGTCCGTATATTCGGTATAAAACACCGCCGCATTCAGGCGCAGACGATCACCCATCAAATCAGCCTTCAAGCCCAGTTCCAGGGAGTCGGCTTCCTCGGGTAAATAGCGTGACTGGGTCAACGAAAAGATGCCTGCTGAGCCGGCCTGATCGCTGTAACCGCCGCTCTTGAAGCCATGAGAGTAGCTTGCGTAACCGTAAAGGTCGTCATTGAACTGGTTGGAAATTACGGCGCGATAGGTGGGCTCGTCCCAATCGCTTACGTCCGTTTCACAAGGATAGGTGGCATCACACGGAAACTGGCTGGTGTTGTTGGGATCGAACGGCCAGTCGCTCGGCGACGCTCCGAAAAGCACTATTGGCATTGCGGGCCGGGCAAAAAACTTCTTCTCCTCGGAGGTGAATCGCAAGCCAGCCGATAGCTGCCAGGTGTCGGCAAAATCATAGGAGAAATCAAAATACGGCGCGAAGGAGTCCAGTTCCTGATTGTTTGTGATGACGCGTGGATTGTCGATGTCCAAGACCCCGGGGACGCTAATGCCGAGGAAATCCAACAGGCCGAGATATTGCAGCACGTTAAAGCTGGTTTCGTCGGTCTGATAGAACAGTCCCGCCACGAAATTGAATGCCCCGTCGAAGTTTGAGGCCACTCGCAGCTCCTGCTGGAAGGTCTCGCGGATATCGTCCCGTGTGGCATCGAAAAGAGTTGCGGCCTCGGAACCATAGGAACTCGGCAGCACAGAATCCTGCTTCCGAAGTCCCGTCACGGAAGTCACCGTAAAATCTCCGACCTGCCAGTCGATATTAAGATAGTAACCATCGATGTCGATCTGGTGGCCACGTGACAGGTTCAGTCCACCGGAATCCCGAAGGCTGCTGCCCGCGTCGAGCAGCGGATCGCCACTGGACCTGGCCGAGAAACCAATAAAATTCCAGGCCTGACTAGGGTTGGCAGTCTCATTGACGGTTATGGGTGAATCGCCGTTGTCGTTCAGGTATTCGTACTGGAACAGGACGTCCAGATCTTCGCTAGGTCGCCACAGCAGCTTGGCCCGCAGCGAAAGGGCATCGTCACCGCCTTGCTTCGAACCGTCTCCGGCTATGGGAAGGTCCGCCGGGTTACCGAAATAACAGATGCCCGGAGGCGGAACGGGGCAAGGAGGCGGGCCGGGACCGGCTGAGCCGTTCCGGTAATAACCGTCACTTTCCTGACTCATGCCAGCGATTCGGAACGCAAGCTGGTCGCTCAAGACCATGTTCGCTGCCGCCGTGATTTCGACACGGTTATAATCGCCCGCCATGAAAGTCGCATCGAGTCCGCTGTGGTCGAAGTTCGGACGCTTGGTGCGGACATTGACTACGCCCGCCGTGGTGTTCTTGCCGAACAGCGTGCCCTGAGGTCCGCGAAGCACTTCGATGCTTTCCAGGTCATAGGGTTCAAGGAGCTGCGTCTGCATGTGGGGTATGACGAAATCGTCTATCAGCACGCCCACAGGCGGCTCCCAATAGACGAGGATATCCGTCTGGGAGGCACCGCGCATGGCAAAGCCCGCAGCATTGAATCCAGTTATCTGCTTGGCCGAAAAATTGGGTACCTTGAGGGCCACCTCGCCGATATCGTGGAGGAACATGTCGCTGAGGACCTCGGAACTCAGAGCGGTCACTGCGACCGGGGTTGTCTGGATATTGGTTCCTCCGGCTCGACGCGTCGCAGTTACGAGGATTTCCTCGAGTACAGCATCAGAGTCCTGTGCCTGTGAGGCAACGGGCATGAGCACCACAACGGCTATTGCGGCGGTGATAAGTCTCTGGATAATTGCAGTGAAATCGGAAAAATTATTGTTCATTGGTGCCCCCACTCGTTGAATGTCCTCCGCCGAAGGCCCTACCACGGTGGCATGGACAGATAGGCGAACTTGAACTTTATTCAAATATTCCACACAATAATTCGGATTGTCAAGC
>CAYLSX010000018.1:15758-24013 GCA_964386685.1 uncultured Woeseiaceae bacterium | reverse complement strand
GTGCCAGCAGTCGCTTCGGATCCGCATACTTTGTCAGCGCCTCGCCTTCCGAATATTCCATAGCGATGTACGCCAGGTGTTTGTCCTCGCCGGCATCGTAAACGGTGATGATGTTCGGGTGTGTCAGGCGCCCCGCGGACTCCGCTTCGCGGAAGAAACGAAGTCGAGCTTCCTCGAGCTCTTCGTCTTCGAATTCCTTCTCGATCGGGATGACCTTGAGGGCGACCGCGCGATTAATTCTCGGGTCTTTGGCGAGATAGACAGCACCCATTGCGCCACGGCCGATTTTCCGTTCGATGACGTAGCGTCCGAGGCGTTCCGGCGCGCCGCCGTTCTTGCCGCCCAGGGGCGTGTTGTTTTCAGGGCCCGAGCCGTGCGTCTGCTTCATCCAGTCGAGCACGGCCTCCGCGCGTTCGGGCTTTGCCTGCTCTTCGAAGGCGAGCGACAGTTTGTACATGACGGTCGCCACGGATTCGGTAGGCTCGCATTGGCGGAATTCTGCGAAGGCGGGCTCGAGCCTGCCTGCAGCAAGAAAACCGATGCCACGCTTGTATGCGTGAACGGCGGCCTTCTTGACCGCTCCAGCAAGCCACCAGCTCAGGATGGCAACGCCGAGGAATATGAATATCGGCCGTCCAAGATCAAGACGGACCCGCAAAATCAACAGTAACAGTGCCTCGATAAATATAAGTCCGAGGATCGTGAAAACGGTCATCATCAGGATGTCCCGGCGGAGCCGTCCCGGCATAAATAGTACGGCGACGATCGCCAGTAACGCCGGTACCAGCACTTCCAACGCTCTGACCCATGCCGGGGCGATGACAGAGCGTCTCTGTTCGAGATCGGCAAGCAAGGCCGCGGTGATCTCGGAATGCGTAACAAACTGCCCGGACGGCAATACTGCCGCCGCCGCTACGATGGACGGCGCAGCATCGATGAAAACGGTGGTATCTACGAAGCCGCTGGCATCGAAGCTTTCCTCGAGCACCTCTTTTGCCGTCAATCGAGGGACGGGTTGGTAATTCGAAAGGTAAATCGCATCGTCGGCGCCGGAAATGCGCGGATCTGCCCCTGAGTCCGGGTTGTCCAGGGCGATAGCCAGGGGTAACGAAGGCGACATCAGGCCGGCATGATATTTCCAAAGCCCTGCCCGGCGAAAGACACCGTCGTTGTCTGTCGTCACGTCCAGAAAACCACTCTTGCTGGCAAGGCCTGCCAGCGGGTGGTGATTCGGCACGTACACCGGAACGCCGCTGGCCAGGGTGACCGCCCAGCCCGGTATGTCGTTCTTGTCTTGCAACTGCGGCGGATTGGCAAGAATTATTCTCTTAACTTTTTGATATTTAAAGCGTTGAATGAGTCTGCCGTACTGGTTCGAGATTTCCGCCGGCGCCATCTTGCCGGGGTTGATGCTCACGATAAGGCTGTTTTCCAGCGGATCATTCCTGACATGACCGGCCAGTTGATCGTAGAAGAAACGGTCGGCTGCAACGAACCACGGCGCGGCCGGCCCATAGATGAGCACCAGCAGTACGCTGACAAAACTAAGTGCTAGCAGGCGGTCCCTGCGTTCTTTTGTTTGTTTGTCCAATACGGGGCTCTCTACATAACGCGAAAATTATAGAAAATAGCAAGGTTTTTTAATGAGATAGGGTTGGCACTTTTTCGGGCGTAGGTGCTCCAAAGCCGGTGCTATGATTGGGATTCTGCTACCGGATAGGCCGGCGTTCCGGCCGAAGTGTGACGGACTTCACTTATGGCGAGAACGAAAACGGCCTACGTATGTGCGGACTGCGGCGCCCACAGCGTCAAATGGCAGGGTCAATGCCCGGAATGTGCGGCCTGGAACACACTGGCTCAGACCATCGTCTCTGCGCCTCAGACTGAGCGCCGCGAGGGTATCTCGCCATCATTGCTCGCGTCTCTGAGCGATGACCTCGGCGTCCGACACGCCACCGGCTTCAGTGAATTCGATCGGGTGCTGGGCGGCGGCCTGGTGCCAGGATCCGTGGTTTTGCTGGGGGGTGACCCGGGCGTTGGTAAATCGACGCTGTTGCAACAGGTTGCGGCTCTGCTTCCACAGGAGCTGAGCGTCTGCTACGCGAGCGGCGAAGAGTCATTGCGGCAAATCGGCCAACGATCCCGACGGCTTGGTCTCGACAGGCCGGGCATGAACCTGCTTGCAGACACGTCACTGGATAACATTCTCGAGCAAGCGGTGGCCAGCAATGCGGCGGTTCTGGTTATTGATTCCATACAGACAACGGTGACACTCGATTTGCCCTCGGCGCCGGGATCGGTCGCGCAGCTTCGTGAATGCGTTGGTCGGATCGTTCAATTCGCCAAGCAACGAGAGGTTGCCGTTTTCCTGATTGGACACGTGACCAAGGAAGGGGCGATCGCCGGACCGCGCGTAGTCGAACACATGGTCGATACCGTGCTCTACTTTGAAAGTGATCCCTCAAGTCGCTACAGCATCGTCCGCGCGGTGAAAAACCGTTTCGGTGCGAGCAGCGAACTCGGTGTTTTCGCAATGACCGAAACAGGATTCGTTGAAGTAAAAAATCCGTCGGCTATTTTTCTGTCGAGAGATGCCGAGCAAAATTCCGGCAGCCTCGTCTCGGTAGCCTGGGAGGGGAGTCGGCCTTTACTGGTAGAAATTCAGGCGCTGGTTGCCGACGGCAACGGCAACTATGCGAAGCGGCTCGCGCAAGGCGTTGACCAAAATCGGCTGTCATTGTTGCTTGCCGTGCTACAGCGCCATGGTGGCATCTCTTTGACGGGTGACGATGTGTTCGTCAACGTTGTTGGCGGACTTCGTATCGGCGAAACGGCAGCCGACCTGCCAACCTTGCTGGCGATCGTGTCGAGCTTGCGCGATCGGCCATGTCGCTCCGGACTGATCAGTTTCGGCGAAGTGGGGCTTGCAGGTGAAGTGCGTCCGGTTCGTTTCGGCACCGAAAGAATTTCAGAGGCCGCCAAGCAGGGATTCTCGCTTGCGATCGTTCCTCGATCGAACGTGCCGAAGCAGAAGCCCGATGGCATCGAAATAGTCGGCGTTCGGAAGTTGACCGAGGCGCTTGACGCCGCTTTTCGCTAGTCCGTCGCAGCCTCTGTCGGTTCAGTAGACGGATAGATGCGCGCAGTCATCACGCGGTTGTCATTGGTCTCGACGATTTCTATCGGATAGCCCGCGATCTCCAGGCAGGTCCCGGGTTCCGGGATTGTCTCGAGGAACTCGACGATCAGGCCGTTCAGGGTTTTCGGACCATCGGTTGGCAGCGTCCAGTCCATCGCCCGATTCATTTCACGAATGTTGGTGGTGCCGTCGACAAGGAAGGTGTTTTGACTTTCCTTCACGATGTCGGTGTCATCGTTAGCCGGGTCCGTCGTAAATTCACCAACGATTTCTTCGAGAATGTCCTCCAGTGTGACGATCCCCTGAATGTCACCGTATTCGTCGACCACCAATGCGATTCTTTGGCGAAGTTTCTGGAATTGAACGAGCTGCGTACTCAGTGGTGTGCCTTCCGGAACGTAGTAGGGCTCGATCAGCAATTTCTCGATAATGCGTTTGTCGAATTCCTGCAGGTGCGCAATATTCGCAAGACGACGCAGGTGCAGAAGTCCTACAACATTGTCGATGTTATCCCGATAAACCGGTAGCCGCGTGTGTTCGCTTTTCTCGATGACCGCAACAATTTCCTCGTTACTGTCGTCGAGATCGATACCGACGATTTCTTTATGCGGCACCATTACATCGTCGACCGTTACCTTTTCCAGGTCGAGGATGCTGATCAACATGCTTCGGTATTTGCGTGAAATTCGGGCGGTCGCTTCGAAGACCACGGTGCGCAATTCCTCGCGTGTGAGCGAATGCTCATTGGCGTCGCCTTCCCTGACACCAAAGAGATAGAGCACACCGTTCGATGCGATATTGGTGAGCCAGACGATCGGGTAGGTAATCTTCAACAACGGGTAGTAAATCAAGGCGGCCGGATAAGCGATGCGTTCCGGGTGCAATGCCGCCAGCGTCTTCGGCGCCGCCTCTGAAAATATCAGCACGATCAGTGCCAATATCAGCGTGCCGAGTGCAACTGCGGGCGGACCGCCCAGCTTGAGCGCGATGATGGCAACGAGAGATGCTGCCGAAAAATTGACAAGGTTGTTGCCGAGCAGGATCAGGCCGATCAATCGATCCGGCCGTTTTAGAAGTGCTTCTGCAACTCTTGCGCCGCGATGACCGGCCCTGGCTTTATGGCGCATCTGGTACCGGTTCAGGCTCATCAGCGCCGTTTCCGAGCCGGAAAAAAACGCGGAAAGAAGAAGTAAAACTACAAGCACGCCAAATAAGGCGGCTAGCGGAACGTCATCGCCCAAAGAATGAGCACCTCGTGATGCCTAAGCACCACCTCAGTTCATCAGGACAGTCTGGTCCTGTCAAGGAAGCAGATCGAGACCGTGCAATTGCCTAGCCCCAAGTCCGGCCGAGAACCTGCTCCAGAATATATCGACTGCCGAAGTAGGCGAGGCACAGCATTGCAAAGCCCCACAGATACAGGAAGACAGCGCGCCGGCCGCGCCAGCCGGCAAACTGCCGCCCGGCTAGCAATATGCCAAACAGCAACAGGGCAAGAATAGAGAGAAAAGTCTTGTGAACGAGGTGCTGGGCGAACAGGTCATCGACAAAGGTGAATCCTGAGAGCACGGCGAGGAATAAGGCCGAGAAGCCGGCCGCGGCAATGCCGTAAAGCAGTCTCTCGGTGGTTTCCAGCGGTGCAAACAGATGGTTGATTGTCGATAACTGGCCTGCGTGCAACCTGCGGTCCTGTACTAAGGCATAAACGGCCACGATGGCGCCGACTGTCAGGAGCCCGTAGGCAAACAGAGAGATCAGGATATGCGCCTGTATTTGCCAGGTAAGGGCCTCGCCGGCGGTAGCAGCGGCCTGCGTACCTGTAACGCTTGCTGCGGCTGCTCCCAGCAGGAAAAGTCCGCCAGACAGGCCGCGCAGGGACGGCTCAAACGCACCGATGACCGCAATCAGCGCGAGTTGCAGGCCGATAAACGACGCCGTGCTGCTCATCGTCAGGGCGATACCATTGGGCAGCAGGATCAGACCAAGCAGCGCCTGGGAGTGCCAGACAAGACCCGCAAAACCCACTATAAATCCGGTAGTTACCAGCGGTTTAGATCGATCGGAGAAGCGCGGCATGCGGGACAACGCAAAGGCGACGCCGGCAATTATGTACAAGAAAGGAATTGTGAGTTGAAACACAGAATCGCGATTGGCTATGCCCTAATTTTATTTCGAACGAATGATCCCACATGGTGTAGTTCATTAGAACCCTGCTGTGAGACCCAAAGGACGTCACCGCTCCTGCGGTGTTTTGCAGGATAGAACGTTATGCGAATTAGAATATTGGGCTGTAGCGGTGGAATAGGCGCTGGATCGCGCACCTCCGCGATGCTTATCGACAACGATGTATTGCTCGATGCCGGAACCGGTATCGGCGATCTTGGGCTGGATGACCTCCGGTCGATTCGTCATGTGTTTTTGACGCATGCACACCTCGACCACATCGCCGGTCTGCCAATGCTTGTCGACAGCATATTCGACGAAAACTTCGAGGTGCCGCTAACTGTCTATGCACGCGCCGAGACACTCGATGCCATCAAAGCACACTTGTTTAACGATGTGATCTGGCCGGATTTCACCAAGCTTCCCAGTGAGGACAATCCGATGTTGCGATTCGTCAAGACAAATCCCGGCGACACCGTATCGATCGAGCATCGCGATTTTCACGCAATCGATGTCGTGCACAGCGTTCCATCCCTCGGGTACACCGTAAAAAACTCCGGCGGCGTATTCGCCGTCAGTGGTGACACCAAGACCAATGAGACACTCTGGCCCGTATTAAACGCCTGTGAAGATCTCAAGGTGCTCGTCATCGAAGTTTCTTTCCCTGATGAGCAGGAAGAACTTGCAACGCTGGCAGGGCACTACTGCCCCAACACCATGTCACGAGACCTCGCACGCCTGCACCACAGTCCTGACATCTGGCTGACCGGCATGAAGCCCGGCGAAGAAGATCGCATCCTCGGCCAGGTTCTCGCAGCCGTCCCCGATAAGAACATCCGCATGTTATCCCGCGGCACTGTCATCACCGTCTAAACCCCGATTGACGAATCACGTTAAACTGCGTTTTTTCACGCAGCCTCAACGATGTTTGACAATCTTTCCGAACGCCTGACAAAGGCAGCACGTAACCTGACCGGCAAGGGCCGTCTGAGTGAGTCCAATATCAAGGACACGCTCCGCCAGGTACGCCTGGCCCTGCTGGAGGCCGACGTGGCCTTGCCCGTCGTCAAGTCGTTCATAGAGCGCATTAAGGAAAGGGTGGTTGGCGAAGAAGTTGGCAGGAGTCTGACGCCAGGTCAGGCACTCGTGAAAATAATTCATGGCGAGCTTGTCGCTCTTCTCGGCGACAGCCACGAGCCGCTAAATCTCAAAGCCCAGCCTCCCGTCGTGATGCTCCTCGTCGGGTTACAGGGTGCGGGCAAGACGACAACGGCCGCAAAACTTGCCAAGCGACTCATCGACTCTGACAGGAAACGCGTCATGCTGGTCAGCGTCGACGTTCATCGGCCTGCCGCCATTTTGCAGTTGCAAAAACTCGCCGAAGAAGTCGGCGCATTGCATTGCAATAGTGCTGACGACGAGAAACCCGAATCGATCATGAAACGTGCCCTGGACGAGAGCCGCCGTTCACATGCTGACGTACTCATTGTCGATACGGCCGGGCGCTTGCACATCGACGAGAAGATGATGGCGGAAATCAGCCGCGTGCATGAAGAGTCGAACGCGCACGAAACATTTTTTGTTGTCGATAGCATGGCAGGCCAGGATGCCGTCAACGCTGCTCAAACCTTTGATCAGACCCTGCCACTTACCGGCATCATTCTGACCAAGGCCGACGGCGACGCCAAAGGTGGTGCAGCCCTGTCAGTGCGGCAAGTCACCGGCAAGCCGATCCGATTCATGGGCGTCGGCGAGAAGATCGATGCCCTGGAGGCATTTCACCCGGACCGGATGGCGTCGCGAATCCTCGGCATGGGCGATGTCCTGTCGCTCGTCGAACAAATAGAAGGCAAAGTCAGCCGCGAAAAAGCTGACAAACTGCAGAAGAAGCTGAAAAAGGGCCGCGCTTTCGATCTTTCCGATTTGCGAGACCAGCTCGAACAAATGATGAATATGGGCGGCATCGGTGCGCTGCTCGAGAAGTTGCCGATGCCGGGCAATATCGATCCGGCCGCCCTGAAAGACAAAACCAACGAGCAGCAGCTCAAGCGCCAGATCGCCATTATCAATTCCATGACGCCGGGGGAACGCCGCTTTCCGAAAACCATCAATGGCTCACGCAAGCGTCGCATCGCCACGGGTGCCGGCATGCAGGTTCAGGATGTAAATCGCCTGCTTAAGCAGCATCTGCAGATGGAGAAAATGATGAAAAAGATGTCCCGTGGCGGCATGAAGAAGATGATGCGGGGAATGCCGCCCGGAATGATGCCAAAACCCTGATTTTCCTTGGCAAAACGCTTCACATTTAGCAGGAAATGAGTAAAATGCGCGCTTTACTCGGGCCCGCCCCCGAGCGTAGGCACGCCTGCCTGTCACTAAATCTAACGGAATTGAAATGGTCAGTATTCGTCTTTCGCGCGCCGGTGCGAAAAAACGCCCTTTTTACCACCTGGTGGTCACGGACAGTCGTAATCGTCGTGACGGCCGCTATATAGAGCGACTGGGCTTCTTTAACCCTGTAGCCAAGGGCAATGAGGAAGAGCTTCGCATTGATGTGGAGCGGGTCCAGTATTGGATTGGCCAGGGCGCCCAGCCTTCGGACCGAGTGGCTTCGCTGCTCAAGGCCAAGGAAAGGGGCAAAGTCGGCCGCGACCGCAAGCGCAAGAAACCGGCACCGGCAAGTGAGGCCAAGCCCGACGTGGCTGTTGAGGCCACTGAAGAGGTGAAAGCCGAGGCAGCGCCTGAGGGAGCCAAAGCTGACGAAGCCGCGACAGTGGAACAAGCCGCCGAAGCGCCTGAGGAGGCCAAGGCCGAGGAAGAAGCCGAGGCGCCCGAGGAAGCTAAGGCCGAGGAAGAAGCCGCTGAAGCGCCGGAGGAGGCGAAGGCCGAGGAAGAAGACGAGGCGCCCGAGGAAGCTAAGGCCGAGGAAGAAGCCGCTGAAGCGCCGGAGGAG
>CAYLSX010000018.1:15459-15658 GCA_964386685.1 uncultured Woeseiaceae bacterium | reverse complement strand
GCGAAGGCCGAGGAAGACGCGACAGCGAAACAAGCCGCCGACGTGCCTGAGGAAGCTAAAGCTGACGAAGCCGTGACAGCGGAACAAGCCGCCGACGTGCCTGAGGAAGCTAAAGCTGACGAAGCCGCGACAGCGGAACATGCGGTCGAAGCGACAGACGAGAAGCCTGAGGAGGCTGCCGGGGCGAGCGACGACGAGC
>CAYLSX010000018.1:0-15359 GCA_964386685.1 uncultured Woeseiaceae bacterium | reverse complement strand
AGGAGGCTGCCGGGGCGAGCGACGACGAGCCAGCGGACGCCGCTGCCACTGAAGAAACACCCGAAGAGGATGCGGCAGCCGACAGCGACAAGAAGTGACGCAAGTTGTCCTTGGCCGAATAGCAGGGGTATTCGGCGTCAAGGGCTGGGTCAAGGTGATTTCGCACACCGAGCCCCGTGAAGGGATTCTCGAATATCAAAACTGGTTGCTCAGGCGCGGCGATGGCTGGCAGGCAGTAACGGTGCAAGACGGCAAACGGCACGGCAAGTCGGTGATCGCGAAACTGACCGACATCGAAGACCGGGACGCGGCGGCGGAGTTGCTCGATGTAGAAATCGCAGTGACACGCGAAGATCTGCCGCAGACACAGGACGACGTGTTTTACTGGACTGATCTGGAAGGATTGCTGGTCGTGCACCGCGACGGCCGATCGCTGGGGAAAGTGGCTTATCTGATGGCGACCGGCGCGAACGATGTGCTCGTCGTGGACGGGGATGAGGAACGCCTGATCCCGTTCGTGATGGGCGAGGTAATTTTGGATGTTGATTTAGGCAAAGGCCAGATCAGCGTCGATTGGGAATGGGACTGATGTAATGCACATTCGCATTGTCAGTTTGTTTCCTGAAATGGTCGCTTCTGTGGCCGAGTACGGAGTTGTCGGACGGGCCGTTGCACGTGGCTTGGTGTCCATCGGGTATTCGAACCCGCGGGACTTCACCGACGACGTTCATCGCACGGTCGATGATCGCCCTTATGGGGGTGGTCCCGGCATGGTGATGAAGTTCGAGCCTGCTGCGGCGGCGATTCGGGAGACCAGGCAGACGATGCCGGATGGTTGTCGGGTCATTTGCCTGAGTCCGCAGGGCGCAGTATTCGATCAGGCGGCGGCGGAACGATTGGCACAACTGCCGGGACTGATACTGCTGGCCGGCCGCTATGAAGGCATCGACGAACGGCTCATCGAGGCAGAAGTCGATGAAGAAATTTCGCTGGGCGATTTTGTGCTCAGCGGCGGGGAGATCGCGGCCATGGCCGTGATTGACGCGGTAGCGAGGTTAATTCCCGGGGTGCTCGGCGACGAGGACTCCGCGGCGCAGGATTCTTTTTCGGAAGGCCTGCTGGATTGCCCGCACTACACGCGGCCCGAAGAAGTCGAAGGCAGGCAGGTGCCGCCGGAGTTGTTGTCCGGCAATCATGCAGAGATTGCCAGATGGAGACACAAACAGGCGCTGGGCCGCAGTTATTTGAGGCGCCCGGATCTTGTGAGAAAATTGGAATTGAATCTTGAACAACAGGCATTGCTCGATGAGTTCCTCACGGAGCAAGAGCACGCAACAGGTAGAGAATGATGAGCAAAATAATCGAGTCAATCGAGCAGGAACAAATCAACAAAGATATTCCGGAATTCTCTCCGGGAGATACCGTCGTTGTTCAGGTAAAGGTTAGAGAAGGTACCCGCGAGCGTTTACAGGCATTTGAAGGCATCGTGATTGCAAAGCGAAATCGTGGCCTGAATTCGTCGTTTACTGTTCGCAAAATTTCTCATGGCGAGGGCGTGGAACGGGTATTCCAGACTCACAGCCCGGTCGTCAGTGCTGTCAAAGTAAAACGGCGTGGTGATGTTCGTCGTGCGAAGCTTTACTACCTTCGTGGTCGAACCGGCAAGGCAGCGCGAATCAAAGAGAAAATTTAAGCGTTTTTTTGCGATACCTGTCACATTATTCGCTGCTTTAGTCTCACTCTAAACCGCAGAACAATTTCATAGTGTCCGTATAATACGGGCCCAGAGATTGGTGTGCGGAACCTATCCGCACCGAAGGGGTCTGTCGGGGCATGAGCACTTCGCTTGGAATCAGCGTTCGAATCAGCCAGTTGGCAATGCTTGCTGCATGCATGCTGCTGTCCGGCTGTGCCTCCTTGATTTCATCTGCAGCCAGCGGCTTTGCGAACGACCTGTCGGCAGCCATGCTCAATCAGAATGACCCTGAAATCGTGCGTGACGGAGCACCCGCATACATGCTGCTGCTTGACAGCATGCTCGAAAGCAGCCCCGACGATCCTGATTTATTGATTGCGGCAGCCAAAATGTATGCAACATACGGGGCGGTATTCGCTGAGGAACCGGAACGTGCGGACAGGTTAACGACGCGGGCTCTAAATTATGCACAGCGA
The DNA here is from genome assembly GCA_964386685.1 of uncultured Woeseiaceae bacterium. Lineage (GTDB taxonomy): Bacteria > Pseudomonadota > Gammaproteobacteria > Steroidobacterales > Woeseiaceae > JACZWL01. The sequence goes on along the minus strand of CAYLSX010000018.1, from coordinate 13,187 downwards.
GGCGTCTGCAACGCCTATAGCCAGGGTTGTAACTGGAATACGGCCATCTTCGCAGACTTCGAAGCAAGCCTTGCTGGTTTGACAGACAAACATGCCGAGATGACCTATGGTTATTCACTTGCGGCGCTCGCATACACGCTGGCTCACGCCGACGATATGAACGCGCTCGCACGCCTGCCGCAACTGGAGGCATTGCTTTTACGATACGTCGAGATCAGTGGTTCGACCGTCGAAAGTGACGTTTACAAGTACTTGGGAATTCTGTTGACATTGATGCCGCAGAGCCTTGGCGGAAGGCCCGAAGAAGCTCGCGAGTTCTTCGAACGAGCAATCGAACTCACTGGTGGACATGACCTTTCTGCAAAAGTGGATTTTGCTGAAAATTACGCGCGCGCTCTCTACGATCGTGAGTTACACGATCGCTTGTTGACTGAAGTAATGTCTGCCGACCCGGAAGTACCCGGGTATACATTGAGTAACGTGTTAGCCCAACGAAGTGCAAGCGAATTATTGGCTTCGGCTGATGACTACTTCTAATTTCCCCGGATTTTTAGTTTTGGATGCAAGATATGAACAGATTTAAAATTGCAATCGTCACAGTAATGCTCCTGCTGTCGGTATCGGCAGCCGCTGTCGATCTCAAGCTAGCGACGCTGGCGCCGGAACGCTCAGCTTGGGTGCAAGACATGCGTAAGGGCGCCAAGGAAATCAAGGAACGCACCGATGGTCGCGTCAACGTAAAGCTGTACGTCGGCGGCAGCCAGGGAAACAGCGAGCAGGTGCTGCGCGCGATTAGGACAAAGCGACTGCATGGCGGTGCTTTCACTCCTACTGACCTTCAGGACCGCTATGCGGACGTAAACATCTATGGCCTGCCATTCCTGTTTGAATCCGCGGCCGAAGTGGATTATGTGCGCGAGCAACTGGATGACACATTGCTACAGGGTCTGGAAGAGGCTGGCTTTATCAGCTTCGGCTTCACCAATGGTGGTTTTGCGTATTTGATGTCGAATGAACCCGTACGCGGCCTGGACGATCTCAAGGGCAAACGAGTCTGGGTTCCGGAAGGTGACACGATCAGCTATGCAGCTATGGATGCGCTGGAGCTGTCTCCAGTTACCTTGCCAATAACTGATGTCATGACGGGACTGCAGACCGGTCTTATCGACATCATCGCGTTTCCTCCGACCGGCACGCTGGCCCTGCAATGGCACACGCGGGTCAAATATGTGACGGAGATGCCGATCCTGTTCTCGATGGGCCTGATGGCGATCGATGCGAAAGCGTTCGGCCGCTTGGCGGAACAGGATCAACGGATCGTGCGTGAGGTTATGGGTGCCATGTACGCCGAGTTTAGCCGGCGCGAGCCCGAAGAGAATCGCAACGCCAAAGAGGCGCTGTTGAATTCCGGCGTGCAAAGTGTCATGCCCGATGAAGGCGAAGTGGAAAAATTCCGAAAGGTCATGGAAAAAACCAATCGAGAGCTCGGCGCGAAGGGCATGTTTTCGTTGGAGCTGTATGACGAGATGGTCAGACACATCGAGGACTATCGGAATCAGCAGGCAGATGCGGCCGGGGCTGATTAGTGCCTGATCCGAACTCCAAGGTATTGGATCGCCTGGAAAGGTTCGGAACCGCAGCAGAAAACACAGTCCTGGTTCTGTTACTGACCGCGATGATTGTCCTGGCGGTCGGTCAGATCGTATTACGCGAAATTTTCGAAACCGGGATCATCTGGGCGGACGAGTTGATCAAGCTGCTGGTCTTGTGGATCGCAATGCTTGGCTCCATCGCCGCCAGTCGTGATGACCGGCACCTGCGCATCGACGTGTTATCGCATCTGCTCTCCGAGAAGATGATATCCGTGACTCGGCTGGTGGTGGAAACGTTCGCTGCGGTGATTTGCGGCGTGGTTGCCTGGCACGCGTATCGATGGCTGCAGATCGAAGTCGAATACCAGGACACGGTCCTAATCGATTTTCCGGCATGGCTGGCGCACGGGATCGTGCCCGTTGCCTTCTTTTTGATGACGTATCGATTTGCACTGTCATCGGTCAAGAGAGCGATGGCGCTCGTAGCACCACCTAAGCGGTCTGAAGAGCCGTGATTGTCCTCAGCATCATTCTCATTCTGCTGGCGATTCTCGGCGCACCACTTTTCACGATTATTGCTTCCAGCGCAATGCTCGGATATATGCGTACCGATACGGATCTCATGAACGTTCCTCTGGAAATTCTGGGGATCGGCAGTATGCCGTTCTTGTCCGCGATTCCCTTGTTTACGTTTGCCGGTTATCTCCTGAGCAAGAGTGGTGCGCCACGACGTCTGGTTCGACTGACGGACGCAATACTCGGATGGATGACAGGCGGGCTGGCGATCGTCGCACTGGCGGCCTGCGCTTTCTTCACGGCATTTACGGGCGTCACTGGTGCGACAATCATAGCGTTGGGCGCCATCCTCTATCCGGCACTCAGGCAGGACGGATATCCCGAAAAGTTTAGTCTGGGGCTGGTGACTTCATCGGGCAGTCTGGGCCTCCTGTTCGCCCCGTCGTTGCCGATCATTCTTTACGGCGTGATCTCCGAGGTTTCCATCGATCACCTGTTTCGCGCCGGCGTATTACCAGGGCTCGTCATGCTCGCAATGCTGTCTGGCTATAGTCTGTGGGTAAGTCGGAAAAACGTGAAGCCGAAGGAGTCATTTTCATTCAAAGAGGTCAGGGCGGCCGTCAGGGAATCTATCTGGGAGATTCCATTGCCGATCGTCGTACTTGGCGGCATCTATTCCGGGTTTTTTGCGGTCTCCGAAGCGGCGGCAATTACTGCGGCGTATGTGTTGTTCATCGATGTCGCCGTCCTGCGTGAAATCAAGCTGAAAGAATTGCCAGGAATCATGCGTGAGTCGATGTTGCTCGTCGGCGGGATATTGATCATTGTCGGCGCGTCGCTCGCGTCGACGAACTACATGATCGATGCAGAAATACCGCAAAAATTGCTGGCGTTCGTCGCCGAACTGGTCACGAGCAAGACCACGTTCCTCGTCATTCTGCTGATATTCCTGCTGATTCTCGGCGCCATACTCGATATTTTCTCTGCGATCGTGCTGATCGTACCTTTGATTATCCCAATCGCGGCTCAGTATGGGGTCGATAGCGTACATCTGGCGATAATTTTTCTCGCCGCCATGCAATTGGGTTATCTGACGCCGCCTGTGGGCTTGAACTTGTTCATCGCGAGTTATAGATTCGATAAACCCATAATGACCGTGTATTCGGCGACTTTTCCGTTCCTGATGATTCTTCTTTTATCGGTTATCCTGATCATGTTCTGGCCGGATTTGTCGTTGTTTTTGGTTCCTGACTGAATGTACTGGAGTAATGAATGAGTAAGCTTGGGATCGTAGGAAGAGTCCTGTCCGCGTTGTGGACCGGGGTCAATGGCGTGCGTAAGGTGATGCACCTACTGGTGCTGCTGTTCATCTTTTCGATCCTGTTAAACGCGATCTCATCGACGACGCCGCGACTTCCCAGTGAAGCAGCGCTTCTCATTCAGCCGCATGGTGCGCTTGTCGAACAGTTGGAAGGCGACCCCTATGAGCGGGCCATCGCGGGCCTTCTCGGAGACGAGGATACGCAGACCCTGGTGCAGGACATCATTGACGGCTTGGAATACGGCAGAGACGATTCACGCATCAAAGCGGTCGTGCTCGATCTTCGTGGTCTCAGCGGTGGCGGCCTAAGCAAGTTACACCGAATCGGCACGGCACTGGATGAGTTTCGTTTATCCGGCAAGCCGGTCATAGCAAGTGCTGACTTTTACGGACACCAGTCTTATTACCTCGCCTCACATGCCGATGAGGCCTATATGCACCCCGATGGCTTGCTGCTTCTGCCGGGATTTGGCGCCTATCGAAATTATTTCAAAGAAGCGATAGATAAACTACGCATCGACTGGAACATTTTCAAAGTCGGCACACACAAGTCGTTTGTCGAGCCTTACATGCGCACCGACATGTCGGAAGAGGACCGCAGTTCGACGGGGCGGCTGCTGGATCAGCTATGGACTAACTATAAGCAAGACGTCGCCGCGGCGCGCGGACTTGATGTCAGCGTGCTTGACGATTTTTCCAACAATCTGCTGGAAAACGCCAGGAGTGAGGGCGGCGATCTCGCCGCTGTCGCACTGCGTGCGGGCCTGCTCGACGGATTGATGACGAGAGCCGCCGTCAATTCGAGAATCGCCGAATACGCTGGTACGGATACCAAAAATCCGGACAGCTATCGAGCGATTGGGCTCGATGAATACCTATCGCAGACGCGCCTGTTGAAGGGCGACAAGAGCGGCGATGATAACGTCGCGATCGTCGTTGCATCGGGCGAGATTCTCAGCGGGTCACAACCGCCGGGCCTGGTTGGCGGCGATTCCGCGGCGAGGCTGCTGCGCCGCGCCAGGAACGACGATTCGGTTAAGGCCGTTGTGCTCAGGGTCGACAGCCCGGGCGGCAGCGCTTTTGCGTCGGAGGTGATTCGCAACGAGATCGAAGCCCTGAAGGAGGATGGCAAGCCGGTCGTTGCGTCCATGAGCAGCGTGGCTGCTTCCGGTGGCTACTGGATTTCGATGGCAGCCGACAAGATCTATGCAAATTCAGCGACCATCACCGGCTCGATCGGAATTTTCGGCATGTTTCCGACATTTCAGCGGTCTTTGGCCGCGATTGGCATAACGACAGACGGTGTCGGTACGACACCCTGGGCGGGCGAGTTACGACCTGACCGGGCGATGTCGGACGATGCGAAAGCATTGTTCCAGACCATCATCGAAAAGGGTTACGACGATTTCATTAGCAAGGTGTCTCAGCACCGCAATCTTGACAAGGCGGAGGTCGACCGCATCGGTCAGGGACAGGTGTGGACCGGAATGGACGCGCTCGACTTCGGTTTGATCGATGAGATCGGTAACCTCGACGATGCGATCGCCGCAGCCGCGGAGCTTGCCGATATGGATGAGGGAAGCTATGGGCAGATAATTATCGAAAAAGAGTTAACGCCTGGCGAACAACTCGCCGTCGATTTTCTTGGAACCGCAAAATCTCTCGGCATCGATCCCAAAGCGTTTGTCGGCAGACAATCGGCGTCCATGCAGCGTCTTAACAAAATCGTCAACGCGCTAACGCCACTAATGAGATTCAACGATCCGAAAGGTGTTTATTCGCATTGCTTTTGTAAGTTCGAATAAACCCTGTCTCTTTCAGGGCCAGTTAAGAATTACTTTGCCGGATTGTCCCGATTCCATGAGCTGGAACGCCTGTTCGTAGTCAGCGACATCGAAGTGGTGAGTGATAATGGGGCTGATGTCGAGCCCGCTCTGCAGCATGCTTGCCATTTTGTACCAGGTCTCGAACATCTCACGTCCGTAAATTCCCTTTAAAATCAATCCTTTAAATATGACATCGTTCCAGTTGATTGCGGTTTCGCCGGGCGGAATACCAAGCAGCGCAACCCGGCCGCCGTGGTGAAGGGTTCTCAGCATGTCCCTGAACGCAGAAGGGTTCCCTGACATTTCCATGCCGATATCAAATCCTTCTTCCATGCCGAGTTCGGCCATCGTGTCATCGAGCGAGCCGTTGGTTACATTCAACGCAACTGAGGCGCCCATTTTCTTCGCCAGTGCCAGGCGATAGTCGTTGACATCGGTGATGACGATATGCCGTGCGCCGGCGTACCTCGCGATGGCGACTGCCATGATGCCGATTGGACCGGCGCCAGTGATGAGCACATCTTCACCGACCAGATCGAAGGAAAGCGCGGTGTGCGTTGCATTGCCTAACGGATCAAGAATGGCTGCCATGTCGTCAGTGATCACGTCGGGTAATTTGAATACGTTGAATGCCGGCACGGACAGGTACTCGGCGAATGCACCCGGTCGGTCGACACCGACCCCGACCGTGTTGATGCAGAGATGGCGGCGTCCGGCGCGACAGTTTCGGCATACACCACATGTGATGTGACCTTCGGCGGAGACGCGGTCTCCGATATCGAAGCCTTTGACCTCGCTTCCGCACTCGACGACTTCGCCACTGAATTCATGACCGACGGCGAGCGGCACGGGAATGGTCTTGCTGGCCCAGTCGTCCCATTGATAGATGTGAATATCGGTACCGCAAATTGCAGTGCGGGCGATCTTGATCAGGACGTCATTGTGTCCCGGCTTCGGAACATCGATGTCCTCAAGCCAGATACCGCGTTCGGCTTTCGACTTAACCAGTGCTTTCATATGACTTTTAGCTCCCGGCCAACTTCGGCAAACGCATTGACCGCTCCATCGAGGTGCTCCCGATTCAGTCCGGCGGACATCTGTGTACGTATCCTCGCTTGGCCTTTCGGCACAACCGGAAAGGAAAAACCGATTACATAGATTCCGTGCCCCAACAATCGATCGGCCATGCTTGTTGCCAGCTTCGCATCACCGAGCATTACAGGAATGATGGGGTGTGCACCGGGTTTGAGTTCAAATCCGAGCGAACTCATCTGCTCGCGGAAATAGCTGGCGTTCTCCCATAACTGATTGCGCAATGACGCGTCGTTCTCCAGCAGATCGAGCACGGCGATCGACGTGGCCGCGATTGCCGGCGCAACCGAATTGGAAAACAGGTACGGACGGGAACGCTGCCGTAACCAGCCAACGATTTCCTTGCGTCCCGACGTGTAGCCGCCGGAGGCGCCGCCGAGGGCTTTGCCTAGCGTGCCCGTGATGATATCGATGCGGCCCATGACACCACGGTATTCGTGTGTTCCCCTGCCGTTGTCGCCAAGAAAACCGGCGGCATGTGCGTCATCGATCATCGTCAACGCGTCGTAGCGCTCTGCGAGATCGCAAATGGCTTCGAGGTCCGCGATCGTGCCGTCCATCGAAAATACGCCGTCCGTCGAAATCAATTTACGTCGGCAATCACTGGCGGCTTTAAGCTGGGCCTCCAGGTCGTTCATATCGTTGTTTTGAAATCTGAAGCGCTTCGCTTTGCAGAGCCTTATGCCGTCGATGATGCTGGCATGATTGAGCGCGTCACTGATGACAGCGTCGTGCTCGTCCAGAAGTGTCTCGAAAAGGCCTCCGTTCGCGTCGAAACAGGACGGATAGAGGATCGTATCTTCGGTGCCCAGAAATTGACTGATGCGTTCCTCGAGCTGCTTGTGAATGGTTTGCGTGCCGCAGATAAAGCGCACCGAGGCCATGCCATAGCCGTATGCATCCAGCGCGGTATGAGCCGCTTTGATGATTTCCGGATGATTGGCGAGGCCGAGATAATTATTGGCGCACAGGTTGATGACTTCCGTCGTGCCGCCATTGTCCAGGACCTTGATCGCTGCTTGCTGCGGGCCGGCGATCAGTCGTTCCTGCTTGAAAAGCCCCTGATCTTTCAGTGCCTCGGTTTGTTCAGCCAGATAATCGAAAAAATTTCCGGGCACGGCATTGCCCTCCGAACTCAAAGGCTGCAAAGTATATCAGGAGCAGATTGACACGGCGGATCGGTGACGAACAAGAATGAACAAGGCCTGAGGGTCGATCGTTGGCTCTGGTTCACCCGATTTCACAAGACCAGAACACTGGCTTCGGCAGCAGTTCAGGGAGGTCATGTGAAGGTCAACGGCGAGCGAGCCAAATCGGGCAACCGGGTCGTGCCGGGCGACATTATCGAGCTCGTCAGGAGCCAGTTGTTGTACAGATTGACTGTGCTTTCGTTGCCGGCCGGGCGCGGCCCGGCAAACGAGATGGCAAAATGCTACGAGGAAGACGCCGCGTCGCAACAAGAGCGCCAGGAATTGATGAGTCAGATAAAAGTAGACCGAAAACAAATGCCGCGCACGCGCGGCAAACCGGACAAACATACACGCCGCATGCTCCGAGAACGGAATCGCGGTTGAGCTAACAGGCCAGGTTGATTTTCATGCGTTTCACCGATCACTCCTACGTCAAAGCGGGGCCACTGGGGTCCGTAAGTGACAAGTACCTCGCCGACGAAGAGCCCCTCGTCAACGAACTGATCGAGATAGCCGACTCGGGACAGTCTGCGCGAACAAAGATTCAGGGGACGGCGGCCAAGCTCGTGCGCGCCGTGAGAAAACAATCTGCGAAGGAGGGCGGCATCGACGCTTTCCTGCAGCAATACGATCTGTCTTCGGAAGAAGGCGTATTGCTCATGTGCATCGCAGAGGCCTTATTGAGGATTCCGGATGCCGACACAGCGGACCGGTTGATTGCAGATAAGATTACCTCTGCGCAATGGCAGGATCATCTCGGCGAAAGCGATTCCCTGTTCGTCAACGCATCGACCTGGGGCCTGATGCTGACTGGCCAGCTGCTGACGCTCAGCGATGCGACGATTACCAATCCGGCAAATTTTCTTGGCAAGCTGGCAGGTCGCGCCGGCGAGCCGGTGGTGCGAACTGCGATGCGCCAGGCGATGCGCATCATGGGTCATCAGTTCGTCATGGGCAGGACAATCGAAGAGGCGCTTGCCCGATCGCGAAAGAAAGGAAGCAGGGGCTTTCGCTACTCGTTCGATATGCTGGGCGAGGCAGCGCTGACGGAAAAGGATGCGGCCCGCTATCTCGAGTCGTACAGCTCGGCGATCGAGAGCATTGGCAATAGCGTTGAATCGTCGATGGATATTTTTGCCGCACCGAGTATCTCGGTAAAACTTTCCGCACTGCATCCACGCTATTCATACACCCAGTACGACCGTGTCATGAACGAGCTCGTTCCACGGATTACTGAATTGGCAGTACAGGCGCGCGATCGTGGCATCGCGTTGACGATTGATGCGGAAGAGGCCGATCGCCTCGAGATATCGCTCGAGATATTTGAGAAGGTATTCAAGGATGAGCGCCTGGCAGGATATGAAGGTCTGGGCCTTGCCGTACAGGCCTACCTTCGGCGCGGACTAGATGTTGTGAAGCACCTGATCGGCCTTGCCGAGGCTGTTGGCAGAAAAATTCCCGTACGACTTGTCAAAGGCGCGTATTGGGACACCGAGATCAAACTCGGGCAGGAACTGGGACTTGAGAGCTACCCGGTGTTTACGAGAAAAGCGCACTCAGATGTGTCCTACCTTGCCTGTGCAACAACACTGATCAACTCCGGCGGACGACTATATCCGCAATTTGCGACACACAATGCGCACACACTTTCGAGCATCCTGCATTTCGCCGGATCAAACACTGAATTCGAGTTTCAACGGTTGCACGGAATGGGTGAGGACTTATACGCCGAGGTAATCAACTCCGATAAATTCGAACGCCCCTGCCGGGTCTATGCGCCCGTCGGCAGCCATGAAGACTTGTTGCCTTACCTTGTACGCCGTCTCCTGGAAAATGGTGCAAATACCTCCTTCGTAAACCGCATCGTTGACGAGAGTATCGATGTTCAGGACATCGTTGCGGATCCGATCGATGTTACGCGCGCCAGTGAATCGAAACCGCATCCCCGCATTCCCTCACCACTGGATATTTTTCAACCGGATCGAAAAAATTCCCAGGGCTTCAATCTGCCGGATCGCAGGTTCACGGCGACACTGTTAGATGAGATGCAAAAAGCATCGGCGAAGAGTCTGTCTGCGTCGGCGATCGTCGGTGGGCAAGTAATTCCTGGCGAGGAAAAGTCATCCGTCAATCCTGCCCGCACAGACGAAGTCGTCGGCGTCTATACCACGGCAGATATCGCAGCAGTCGACAAGGCGCTGGATATTGCCGTGGCAGAGCAACCCGCATGGGACCGTACACCGGCTGCCGATCGGGCGTCGATATTGCAAAAGGCCGCGGATCTATACCAACAACATGCAACGGAATTGATGGCTATCTGCGTAAAGGAAGCGGGAAAGACCGTGCCGGATGCCGCTTCGGAATTGCGCGAAGCGGTTGATTTCCTTCGCTATTATGCAGTTCAGGCAGTCAAACATTACGGCGAGAGGACGACGCTCCCGGGCCCCACCGGTGAACTCAATCAGTTGGGCATGCGAGGGCGCGGGATTTTTGTCTGTATCAGTCCGTGGAACTTCCCGTTGGCCATTTTCACCGGCCAGGTCGCCGCCGCTTTGGCCAGCGGCAATGCAGTGCTTGCCAAGCCGGCGGAATCAACGACGCTGATTGCCCACCGCGCTGTGCAACTGCTCCTCGATGCCGGCGTGCCGGGTGGAGTGTTGCACTTTCTGCCGGGTCGCGGTTCCACGATCGGTGCACACGCGATTGCGGACCCGAGAGTATCGGGCGTGGCAATTACCGGCTCGACAGAGACAGCAAGGCATATCAACCAGGCGCTTGCCGCCAAAGAAGGGCCGATCGCGACGATGATCGCCGAGACAGGTGGGCAAAACGCAATGTTCGTCGACAGTACCGCGCTGCCTGAGCAGGTGGTACTCGATACTATTGCATCGTCATTCAACAGCGCCGGCCAGCGATGTTCCGCACTCCGGCTACTTTGCCTGCAGGAAGAGATCGCACCGCGCGTGATCGAATTGTTGACTGGGCACATGGAGGAGTTGCGGATCGGTGATCCATCTAACCTGGCAACTGATGTCGGGCCCACGATTGACGAGCGGGCGCGAGACGATATCGCGAAACACGTTGACGACATCTCGAAAAAGGCAACTGTGATTCACCAGTGTGAGCTGCCGGAAGAAGCAGATGGCGGAACATTTTATCCGCCGACGGCTATTGAGATTGACAGTCTGGACCTGTTACAGCGTGAAGTTTTCGGACCCGTATTGCACATCATGCGTTATTCAAGCGACAAACTCGCGGAGACCGTGGACGCCGTCAATCGACTGGGTTACGGCCTGACGATGGGCGTGCATACCCGAATCAGTAGCCGCGCGAGGGCGATTACGGAACAATCGGGCGCGGGAAATATCTATATCAATCGAAACATGATCGGGGCGGTCGTGGGCGTTCAGCCTTTCGGTGGCCGCGGCCTGTCGGGAACCGGACCTAAAGCCGGTGGACCGCACTACTTGCCACGCTTCGGCAGCGAATACACGGTAAGTAACAATATCTCTGCGGTCGGTGGCAATGCCAGCCTGCTGACGCTCGACGATTAGTCATGTCATCCATCAGCATCTTCGATATTTTCAAGATCGGTATCGGACCGTCGAGCTCACACACGGTCGGCCCGATGAAAGCCGCGCGTGAGTTTGTCGGCCGACTCGAGCCATCCCTTAAGAGTGTTCGCAAGCTGGAAGTGAGGCTTTATGGGTCGTTGGCGTACACCGGCAAAGGACACGGCAGCGACTCCGCAATTCTCTTAGGGTTAAGCGGCGAAGCGCCGGAAACAATTGATCCCGATTCGGTTGACGGGATGCTCAAGCAGATCAATATAGATCACCGTCTGAATATTGGCGGCGATACGGCGATCGATTTCGATCCCGACAATGATCTGATTTTCGATTATGGCGAGCCTCTCGCAAGACATACCAACGGAATGCGTTTCACTGCACTTGATGACAAAGGCAAGACACTTTTGACCGACGATTATTTCTCGTTGGGCGGCGGCTTCATTGTTCGTGGAGATGAAGAAGAACCATCGAAGCAGACCGGTGAGCCACCGCATCCATTTTCTGACGGTGCAGGTCTACTTGAGAAGTCGAAGACGAGCGGCTTGTCGATACCCGATTTGATCCACCAAAACGAGTTGAGCTGGAGAAGTGAGGCGGAAGTCAATCAGAAGCTGACATCTATCTGGGATGCGATGCAGGCTTGTGTTCAACGCGGCCTGCATACCGAGGGCGTACTGCCTGGTCGTATGGCAGTTACGCGCCGAGCGGCTCGCCTTTATCGGTCGCTCAAGTCGCGAGAACATGAAAGCGGCCTGGAGACCATGGATTGGGTCAATACCTATGCAATTGCCGTGAACGAAGAGAACGCCGCTGGCGGCCGAGTTGTCACTTCACCGACTAACGGTGCCGCCGGTATCATTCCGGCCGTATTGCACTACTACAAATATTTCATTGCCGATTTTGAAGAGGAGGGCGTCAAACGATTCTTGTTGGCGGCTGGTGCGATTGGCATTCTTTACAAGATTAACGCATCGATTTCCGGCGCCGAGATGGGTTGCCAGGGGGAAGTCGGTGTCGCCTGTTCCATGGCGGCCGCCGGGCTGGTTGCAGCATTCAACGGTACTGCCAAGCAACTGGAAAATGCGGCCGAGATTGGCATGGAACACAACCTCGGCCTTACCTGTGATCCCATTGGTGGTCTCGTACAGATACCATGCATAGAACGTAATGCGATGGGCTCATTAAAAGCGATTAACGCCGCGCGCCTCGCCATGCAGGGCGACGGATCACACAGAGTCTCACTCGATCAGGTGATCAACACGATGCGACAAACGGGACTGGATATGTCGACCATATACAAGGAGACGTCCCAGGGCGGCCTGGCCGTCAACGTTCCCGAGTGTTGATGGCAATGGGAGCATGATGTCAAATGAGTTTCGATCAGTTACGCATTACTTCCAGTGACAAACCAACCCTTGTGCTGCGGCTTCTTCTGGGCTTCGTATTTTTCATGGCCGGCGTTCTGAAGGTTGTCGTCCCGCAACTTGGTGAAGCATTCTCAGGGCAGCTCACGGCGGCAAATATTCCGCTTTATAGCTTGGTTTTATATTCGGTTCCGGTCATCGAGATGGTGCTTGGCATCACCCTGTTCGTCGGGCTTCATACCCGACTGTCGGCAGCGATCGCCGCCATCATCATGGTAGCCGCCACCTATGTACACATCGTTGCGGACGATCCATCGCTGTTTCCATTACAACCAGTTGAACCGATCGGCCCATTGATGCTGCTGGCGATGTTGTTGTACCTGTTATGGAAGGGTGGCGGAACCTGGAGCATCGATCTTAAGGACGCGAGATAAGCCGTCCGCTTTGGGGTCAAAGCGGAATTAATTTTCATCCCCTATCACGTTCGACGGGTCGTACTACCTGCCGCAATGCGGGCACTGCCCTCGCAATGCCTTCATGACATGGTTAACCCATAGCCACAGCAGGGCCACGTTGCCCAGGAATAGCAGGATCCAAAGCCATGCGTCGCTCATAGCAACCTCCTCAAACACTCGCCCAAGACTGCTTACTGGCTGATTATGAGAAAGTTGTGGGGCTCAAAGATACCGGACAGGTCTCACTTTATGTAAAAAAGGA
>CAYLSX010000017.1:0-25350 GCA_964386685.1 uncultured Woeseiaceae bacterium | reverse complement strand
GTGCCGATGAACGACAGTTTCAGGACCTCGGCATCGAGTACTACCGTTACGTCGGCTGATTATTTCATTTGGTGTAAGCAGCCAGCGTAACGGCGAACTCACTGCTCAGCCGCCCCCACTCCATCTTGAACCAGGGCGTGAATTCTTCGGGATTCGTTTGCAACTTGTTTGACAAAGCATCGATGGACACGAACCGGGCTTCCGCAATCTCGTTGGCATTGGTCGAATAGGTCTGATCCGTTCTGCCAAGAAACACGGAACACAGTTCGTTCTCGGAGCCATGTTCGCCGAATTGGGCACGGTAGGAAAATTTGTAAACGAACTCGAGATCCGCATGTATATCGAGTTCTTCCTGCAGACGACGGCGTGTTGCAACCTCCATCGACTCGCCTTTTCTTGGATGGCTGCAGCAACTATTGGACCAGAATAGCGGCCATAGTCGCTTGTCGGCGCTGCGCTTCTGTAATAAGAGTTCGCCCATCGCATTGAAGACGAAAAGCGAGAAAGCCCGGTGCAAAATTCCATCACCGTCGTGGCATTGCTGCTTGCTCAGAAATCCAAGTTCATTGTCACGCTCGTCAACGAGAATCAGCTCCTCGCTATCCGACGACACGATTTTGTGGTCCAACATGCGCTGCTACCGGTCTCTCATCCGAACGATCTGGTAACCCGCCTCATGTAGTGCCCGGGCGACTTCCGACTCCTTGTCCGGACACAAGGCCACGATCGATCCGCCGCCACCCGCGCCGGTCAGCTTCGCGCCGCTTGCACCATGTGATCGTGCGATTTGAATCATTTGCTCCAGCTCCGGCGTCGATACCTGCAAGGCGTTCAGGTAACCGTGGCAGACATTCATCAGGGCACCCAGCGTATCGTAGTCACGAGTCTTCAGTGCATGAGCGCCCGCCAGGCTGATTTCATCGATCTCGTTGAAAATGGTTTCGTAGACTTGCGTATTTTTTTCGTATCGCGAGCGAACACCTGCGACCTGATCTTTGGTGATGCCGCGGATGCCACTTGAAGCAACGACGATCGGCGGCGCTTCCGTCAGGGCAATCGGCTTTGTCCGGGTCGCACTGCTCTTGCTGTAAAGAACCGGTTCACCGTAGGTCGCAATATTGTTGTCAATGCCGGAAGGCTTGCCGTGCGCCAGCTTCTCGCACTCGAACGCCATCCGATCGACGGCTGCATCGTCCATATTGAGATTTAGCAATTCATTGAACGCGCGGATGATTGCTACAGCCAGCGCAGCCGATGCGCCGAGCCCCATCGCTGCCGGAATACGTGATCTGACACGAACATAGAAGCTGCGATCGTGGACGCCGAGAGCCCGCATGATCAGCGCCAATGCCGCCGCCGCACCCTGTGCTGGCCGGTCTATCTTGAAACTTTGTTCGAAATCCCAATCCGGGACTGATATTTTGATATCGGCACTCGTTTCTACGATCGTTGCAGAAATCGCAGCCTCGAGGGGCAGTGCCAGTGCATGCCGGTCGTACACCACCGCATGCTCACCGAGGAGTATGACTTTTCCCGCCGCCGTGCCACGTGCCGCGTTGTCCGGGCTTGCGTCGCTTTCCGTCGACGCAGAATCGCCTTGCAGTTCGTCAATGAGCTCATGTGCTTTCCAGCGCTTTACGTCACCGCTTTCGATCATGCCATCGACAACCTGATCGAAGAGGTCCTCCGGGGTTCCCGCACTCGAGGCGATGCTGCGAGCATGCAGGCTCATATGACCTTTCTGAATACCGTCAGTCACAAGGGCCCTTAAGGCCGCGAAATTCTGCGCGAGCCCGACGGCCCCCATGAGTTCAGCGAGTTCCGTTGCTGTCTTGGTGCCCGCAATCTTGAGCCCAAGCAATGCCGCAGGATTTGACTTGAGGGAACCGCCGACCACACCCACCTTGATGGGTATCACGAGTTCGCCCAGCAGGTCGCCTTTATTGCCGACAGTCCAGTTCGTTAATGCACGGTATGCACCGCTGCGAGCCGCGTAGGCATGTGCTGCGGCCTCCCCTGCGCGCCAGTCGTTGCCGGTTGCGATTGCGACGGCATCGACTCCGTTCATGATGCCCTTGTTGTGAGTGGCTGCCCGGTACGGATCCGTGTTTGCGAATTCGTTCACCAGCACGATTGCATCGCGAACGTCCTCCGCGGTATATCCTTCCTGGGCAAGCTCCGAAAGCGGCATGATGACGCGGGCCGTCACAACTGACCTGTCGGCCAGGTTCGAGAGAATCTTCAGGATCGCCCTGCCGTTCGAAATTTCCTCGACTCGCGGCGCCATCCCTTCACAGATGGTATTCACCAGATTTGCGCCCATCGCATCTCGCGTGTCGACGAGGACGTGTATGACGACGGACCATTTGCCGCTCGGCATTTTGTACTTGAAAAACTCGAGTTCCCTGGTACCACCACCACGGGCAAGCAAGTTTGGCTGCAGGCTGTTGGCGAGCTCGATGAGTTCGTCGCTCGCCGTGAATAACGCCTGTACGGCCGGGTCCGGATTTTCGATGTCGACCAGTTGAATCTGTCCGATGAGAATCGGGTCTGTGGACGTAACCCTGAAACCGCCCGACGATCTTGCTGTTTTTGCCGCGCTGCTGACGCCAGCCACGACTGATGCTTCCTCGACGACCATTGGCACGATGTAATCCCGGCCATTGACGAGAAAGTTCGGTGCGGTCGCCAGCGGCAGGCCGAACACACCGATGACGTTTTCGATCATTTTGTCTGCGACTTCAGGCTCGAGTAACTGAGTCTTGTCCAACAAGGCACGCGCGTCCGCCGGCTCGATCAACTCGCGATCAGCTAATTCATTAATTCTTTCGGCAACGCTCTTGCGATAGAAATGTGCGATTCGTGAATCAGTCAATGCTTTACTCAGCTCTCAACAATTACACCGCTGGCTTCCAGCGATACGTCCAGTAAACGATAGCCATACTGGTCGGCAAACTCTGCGAATTCTGCGACAGCCTCGCGGTCGCTTGCAAACACGACGCCCGTGTCACCACCACCTGCGCCGCAAGGCTTATAAATGAGACTGCGTTTTACCGCGGCCTCGGCCAACTCCCTGTGCCCAGCATCGAATATGCCGAGATCATGGTCAACATCGAATTGCATTAGCGCCTCGACGTATCGATGGAATCCGGCGAGAAGCTCGACCGTCGCCCCGGCCGACCAGCATTTGGCGGTCGCTTCGGCGGCATCACAGAGTCGCGACATACTCGTTGCAGACCCCTTACTGTGTCGTGCTTCGTCGAATCTTTGCAGCTTCTCACTGGTGCTGCTTGGCAGACCACTCCACAGAAGCGCGTATTCAAGCCCTGCGGGCCATCTTTCCGGCCGGCAGGGTGCTGATTCCCGCATTCGATACTCGATTACTCCGCCTGCCAGGCTCGCCGCGATGTCTACGCCGCTTCCCCGGCCATGTTGCAATCGCCGGTGCGCGTCCGCCGCATCCGTTGCGTCATCATTTGCCCTGTTCGTCACATTGGACAAGGCAGCGACCAGCGCGACCGTCAACGCCGCGCTCGATCCGAGCCCGAGTTTCGAGCCCGAGACAGGGTCGAGAAATTCCGACGTGTCCAGGCTGATGTCGAAACTGCCGTTTATGTCCATGCCGCTCCAGACTTTACGCAACAGTTCCAGACCACCCGCCGGCGGAGCCTCCCCGAGCCATTCAAAATTTCCCTTTTCGTTGGCTGCGAAGCGCCACTCTCCCTCGATAAATCCGCTTGTTCGAACGGATTGGTAATCCGCTGCCGTGACGGTCACTTCTGCTCGTGCGCGTCTGTCGATTGCCATACAGATTGCGGGCGCTCCCTCGAGAACCGCATATTCACCACAGAGCACAACTTTTCCGGGTGCACTTGCAGCTGCGGACGTCACGACCCCTCCAGGACGCGGGCGCCGAGCCCCAGCCCGCTCGAATGGATCTCCACCACGCCGTCAATTCCGGCAAGAGTATCCCTGACTGTTTCCTCGGCCGGAGGGAGACACACGGCTTTGAGTTGTGGTCCTGCATCGATCGTGAAAAACACCGGCTCGGATTTTTTCTGCAGCTCGCGAACCGCCTCCATACAGGCCAGCGTCGCGCTATTCCAATAAACGATCGGCGGGCGCGATGTCCACATCACCGTATGCATTTTGAGGCAATTGTGTTCGGAGACTGCGGCCAGTTGTTCAAAGTCCCTGTTCTCGACAGCAGTCCGCGCCGCTGTCAGATCCTCGGGCTGTCGTTCAACCCAACTATCGTAGAAAGGCGATGTCTCCGCACCACGAATCATTGCTTCGCCCGAACTCACGAGTTTGGGTTCCGGCTCGGTGACCGCCACGACGACTTTCAGGGGCCAGTCTTGTGCATCGGCGATTGGCCAAACATCAATGTCCTCGACGCCGGCTGACAATTCCACGAAGCCTCCGTACAGCGAGCGGGCCGCAGAGCCGGACACACTGCCCGCGATACGGGCCTTTGTTAACGTATCGGCTGTCTTTCCCACACATTCATAAGTCGCCGTAACCAGCGCTGCAAATGCCGATGCAGAAGACGCGAGTCCTGCGGCGACTGGAAAGTTGGTCTCGCTCCGAACTCTCGCAGCACCCCGCTCGCTGCCAGTAATCAAGTCGATGCAGCCCGAGACCCTGGCAAGCAGCTCTGTATTTTCATCTCCATTCACTGTCAGTGAATCGGGTCCAGGATCGTCGAGGATCTCCACGGACATTCGCGAATAGAGTCCATCGAGCGTGATGGACAAAGAACCGACCGCCGGAAGATTTCTGGCGATATTGCTTTTGCCCCAGTATTTTACGAGCGCAATATTCGGTTGAGCTTGTGCCCACATGTCGAGTCCGGAGGAGGCGGCTTGGTCGGGGGCGAGATTATATCCCAGCTCACAAGCGTATCTAATTCAGTGTACGCTTGAGCCGCAGATACACGGACGAGGAGCGCTCATTGTCAGCGCCATTTTCAGAGCGAATTAGCGACTACGTCAGCCGGATAGCCGGCAAACTCGATGAAGCATTGCCAGAAGCGGTCGCGGCGCCCGGCCGCCTGCACGAAGCGATGCGTTACTCCGTCCTGAATGGCGGCAAACGGGTTCGGCCGTTACTCGTCTACGCGACCGGCGAATGCCTGCAAATCGACGCTGAGCTCCTGGATGCACCGGCGATGGCAATTGAGCTCATCCACGCTTTTTCGTTAGTCCACGATGACCTGCCCGCGATGGACAACGATGATTTGCGGCGCGGCCATCCGACGGTTCACCGAAAATTCGATGAGGCTACGGCGATACTGGCCGCCGATGCATTGCAGCCTCTGGCGTTCCAGATTCTGGCAATGAACCCGGGTATCAACTCTGACAAGCGCAACCGGCTTGTCGAGGCGGTAGCGAGTGCCTGTGGCTCCCTCGGCATGACCGGCGGGCAGTCCATCGATCTGTCATCGGAAGGACTCAATCTCTCGGAATCCGAGCTGGAGCAGATGTATGCGTTGAAAACCGGCGCCCTGATAGAAGCAGCCGTCATGGGCGCAAGCTGTCTCGCAGATACATTGTCAGAAGATCGGCAGGACGCCTTACAGCGATTTGCGCGGGACATCGGTGTGGCTTTTCAGATCAAGGATGACATCCTGGACGTTGAGGGAGAGACCGACGTGATCGGCAAGCAGGCCGGCGCCGACCAGCGGCTGAAGAAAGCCACGTTTCCGTCACTCTTTGGCGTCGAAGCCGCAAGAAATCGTTGCGAGTCGCTGCTTCAGGCCGGATTGCAACAACTGGAAACATTCGAAGACGATGCCGAGCCCTTACGGTGGCTTGCGCGTTACATCGTTGATAGAGGAAGTTAGTCTTGCGGCGAACCGCACAGCGAAAAATTCTGCATGTCGATATGGATGCGTTTTACGCCTCCGTCGAACAACGCGATGATCCGACACTGCTTGGCAAGCCGCTGGTTGTCGGCGGTGGCAGCAATCGTGGCGTCGTTGCGGCGGCAAGTTATGAATCGCGGAAATACGGAATCCATTCCGCGATGCCAATGCGCGAAGCAATGCGGCGTTGCCCCGATCTCGTTCGTGTCGCACCGCGCATGTCGCATTACAAATCTGCGTCCGACGAGATCTTCGCGATATTCCGCGAATTCACGCCTCTCGTCGAAGGCCTCTCTCTGGATGAGGCATTTCTCGATGTCACAGACAGTGTCGCTTTGTTCGGAACTGATGTAGAGATCGCGAAAGCGATCAAGCAAAAAATACTTGATCGCACTTCCCTGACCGCATCGATCGGCGTTGCGGCAAACAAACTGGTCGCGAAAATCGCCTCGGACCTGGATAAACCCGATGGACTTGTCGTGGTCATGCCAGAAGACGCGCGGTCGATACTGGATCCCCTGCCGGTTCGCGTAATTCCCGGAATCGGCCGCAAGACACTCGCCAAGCTCAGCAAGATAAACATCGAGACCGTTGCCGATCTCCGCAGAGCTCCGGACCGAGACCTCAATCCGATATTCGGCCGATTCACACAAAAGACACGCGACAGGGCATCCGGCATCGATGACCGGCCGGTGGAACCGTCGCGGCCGGACAAATCGATCAGTGCCGAAGAGACTTTCGACAGGGATTTGACGGAGACGAGTGAGATGGACAAGCAATTGCTCGCACTCGCGGAGCGCACTGCCAGCCGTATTCGGGCCAAGCAACTGGTCGCCGGCACTGTGCAGGTCAAGATCCGGCAGGCAGATTTCACGACCTTTACGCGTCAGCGGGCGCTGCGCCCGCCAGGGCACGGCACCGACCAGATATATCAGACGGCAAGAGCGTTGCTGCACCAATGGCTCTCCGAGCACCCTGGCGCCGAGATCAGATTACTGGGGGTCGGTGGCAGCGAGCTGTCCGGCGCAGAACAGCGGGACTTGTTCGCCGCTGAAGAAACGCTCCAAAGCTCTCCCGTGGACGAGGCTGTAGACGGCATTCGCAACCGCTTCGGGAAATCCTCGGTCAATCGCGCGCGTACATTGGATCCGGGCCAAATCAGGTAGAATCAGCACTGCGGTACACGTCACGAGCAGGGTTATATTGACTGACCATGTACACAAAGTTCTTCGGGCTAACTGAGAAACCATTCGCGATCACGCCAGACCCGCGCTATTTGTTCATGAGCGAACAACATAGCGAGGCATTGGCGCATCTCGTCTATGGTATTTCCGAAAGTGGCGGATTTATTCAGCTGACGGGAGAGGTCGGCACCGGTAAGACGACGCTCGTTCGCACAGTGCTTGGCCGCTTGCCGGCCGAGGTGGATGTCGCGCTCATACTCAATCCGCAGTTGACCGAGCTCGAGTTTCTGATCGCCATTTGCGAGGAGTTGAGCACACCACCTCCCGAAGACAAACACAGCGCAAAGTCACTGGTCGATACTCTGAATCGCCATTTGCTTGCTGCACACGCCCGAGGCCGCCGTACAATCCTGCTCGTCGACGAGGCACAGAACCTCTCACGCGGGGTGCTCGAGCAACTGCGCCTGTTAACCAACCTCGAGACGGCCAAACAAAAACTCCTGCAAATAATTCTGATCGCGCAGCCGGAACTGCGCGAGATTCTCGCGCGCGACGACCTGCGCCAGCTTGCGCAACGAGTAACCGGCCGATATCACCTGGAGCCCTTGTCGCGCCAGGAGTCCGGCCAGTACATCGATCACCGGCTTAAAGTTGCCGGTGCCCTGGGCGAAGTCTTCGACGATGCCGCAAAGCAGGAGGTCTTCAATCTTTCGGGCGGCGTGCCACGCATTATCAATGTAATTTGTGACCGTGCGATGCTGGGCGCGTACAGCCGTGAAACGAGACATATCGGCAAGAATCTGGTTGAACGCGCTGCAGCCGAGGTATCGGGACAAAAGTTTTCTGCCAGCCTGATTCGATGGGCGGTGCCGGTTCTCGGACTGGCCGGCGCCGGAATCATCGCACTCGGTATCTGGTCCATATTCAAGCAACAGGATGTTGGGCCTCCCGAGGTTCTGTCCCTGCCGCTCGAGGCCCCGGAGTCTGAAATTGCGATTACTCAGAGCGGGGAAATCGGTTCCGACCCCCTCGAAGACGTGTTGATCGATGCAACTGCATTCACCGACACGAATTCGGCGATGGATACCCTGTTCGAACTTTGGGGCATCGAATATCAGGCCGGCAACGGTACGGCGTGCTCACAGGCCGAGGCCGCGGGCTTGAGTTGTTTGTATCAGAGAGGCTCGTGGACCGGCATTCGCCAGCTCGATCGGCCGGTAGTGCTGACCTTGTCGGACAGGAACGGCAATACCCACCAACCGGTGCTGGTGTCGTTGAACGATCAGAACGGTGAGCTTGCGCTTGGTCAAAGCCGCAGCATACATTCAATCGAAGAGATTTCTTCACTATGGTTCGGCGAGTACTTGCTTATCTGGCGCCCGCCGAACGGCCAGGCAAAGGCGATAAAACCCGGCACTCGTGACGAGAATGTTCGCTGGCTGCGACAGAGTCTCGCCACGATAAATACCGACTATGACCCCGATGCAAGCACGCCAGCCGACGCCGATTATTTCGATAAGGAGCTCGAAGAGAGACTGAAGGATTTTCAGCGGCAGCATCGCCTGAAAGTCGACGGACTGGCGGGACAACAAACCCAGATCATCATCAATTCATCGCTCGCACTGGATGGCGTACCGCGCCTGGCGAAGCATTAGAGAATCAAGATGTCATTTATCCTGGATGCGTTAAAGAAATCTGAAACCGAGCGCCAGAGACAGAATACGCCGGGATTTGCGGATGTCCCTGACGCGACTAGTCCGCCGCGCGCACCGCGCTGGCTGTGGGTCCTGGGCGGCTTGCTTGGCATTAACCTTGTGGTTCTGCTGGGTGTCATGTTGAGACCCGAACTGAATCCGACGACGGCGATTCCAGCTCCTACAGAGGCGATTCCGGCCGACGTTTCGGGCGACGTTTCGGGCGGCTCGTCGCGCGAAACGTCGTCCGCAGTGTCGTTCTCGGCCATGGTCGAGAAGGCAAAGAAAAAACAAGCGGTGCCGGTCGCCGAGTCAACAACAGAAGGCATCACAGACGCTGATCCTGAGCCAGTCGGGCGCACGGCTTCAGTAGTCAGAACGCCGGAAAAAATTTCGCAAGTCTATGCAACATTCAATGAACTTCGAGCGAACGGCACGATCATGTTGCCGGACCTGCACCTGGATATACATGTCTATAGCGAACATCCGGCGGAGCGGTTTATCTTCGTCAATATGAGCAAGTATCGCGAACGGGGAAGACTGACGGAGGGCCCGGTGGTCAAGGAAATCACGCCCGAGGGCGTCATCCTGGAACATCTTGGCAACGGCTTTCTTTTGCCGCGCGAATAACACAACAAGAACGGACCAGCCCATTGGACGGTGACAGCCTTGCAAGCGCCTTGCAGTCCGGCATTCATCGCGTCATGGGCGAACAAGAGACGCTCAATCGCATCAATGTCTTCCCGGTTGCAGATGGTGATACCGGCACCAACCTGAGTCTTTCACTGGGTGCTGCCCTGGGCCTGTTGACGGCGCCGGGCCAGAAACATCTGGGCCACATGCTTGCGAGCGTTGCCGATGCATTGCTCGATGGCGCGCGCGGCAACTCCGGCGCAATTGTCGCGCAGTTCTTCCAGGGGCTCAGTGATTCCGCCGGCGAAACCGGCCTTTTTTCAGCAAAATCGTTCAGCGAAGCCGTCAGTCTGGGTAACGAATACGCATATGACGCCCTCGCCGACCCGATGGAAGGGACCATACTGTCGGTCATGGCCGCATTCGACCGGAGTTTGCAACAGCAGATCGGAAAAAATGCTGAACAAGACTTCGGCGTATTGTTTGAAGCCTCGATTGCGGAAACGCAGGAAGCGTTGGCGAAAACGCAGGAACAACTCGATGTCTTGCGAAAAGCAGGTGTTGTTGACGCAGGTGCAAAGGGCTTCGTTGCCATGCTGGAAGGAATGGCCGAATTCATCATTCATGGCCGCATCGCGGAAAAGCCCAACCTGGCCGACTTTCATCTCGAGGCTCATGTTGTGGAGACAGCCGGCGAATCTGCCGATCTTCTTTATCGTTTCTGTACAGAGTGCATAGTCACAGGTAAGGAGATCGACCGGCGAAAACTCAGGGAGTCATTGGCAGACCTCGGCGACTCGCTGGTGCTGGCGGGCACCAAACGAAAAGCCAAGATTCACATTCACGTGAACTTTCCAGAAGAGGTGTTCGACCTGGCGCGGCAATACGGGCATTTGAGCGGGCAGAAAACCGACGACATGCACCGGCAGCAACACAGCACGCACCAAATCAGGAATCATTTTGCGGTGATAACGGATTCGGCCGCCGATATTTCCGACGACGACATGGAGCGTCTCGATATTCATATGGTGCCGGTCCGCATTCAGTTCGGCGATCGCGGCTATCTGGACAAGGTCAGCATTACGGCGGAGGAATTTTTCGAGGAACTTGCTCGAAACCCACTTCATCCGACCACGTCACAGCCCTCGCCGGGAGATTTCAGGCGGCAGTTTCAGTTTCTCGCCAGCCATTTCCCGGATGTGATTTCTATCAACCTGATGCCATCCGTCAGTGGTACCTTGCAGGCCGCCCAGTCGGCTGCAGCCAGGACCAACGCCAGTGGCGAGATTCATGTCGTCAATTCCCGTAACGCATCACTCGGGCAGGGTTTGCTTGCGGTCTTCGCTGCGGAATGTGCGCAAGCGGGTCTCGATACCGAAGCGACCCTGGCGGCTATCGATGACATGATTCCGGCGACCTGCACCTACGCCCTGGTCAAGGATCTGAGATATGCCGTTCGGGGTGGACGGGTTCCGGGATGGGTAAAGAGACTGGCGGACATGTTGCGGGTCACTCCGGTCCTCAAGATCCGGCCCGACGGTCGTCTTTGGGCGGGCGGCGTGTTGCTGGGCCGCGGAAGGCGAATCGAAAAATTCGCCCGTTTCCTGTCCGGTCGCCTGGGCGAGAACCGTAAGCTCCGTATCGGCATTGGTCACGCGCTTTGTGAGGATGATGCAGTCGAACTCGAGCGCCGACTAAAGAGCTCCATGCCAAACATTGTCAGCAGTTTCGTTACCTCGCTCGGCGCGGGAATCGGTGCGCATGGTGGTCCGGGCACGCTGGCCATTGCAGCACAGGACTACCCGGACAATTTACCGCCGCATTAGGCGGACAATGATTCCCCGGCAGCTTCGACTAAATCTTCGCCTTCGTTTCTCGCATTATTGACGCGTCTGTCGACCGGCCAGGCCCTGAACGCCGGGCTCGATTCGCTGGCGTCACTTAGTAGCTGCTCATCGCCGCCTAGCCACCGGTCGGCAGCATCCTGCTGCAGGACGACCGGCATTCGGTGATGAAGTTGACTCATGAAGTCATTTGCGGCTGTGGTAATTATCGCTGTGCTCTGCAAGGAATCGTCCGAGTCCTTGGCGCGCCAGTCCTCCCACAGCCCGGCGAACACAAACGGCGCGCCACTTGCCAGCGATATAAAGTAAGGTGTCTTGCCGTCGGCTTCCTTGCGCCATTCGTAAAAACCGTCAGCGAGTATCAGGCATCGTCGTTTCCGGTAAGCAGCACGAAACGATGGCTTCTCCGCAACGGTTTCCGCTCTTGCGTTGATCATGCGGTTGCCGATCGACGGGTCTTTCGCCCAGAAGGGAACGAGCCCCCATCGCAACAACGCGACTTCGCGCGACTCTTTGCTATCCAACCTGATGGCGGCAATCGATTGAGTCGGCGCAATATTGAAACGCGGCTTGAGCTCGGGCACGTCGCTGACACCGAAAAGGGCCGCAGTCGCCTCGGCGGGAGAATAGAATGCGAATCGCCCACACATAGCCTACTCTCTTATTCCCACGCCACGATTCAGCAACATCATGCTGACGGTGAAGAGCCCGACGACGAAAAGCCCGACGATCACATAGGCGTACGCGATGCTGATATCCGATACGCCAAGAATGCCATATCGGAATGCATTCACCATGTAGATGATTGGGTTGGCGAGCGATACGTTGCGCCAGAACTCCGGCAACAGCGATATCGAATAAAACACGCCACCAAGATAGGTTAACGGCGTCAGAACAAATGTAGGGACGATTGAAATGTCATCAAACTTCGTGGCAAACACGGCGTTTATGAAGCCGGCCAGTGCGAAAACCATTGATGACAAAACCACCATCGATATCGTTATCAGTGGGTGCGCCACTTCGAGCTTGGTAAAAAATAGTGCAACTATGGTTACCAGGCTCCCGACCAGCAGGCCTCGCATCACGCCGCCCGCTACATGCCCGAGGATTATGGTCGCATTCGACATCGGCGATACCAGCATTTCCTCGATGTGCCTCGCGAATTTGGCACCGAAGAAAGATGACACGACGTTGCCGTAGGAATTGGTAATGACGGACATCATGATCAGACCGGGCGCGATGTATTGCATGTAGTCGAAGCCGTCCATGCTGCCGATGCGCCGACCGATGAGGTTGCCGAAAATAATGAAGTAAAGAGTCATTGTGATGGCCGGCGGAACGATCGTCTGAACCCAGATCCGGGCGACGCGAACGATCTCCTTCCGGACGATGGTCTTCAAGCCGATCCAGTTCAGCGCAAGGTCCATTATTGCCCCGACTCGACGACGCTGCGTTGGTTTGCCTTTCTCTCAACGATCCCCATGAACAGCTCTTCCAGACGGTTGGCTTTGTTCCGCAGGCTGACGACCCTGATATCGCGCTCGCTCAGGATCCTGAAAAGCTCGTTCAGGTCATTCCCGCCGTCGATCGCGACTTCGAGTTCGCATGGATCGTTCAGCTGCGCCTCAAAGCCCGGCAAGTCGGGAGCACCGGGTAAGGGATCGGCGAGGCTCAGCAAGAAAACTTCCCGCTGCAGTTTTCGCAGCACGGTACTCATGCGCGCATTTTCGATAATTTTCCCGTCGTCGATTATTGCGACGTGACGACAGAGACTTTCCGCCTCCTCAAGGTAGTGCGTTGTCAGGATAATAGTCGTCCCCTCATCATTGATGCGGCGGAGAAAATCCCACATGGAACGGCGAATTTCAATATCGACGCCCGCCGTCGGTTCATCGAGGATGAGCAACTTCGGCTCATGTACCAGCGCTCGGGTGATCATCAGCCGTCGCTTCATGCCACCGGAAAGACTTCTTGCCTGATCGAAGCGGCGGTCCCAGAGCTGAAGTTCGCCGAGATACTCTTCGGCGCGCTTCATCGCCAGCTCGCGGTCTATGCCGTAGTAACCGGCCTGATTGACTACGATGTTCAATACGCTGTCGAATAAATTCAGATTGATTTCCTGTGGTACCAGTCCAATGCAGGACTTGGCCGCCGCGAGCTCCCGATCGATATCGTGTCCGAAAATCTTGACCTCGCCACCGGTCTTGCTGACGAGCGAACAGATAATCCCGATGGCCGTGGTCTTGCCTGCGCCGTTCGGACCGAGCAATGCATAGAAGTCGCCGGCCTCGACATCGAAGTCGATTCCTTTCAGCGCCTGATTGCCGTTCGAATAAGTCTTGCTCAGGTTTTTGATTGATAGTGCTTGCATCGCGACGCGTATTGTATACGCGGTGACCGTGCCAGTGTTGGGCAAAGTGATATCACGGATCGTCTGCGACTTTGAGTGCCGGATCGCGTGATGCACATGCTGCCGCCTGCCAGGCGGCCGTGGCGGGTTGGCGTGTGAGCATGTATTGCAAGGCGCTGATATGTGCCGCATTGCGGGCCGCCGCTATCTGGCTCAATCCGGCGTGCAGTAATTTGGACCATAAGTCGTTGTCGTGTTGCGCCCGCAAGACGAGCAGATCAGAACGACGTCCTGCGACCGCTAGAATATGAAAAAACGTTCGCTCGGTGATTTGTTCGCACCAATGGGTGCTGGCTCCGCAAAGCAGGCGCGCAGCAAACGGATTGTGGATCGCGAGCTGCCACACAAATCCCAGTCCGGCGGATACGAGACGACCGGTTTCGTCTGTCGATCTGATCGGTACCGTGAACAGATCCTGGCATTTTTCATCGTTCAGCAGTTTTTGCCAGAAGTGGTCATCACGTTCTCGAAACGAGAACAGAAGAAACGGCGTCGCCGCCAGCCAGGCGATCTCTCTGCGGCTCAGGCGCTTAAGACGACGGCTCAGTTCCGTCGAGAGCCCGTCCAGATAGCGGCGTCCGTCCTTGCGCACAAGCTCCAGAAACGCGACATTGAGCGAGCGCAGGTTGTCGTAGTCGGCAGGCGTTGGTCCTTGAAAATCCACGGTGAACTCCCCCTGATGCGCTTTTTTGGGGTGAAATCCCAGTTACGCTGTTTTTGATTGATTTACCATGTACGGATGTTATAGGCTTTTATAACACTGTATATGGGCATAAACTAGCAGAAACAGGAAAAAATGCGTCTCACCGATAACCGTTATGCGACCGAAAGAAGCCAGTTCGAACTGGCGCTTCGCATGATTGGTCACGAAGCCAGAACGCGTACCATCAAGGTATGCACAGGACTCAGCGACGACAGAATTCGCAAGCTCTACGCCACATATTTCCGTGACGGTGGCTCGGGCACGGTCCGCCGCCGTCGCGGAAAATCGCCCCAGCAGGTCGGTCTTTTTGTAAAGAATTCACACAATCAGTTGCAGGCGACGACGCTGATCTCGCTATTTTGTGCGGGTCTGTTGCTCCGAATCGATAACGCGAACAAAGTGCATCCATGCTGGCCGCGGCCGAACGTCGAATACGGCCATCGCGTCTGTCGTGCTTTTGAGACCTATCTGTTGCTGCACCGAATTCCGAAACTCAGCTTCGAGTGGGCCTGGAACCTGCTGCAAAACATCTCCCGAAACGACGAACTGTATCTGGCCGTTTGCAAGACCTGTCAGACGTCTTATGTTCAAGACTCCTATGCCCTGGACCACAAGACCTGTCCCAGTTGCGAGATATCCCGGCAGCAGCCAAGACACGCCAGTTTTCACTAGCGGGCCATTGCCGTTAGACTTCTACCTATGCGTACCGGCGGCACGACCTGCCCAGTGCCGCAAATAACAAATGACAATACTGACAGCCGACCTCTGTGACGAATTCGCTGCCGATATACAGGTGGCCGATCCCATATTTCATATTTATGGCGGACGACGCCATTTTGGTGGCGAGGTAGTCACGTTGCGGGTCTTCGAAGACAATCCGCTCGTCAGATCGGCACTTGAGGAGCCGGGACTCGGGCGCGTACTTGTGGTCGATGGCGGTGCATCCCAACGCTGCGCACTGTTCGGCGGCAACATCGCCAGGATGGCATCTGAAAACGGCTGGTCCGGCGTTGTCATCAACGGATGCATTCGCGACCGGACCGAGGTCGATGCGACGGACATCGGCGTGCGGGCGCTGAATACCTGCCCTCGCAAGAGCAGGAGGCAGGGTCTCGGCGATAAAGATGTCGATCTCTACTTTGCAGGCATGGATATCAGCCCCGGCGACTTCCTGTACGCAGATGAAGACGGCGTCGTTGTATCGGGCCGCGATTTATCGCAGTCCGTCGGCGAGGCGCGATGAACGGACAGAACGTCTTTGCCGGCGCTTTTGTGGATCGCTTTGGACACCGGCGCGAAGATCCTGATTGGTTGAAGAAAGCCCTCGAGCATGATGACAGTTGTTTCGTTCCAGTCTGGGGCGACAAGTGTCTTGCAAGCGGTGAGCCTTTTCATACGATGCTTCTCGACCGTCATACGGTGAGAAATTATCTGCAGGGCCAGGAAATTATTTTTCTTGGAAAGT
This sequence comes from uncultured Woeseiaceae bacterium, assembly GCA_964386685.1. Classification (GTDB taxonomy): domain Bacteria; phylum Pseudomonadota; class Gammaproteobacteria; order Steroidobacterales; family Woeseiaceae; genus JACZWL01. The sequence continues at coordinate 9,551 of CAYLSX010000017.1, read as the reverse complement.
TCCGTGACAAGCCGGCTTTTGCTTTCGGACTGGAGGCGACTGGCGAGGCGCCGTTTCAGGAAGTCGGCGAGTATCATGACCTTCGATATCTCGGCAGCGTGCTGCCCGCGGACGAGGCAAATCTGGTCGCACATGCCCGTGCACTGGTGTTGTGGCACCGCATGCAAAAATTCTGTGGCTCCTGCGGATCGAGCACTCGTGCCGAGTCCGGCGGTAATTCGCGAATTTGTGCCGAGCCCGAATGTGCGACCGTGTTGTTCCCGCGCGTCGACCCGGCAATTATCGTGCTCGTCAGAAATCTGGATCGATGTCTTCTCGGCCGTCAGGCGAGCTGGCCGGAGGGTCGGTATTCCACGATCGCCGGATTCGTCGAACCTGGCGAGAGTCTCGAAGATGCGGTACGACGCGAAGTCAGCGAAGAGACCAATATCCTGGTCGAGAACATCGAGTATCACAGCTCACAACCCTGGCCCTTTCCGTCATCCCTGATGTTGGGATTCACCGCAGAGGCCTTGTCGGAGGACATCCTGCTGAATGATGCGGAACTGGATGACGCGCAATGGTTCACGAGAAAACAATTGCGCTCGGGATTTCCTAAACTGCCCTATCGTCTTTCTATTGCACGACGTCTCGTCGACGACTGGTTAGGCTCTGACGCAGATGAGATCGCTCAGGCAAGATAGCGATGTGCCTCGTCGTATTCGCCTGGCAAACCCATCCACGATACCGCCTGATCCTCGCTGGCAACCGCGATGAGGCGCACCGTCGCCCGACGCAGGATGCACACTGGTGGCCCGATAATGAATCGATACTCGCCGGGCGCGACCTGCAGGCGGGCGGCACCTGGCTCGCGGTCGGCAAGGCCGGGCGCTTCGCGACCGTCACCAATTTTCACGAAGGACAGACTGGTAGAGCCGGACGGAAATCACGCGGTGCGCTTGTAACAGGCTTTGTCGCAGCTTCCGAATCAGCCGAAGTCTACGGGTCGGCGGTTGCATATGATGAATACGCCGGCTTCAGTTTGCTGATTAGCGATGGCGATGCCATGTCCTACCTGTCGAATCGTGACGATCTTGAGGCGAAGCTCGATCCGGGCATCTATGGCTTGAGCAATGCGTCGCTCGATACGCCCTGGTCAAAAGTGGTTCGCGCCAGGTCGACTCTCGAATCTCTGATTGACAGCGATAGCATCAATGAAACCGAACTGATGCGCATCCTTGCAGACCGGACCACGGCGAGTGTGGACGACGTCCAGGCGGGAGGTCTGCCGTTCGATATCGCGCGGGCGCTAACTGCGCCGTTCATCGTCGCGCCGGACTACGGTACCCGATCTTCGTCCACGGTATTGTGGGGGAAGGACGGTGTGATCGAATTCTGCGAACGCCGCTTCGATCCTTCCGGTAAAACAACAGGCGAATCTCGCTTCAGGTTTCAGGTCGAGTAGATATTCACAAGCCACTTGCGAATCTCTGAAATTTCCTCCGCGCAAACAGCATGTGCCATCGGGTATTCATGCCACTGCACTTTGAATCCGGCGTCTTGCATGATTTCGCGGGCGTGCTGGCCGACGGCGAGTGGCAGCAATGGATCGAAAGTACCGTGCACCATCAGTACCGGAAGTTCGCGGGGCTGAGATTCGGAGTTGTCGACGACTTCTTCTCCAATTGTCGATGCGAGTGGCATCCATGTCGATAACGCCATCAGTCCGGCCAGGCGCTGCGGAACTCTCATCGCTGTATGCATCGCGATGGCACCACCTTGTGAAAATCCTGCCAGTACGATGCGACTGGCGTCGACCCCTCTCTCTCTTTCCCGTTCGATCAGCTGAAGCAAGGACGCAGCGCTGTCACGAATGCCAGCCTCGTCCTGCGGGCCGCTTTTATCCAGGCTGATAACGTCATACCAGGCACGCATGGGAACACCACCGTTGATCGTCACGGGACGGACTGGCGCATGCGGAAATACGAAGCGGATATCTGCATGCGCGGCGAGCTTCAGCTCGGGCACGATCGGCTCGAAATCATGGCCATCGGCGCCCAGCCCATGGAGCCAGATGACGGTGCCATCTACCTGCGCTTCGCCGCCGACTTCAACGGTGTCCGGTATATCCAAGATTCTTTCCCCCAATCTGTGAAGCAGCGCATATTAACAGCAGAAATGGCTTGACCAGATATGCGCATTATGATATTTCTATGCGCATAATTATGCGAGATGGATCATGCCAAATTCCCCGGAAACCCAGTCGGAGCGACAGAGCGCCATCCGGCAGCTCCTTGAAACGGGCCCTGCCGGGACCCAGCGGTCTCTAGTAGAGGCCCTGATCGCCACGGGTTTCGATGCAACCCAGTCTAGCGTCAGCCGTGACCTGAAGGAACTCGGCGCCATCAAGACGGCGGGTGGATATGAGTTACCCGGTGGGGCTTCGCGCGACGACGAGGTCGCCAGTGTGGCCGAACTGTTGCGCGGAATCGAGACTGCGGGACCCAATCTGCTGGTTATCAAGACGGCGATCGGTGCTGCCCAGCGGGTCGCACTTGCACTGGATCGGAGCTGCTGGCCGGAGATGGTCGGCAATGTTGGTGGCGATGACACGATTCTCGTCGCAACAAAGAGCGCCGCTGCTCAAAGGAATCTTCTCAAGAAAATCGAGCGAGCCTCGGCATGAGCGGCGACAACAGTCCTATCATTCTCGCGTTTTCCGGCGGCCTCGACACATCCTTTTGTGTGCCGTGGCTCAAGGAAAATTACGGGCGAGAAGTCATCACAGCCACGATCGATACCGGCGGGATCGACGAGGCTGGCGCCGCAATGCTACGGGAACGCGCTGCCAGACTCGGCGCCATCGAGCATGTGTTGCTCGACTGCAAGCAGGATTTCTTTGACTCGGTTCTTCGGCATCTCATCGCCGGCAACGTGCGGCGCGGACAGTTCTATCCGCTTTGTGTCGGTGCGGAGCGCGGACTGCAGGCATCTCGACTTGCCGAACTGGCCGGCGCAAGAGGTGCAACAACGGTAGCGCATGGCTGTACAGCGGCCGGCAACGACCAGGTGCGCTTCGAAGTGACGTTACGGACATTGAATCCTGCGCTCGACATTCTCGCGCCGGTGCGCGACAACGCCTGGGTTCGAGAGGAACAACTCGCCTACCTCGAAAAACATGAGCTGCCGTTACCAGCTCAGGGCTCCGCCTATTCCATCAACCGGGGGTTGTGGGGCATAACGATCGGCGGACAGGAAACACTGACGTCAGAGCGCTCTTTGCCCGAGGATGCCTGGGTACTGTCGGCCGGCGCCTATCAAAATCCACTGCCCGAATCACAGCACACGCTGGATTTCGACACCGGCATCCCGGTAGCCCTGGACGGCGAGGACCTGGATCCGGTCTCTCTTATCGAAAAACTCGAAGTACTCGCCGGCTCTTACGCGATCGGCCGCGGCATTCATCTCGGCGATACGGTTCTCGGAACCAAAGGCCGGGTTGCCTTCGAAGCACCGGCGGCGGTGACCCTGATTACGGCACATCGCGAGCTGGAAAAACTCGTGCTGAGTGCTCCGCAATCCCGCGTAAAGGAAAACCTGGCTTTCGTTTATGGCGATTTGATTCATGAAGGCAAGCAACTCGATCCCGTGTGCCGGAACATCGAGGCATTGTTCTCGTCCTCCCAGCAACGCGTCACCGGTCAGGTCAGCTTCACCTTACGGCCGGGCAATCTATTTATCGATGGCGTCACGTCGCCCTACTCTTTGCTTGCAGCGACTAAAGGTGTCTACGGAGAAGCCGCCGGGGAATGGACCGCCGAAGACGCCCTGGGCTACGCACGCATCTTGTCATTGCCGGGCTCCCTGCAGACCAGAGCCGGCGAGGGATAAGTAATGCGAAACGTATTCGTCGACAAGGTCGCCTCCGTCGCCCAGCACAGCGACCTTGGTCATGAACTAAGGCTGTCCACCGATATTCCCTGCGAGGAAGGCGTGCTCATTGCCGTCCGCGTCCTGAACAACAAGACACGCTACAACCAGCTGGAACTGACCAGCGGCAGAATGGCCACGGTCAACCAGGGCGATATCGTCGTCGGTGCGCTAGGGCATCGAAAAGCCCTGCTTGGATACTCGGGACACTTGCCCGAGGATCTCGAAGTCGGATCCGCGATTCAGATTCTGAACATCGGTGGCGTTCTCGGTATCTGCGATTCCGCGAATCCCGATGTCGGCGCACCGTTCGAATGCGAAGTGCTTGGTACGGTGCTGCACTTCCCCTATCTCGGTGAACGCATCGGCGTGCCGGCCCGCGTCGGAGCAAAGAAGCTGAACGAAGATGCATGCCTAAATACCAGGGGCGTGCCCGTCATCGCACTCGCCGGCACCTGCATGGATTCCGGCAAGACCGCGGCTGCCTGCGCGATCGTCAGTCGCCTGCGTCATCGTGGTCTCAAAGTCGCGGCCTGCAAAGCGACCGGAGTGTCATTGCGGCGGGACATTCTTGCGATGGAAGATGCCGGCGCAAGCGACTCGATGATCTTTTCCGACCTCGGCATCGTTACGACCACCTCGGAAAACGGGCCGGCACTGACGCGGGCACTACTGAGCAGCCTCGCCGAACTTCAACCCGACGTCATCGTGATCGAACTCGGCGACGGTTTGCTCGGTGCCTACGGCGTTGAAGCGATTCTTGCGGACGAAGACATTCGCGCTGCTTTCACTGCAGTCATTCTTTGCGCCAACGACCCGGTTGCCGCCTGGGGCGGCGCAAGAATTCTCAGAGAGCAATTCGATATCAATCCGGCGGTCGTGACGGGGCCGGCAACCGATAACGCAGTCGGCGTCGATCTGATCAATGAACGATTGTCTCTGCCGGCGATTAACGCTTTGAGCAATGGTGTTGCGCTCGGCGACACAATTTCAGATTTGCTGAATATGGCGGGAGATACCGACTCATGACGATTGCCGCTGTCGTTCTTGGAGCAACCGGCTACGTCGGCGGAGAAGTCCTGCGACTTCTCAGCACGCATCCACAATTCCGTCTCGCCGCTGCCGTATCCAATAGTCGCAGTGGCGACGCAATCGGTGACGTGTTTCCGAATCTTCGAAGTAACTACAACGAATCGACTTTCGCATCCGCCGAAGACTGGCTGACAACGATCGACAAGGGTAGCGATCTGGCGATCTTCTCCGCCGCGCCCCACGGTGCTTCCGCGCCGCTCGTGGCCGCCGCCCTCGAGGGCGCCGCCAAACGCAGATTGAACGTCCATGTCGTTGATTCATCAGCAGATTTTCGCTACGCCAATGCCGACGAATATGCAGCTGTGTATGGAATACCGCATCCGACGCCGTCTCTCTTAGCTGAGTTTTTCTGCGCAGTGCCCGAACATGCACCCGTCGCTGACGCGTCGCATGTCGGCCACCCGGGCTGTTTTGCGACCGCGGTGTTGCTCGCTGCCGTGCCGCTGATCAAGTCCGGGCTGGTCGACGAAGAACTCTTCGTTAGCGGTATCACCGGCAGCACCGGTTCGGGGCGAAGCCCACAGGCCGGTACACATCATCCGGAGCGGCACAGCAATTTGTACGCGTACAAGCCGCTTGTCCACAGGCACACGCCCGAAATAGTCGCATCGATCGAGAAAGCCTGTGACAAAACGACCAAGGTGCATTTCATACCGCACTCGGGACCGTTCGCTCGTGGCATCTACGTAACTCTGCAAGCAAAAATGAAAACGCCGGCATCAGCTGGTGAAATGCGAAATATACTTCAGTCATTCTATGAAGGTAGTGAGTTCGTCAGCGTCATCGATGGCACGCCGCGCCTGAAAGATGTCATCGCCTGCAACGACGCACGAATCGGGGTTGGCTGCGAGGACGATACGGTCGTCGTGATGACTGCCATCGATAATCTCGTTAAAGGCGCTGCCGGGGGCGCCGTGCAATGGATGAATCGGCTGTGGTCACTGCCCGAGGCGAGTGGCCTGACTGCCGCCTCGCCAGCCTGGACGTGAGCAAATGAATGCCGATCCAATAAGCCGGGAAGCAGCCGCAACACTCCGGGTCTACCGCCAACTGCCATTCGTGCCCAAGGGCGCCAGCGGCTGCGACCTGCTCACAGAAGATGGCCAACACATTCTCGACTTTTGGGGCGGGCATGCCGTCGCAGCGCTCGGGCACGGTCATCCGAATCTCGTGCAGTCGATATGCAAGCAAAGCGAGCGCATGATTTTTCAAAGCAACGCGGTTGCACTGGACGTTCGCGCGACTGCGGCCGAGCGACTCATTTCCGTCGCGCCTGCGAATCTCACCAAGGCCTTTTTTGTCAACAGTGGTGCCGAGGCCAACGAGAATGCTCTCAAGATTGCTTTCAAGGCGACTGGCAGGAAAAAAATACTCGCACTGACTCACGGCTTTCACGGGCGAACGGCAGCTGCCGGAGCCGTGACCTGGAATTCCGACAAGAGTTGGTATGGCTTTCCGAACACACCCTTTGAGGTGGACTTCATACCGCGTAACGACGTCGCTGCAGCAGTATCCATGATCGACGACAGCGTTGCGGCCGTGATATTCGAACCCGTGCAAGGCGTTGCCGGCGCTTTCGAACTGGCCGAAGATTTTGTCGCTGCGTTGCGCGATAGCACTTCGAGAGCCGGTGCGAAATTAATCGCCGATGAAGTGCAGTGTGGCATGGGCCGTAGCGGCCATTTCTTCGCGGTCGAAGCCTACGGTATCGAGCCGGACCTGCTCACAGCCGCCAAAGGACTTGGTGGTGGCATTCCGTGTGGCGCATTGCTTTGCAGTGAGAGTCTTTCGAAGACGATCGGCATGGGAGATCTCGGATCGACATTCGGCGGTGGACCGATCGCGGCTGCGGCTATTATTGCCGTCATCGAGACGATCAAATCGGAAGACCTGCTCGCGAACGCGAAGGAACGCGAGGCCGAGATTCGTGCGCATTGCATAAAAGGACCCGTGAAGTCCGTTCAGGGCAAGGGCCTTTTGCTCGGCCTCGTCTGTGACAGGCCGGCTGCAGAAGTTCGTGATGCGCTGCTCAAGAATGAGATACTGACCGGAACCAGTGCGGACCCCAACGTGTTAAGGCTGCTGCCACCCCTGGTATTGCAGTCGGCGCATGTCATGCGCCTGGCGCACGCACTCGACAATTTGCAAAAGGAATCGTGATGAAGGTATTTAACGATCTCGCCGACTTTTCCAGCGAAGAAATAGTTTCGCTGCTGGAGCTGTCAAATCGGCTCGACGAGAAACCGGAACCCGAAGCACTCACCGGCAAGGTATTGGCGTTGCTGTTCCTGAGTCCGTCATTGAGAACGCTGGCATCATTTCAGGCCGCGATGACAAGACTCGGCGGCGGCTCATTCGTGATCTCACCCGAGATGTCAATTCACGGCCTCGAAAGCCGGCCGGGAATCGTCATGGACGGCGCTGCCGCCGAACACGTTCATGAAGCGGTTCCGGTCATCGCATCCTATGGAGACGCCATCGGCATTCGGGCATTTGCCGAGCGAAAAGACCTCGATAACGATCTTGCCGATACCGAATTTTCTTCGCTGACTTCGTTGATCGACACGCCGTACATCAACATGGAGTCGGCAGCGAACCATCCCTGCCAGAGCCTCGCCGACTGGAAAACGATGGATGACCTGGGTATTCCGGCAAACGGTGGCAAGTTTGTCCTGAGTTGGGCGTACCACCCGATGGCTTTGCCACTCGCCGTGCCCGCAGCGACCGTTCACATGGCGGCGATGCGAGGAATGAATGTAACCGTGCTCCGCCCCGACGGCTTCGAATTGCCGGAAGCGATCATGGATAAGGCAAGAAATGCTGCAGAATCCTCAGGTGGTTCGGTTCGGGAGACCGATGACCGAACGCTGGCGATGGAGGGAGCCAACGTTATTTACGCGAAGTCATGGTCATCTACAAAGCACTACGGTGACAGGGCGGCTGATCAGGAACTTCGTCGCGACCTCAATCATTGGTGTGTCGACGAACCGTGGTTCGAAAATGCGAAGGATGATTGCCGTTTTATGCATTGCCTCCCTGTCCGTCGTGGCGTTGTGGTGTCCGAGCGAGTGCTCGACGGCTTAAGAAGCGTTGTTATTCACGAAGCGCGTAATCGCATGCTCGCACAGATGGCAGTGCTGCACCGGATGCTAGGCCAGGGTTGATGACCACACGCAAGGACAGGGCAATTGTCGTATCTGCGCTGAAACATGCGGCGCCCTATATCCGCTTGTTTAAAAGAAAAGTATTCGTTCTCAAAGTCGGCGGCGAAGTCTTTGCCGACGTGGCCGATACGCGTGCACTGATGGAGCAGGTCGGCATTCTGTACCAGGTCGGAATCAGGGTCGTGCTGGTGCATGGCGGCGGACCGCAGTCGACCAAGCTTGCCGCAGAACTGGGCCTCGAGACCCGAATTGTCGATGGCCGAAGAATTACAGACGGGCCATCGCTTGATGTAGCAACCATGGTGCTCAACGGTCAGATAAATACGCGCGTGCTGGCAGCCTGTCGAGACCTGGAAATCCCTGCCGTCGGCATCAGTGGCGTCGACGCCGGCCTTATCCGTGCTCACCGGCGCCCGCCCGTCGACCGCGAAGGCGACGGCGCGATTGACTACGGTCATGTGGGTGACATTGATTCCGTCGATGCTGACGTCTTACGAAAACAACTTGATAACGGATTGATGCCGGTCGTCAGCCCGTTGTCCTGCGACTCGTCCGGCAACATCCTCAATATCAACGCCGACACCGTTGCGGCAGCGATTGCCGCTGAACTCGATGCCGAAAAGCTGATACTCGCCATCGGCGCACCCGGGATTCTCGAGGATAAGAATGACCCCCAGTCACTCATATCCTATGTCGATCGGGCGGCGCTCAAGAAATTGCTTAAGGCCGGAAATCTCGCCGACGGCATGCTGCCGAAAGCCGCCGCCATCGACTTTGCGCTAGCGAACGGCGTCAATCGCGTGCACATCATTTCCTACAAGGCGGCCGACAGTATTTTGCTGGAAGTGTTTACGAACGAAGGCAAGGGCACTTTGGTCGTCAATGACATCGCCGCACTAACAGCCGCCGAAGCGGCGTCCACCGGAAGTGACTCGTGACACGACTTTGGGAAAAAGGCCTGCCGCTCGATCAGCGAGTTCTGGCGTTCACAGCCGGCGAGGACCACCTGCTGGACGCGCGTCTGGTGTCCTACGACGTACGCGCGTCCCAGGCGCATGCGAAGATGCTTGCAGCACAGAAACTCATAAGCGAAGAGGATTGCAGGTCGATTTGTGATGGGCTTGCGAAACTCGAAGAGGATTTCGCCAACGGCAAATGGCAAATTCTCCTCGAGGACGAAGACGTTCACACCGCCCTCGAGTCGCGCCTGAGCGACATGATCGGGCCTGCCGGCGGCCGCCTCCACCTGGGGCGCTCCAGAAACGACCAGGTGCTGACAGCACTTCGACTCTACGTGCTCGATGCCATAGAAGCGGTCTCCGGGAGCATTGACGGCTTGATTGACGCACTGTCCGCCCTGTCGGGCCGTGATGGCGACACGGCGTT
>CAYLSX010000016.1:2109-25667 GCA_964386685.1 uncultured Woeseiaceae bacterium | reverse complement strand
CGGATAACGTCGTCCAGTAGCTGACGGACAGGCTCCCCGTCCTGAAGGATGAAGCGTGCCATCACCCAGCGATTCTCTACATGGTTCTCGAACGCAACATCGGAGAGGAGCGCTGCGTAGTCCTGCTGAAACCGGCTCGGACCCGGCGTGTCGAGGAAGCCGACGCGATGATCCATTGTGACCAATGGGACGCGGTCAATGATGTATGGGTAGAAGCCGCCGATTACATCCGCACGCATCTCGTCTTCGGTTTCCCGCAGCAGCGTCAGAGCGCCCGGCCACGCAGCGACAGCCGCACGCAGGCTGTCATTCCGAATGAGGCCGAGCTGGCCTGAGCCGAGCATCGCCTCTACCTCCCCCATGGCCGGGTGGAACGAAGGGATCTCGCTGAGAAGCGGGAAAAGCAGCGCGTCGATTTTAGCCGGGTCAATATCAGCGGGGGCGGGGCCGGTAATTTTCAGCAATTGCCGTGCCTGTTCAATCGTGTCTCGATGTAGGTCCGCCGTTCGGTCAAACAAGTCGCGGTTGGCAATGAACTCGGTACTGAGCCCTTTAAGAAGCTCACGCTCCTGCGCCCGCTCCGCACGATCGGACCACCAGGCGTTCAGGGCGAGGGCAACCAGGATGCCCAAGACAACGACCAGGAACTCGGCCACGAACCACCGAAGCCCCCGTTGCCATTCAAGTTGAGTCTGCCAAAGGCGACGCATGGGACGGGCGTTCTCAATCTCGGACATAGTGATGATTGGAGAGCCGCCTAACTAGTATTTATATTGCGAAAGCGCAACATAATATTCCTTGGTATTGATAAGTATCTGATTAAACTGGAGTCCTTTGGAATACTATATAGCACTTCCAAGGAAGAATATAAGGTGCTCGTAGGGCAGCTGACGATGGTCGAAGCTTAGTGTAGTTTTTCAGATCGGCGCCAAACCCTTGTGTTCGGATGCTCGAAAGGCTGTTGCTTTTGCGATCGGTTATTGCTCTAGCATCTCCAACAATGTACTGCCGATAATCTCTCGACGCCAACCGGTAAACACGCGTGAGTCGCGATTGCCGTTTAACGATGCGGACAGTTCTTTTTTCGGGGCGATTATTTCCGCCGGTATATTTAGGTCTTCGGCGCGAGCTAATACTTTCGCCTGCATGCTTTTCAGAATTACTTTTTGTCTTTCGTCCGGTCTGCGCGGCGGCTCGTAGTCGTTCTCGTCGCTTCTTGCGATTTCGAGGCATTCGAGAATCTTGTCGGCGGCGCGGTGCAAGGTGCGCGGGGCGAGCCCGCTGATCGCCGCCAGGGATTCCTTGTCCTTCGGCCCCTCAGATGCAATCTCCAGCAAAACGGCATCCTTCATAATCCACTGACGGGGCCGGTCCGAGCGCACCGCTTCGCTCTCCCGCCAGCTCGCCAACCTGGCGGCCGTGGCACGAGCCCGGCCGCGCAGATTCCTGGCGCCTTTGAGCCGGTTGATTGCGTGGCGGAAATCGTCCTTGTAGAGGGTTGGTTCGAGCTGAAATTCAGAGTCTTCTTCTGCCCAGCCTTGACGGCCGAGCTTCTCAAGCCGCTCGGTTAGCACTTCGTGGGCCGGCAAAAGATATTCGACGTCCTCTGCAGCATATTCGAGGGCCGCTGCGGGCAAGGGTCGTTTGGTCCAGTCTGCACGCGTATGAGACTTGGCAAGCTCAACGTCGAAGAGCTCCTTGACGAGCCCGGCATAGCCGATCTGAGGAGCGAAGCCCAGCAGGGCAGCCGCGATCTGCGTGTCAAAGAGCGTCTCAGGCATGAGATTCGAGCTGTGATACAGGACCTCGATGTCCTGCCTCGCGGAGTGAACCACCCACTGACAAGCCATTAGCTTTTGCCAGAATGATTCGAGGTCATCTCTATTTAAAGGATCCGCACAGTAGATGCCGTCATCTGTCGCAATCTGCAGCAGACAGAGTTGTGGATAGAACGTCTTTTCACGCATGAATTCAGTATCGAGCCCAATGCGCCTGTCTGCGGAGAGCAAGGTGGCGACGCTGTCGCTCGAGTCGAGGTCGACGAACTGAAATTGCGGCATTTGTTCAAAGCCTGAGGATTTCAGCATGGAAGGTTAACATGCGATGATTGTCGCTACGTAGATGTTCGAAGCAGGCAAATTGTGCAACTGATTTTTAAAGCGTTTATCGACATATTTCTGCTTCGTAAGGGGCCCGACGATCTTCCGAAATCTTCGCTATTGCTCGCAATAGCCATCGGAATGTCCATCGTCGTAAATTTTTTGTTCTACGCGATCATCGAATCAGAGCTTCCGACAAATCTATTTCTCGAGTTCGCGACCGAGCTCGTCAAGATCGCGTCTTACCTCCTCATCCTGGTGGTATTTGGCTTAGTGAGCCGAATAATGCAGACGATGACGGCGATTATCGCTTGCAATGCGATACTGGGCTTGCTGTTGACGGTCATGTTGATGGTGTCTCAGCAATTCCTGAACAAGGAGCTTGACGGGGCTTTCGCGTGGCTCATCACATTTTGGCTGATCCTGGTCGAAGGTCACATCATTTCGAGAGCGGCTCAGCTTCACAGAGTTACGGGTATTGCTATTGCCGTTGTGATATTTATCCTTCAGCTTGGATTTTATTTTACTTTCGGCGTGTTCCCAGAGGGTCCTGTCGCCTGATGCACATTCACATACTCGGAATTTGCGGAACGTTCATGGGTGGCGTTGCCGCCTTGGCCAAAGCGGCGGGGCATACGGTGTCGGGATCGGACGCCAATGTTTATCCGCCAATGAGTACTCAGCTCTCGCGTCTTGGTATCACTGTTCATGAGGGTTATGACGTGAGCCAGTTAGAGCCACTGCCTGATTGTGTCGTCATCGGCAACGCGATGAGCCGCGGCAACGAAGCGGTGGAAGCCGTTCTGGATCGCGGTATTCCCTATACATCCGGGCCGCAGTGGCTGTCAGAGCATGTGCTGAAGGACCGCCACGTCTTCGCCGTAGCCGGAACGCATGGAAAGACAACGACGGCCAGCATGCTGGCGTGGATACTCGAAGCGGCGGGGCACTCCCCGGGATTTTTGATCGGTGGCGTGCCGGCAGACTTCAATGAGACAGCCCGTTATGGCGCATCAAAGTTCTTTGTCGTGGAGGCGGACGAATACGACACGGCGTTTTTCGATAAGCGCGCGAAGTTTGTGCACTATCGACCGCAGACGCTGATTCTCGGCAATCTCGAGTTTGACCACGCCGACATTTACAAGGACCTCGACGCGATACTCTGGCAGTTCCATCAATTGTTGCGGACCATTCCAAGTAACGGGCGCATTATTCTGAACGCCGCAGACAGAAATCTCGAAGCGCTTCTCGAGATGGGTTGTTGGACATCGACCGACACATTCGATATCGGAGAGGGGGACGCGGACTGGAAGGCAGCGTTCCTGGACGCGGCGGAGCGTCGGATCAGTGTATCCCGACGAGGCGGCGGTAGCGCTGAAGGAAACTGGTTGCTCGGCGGCAGTCACAATCTTGAAAATGCACTGGCGGCGATCGCAGCAGCAGAATCCGCCGGCGTTTCCCTGCAACAGGCGGTAGAGGCCTTGTCCCGGTTCAAAGGCGTCAAAAGACGGCTGGAAAAAACGGCGACGGTCGCAGACATTGCCATTTATGACGATTTCGCCCACCACCCCACGGCCATCAGGCGGACGATTGCCGGCCTGAGAAATCGATTTCCCAAGCAACGCATCGTCGTTGCGCTGGAGCCGAGATCGAACACGATGAAGCTGGGCGTTCACAACGATACGCTTGCGTCGTCGCTCGAAGACGCCAATCTTGTGTGCATCTACAGGCCCGCGGACGTTGCCACGGAATTCGAGGATAGCCTGTCTCCCTTGGGTGATCGATTGCACATGCACACGGACTACGATGAGCTCGTCGCGGATCTCGCCGCAGCGGCACGGTCCGGGGATCAGGTCGTGTTTATGAGCAATGGCGGCTTTGGCTCTGCGAGGCAAAACCTGACCATAACGCTGCAAAAGAGCCATAAGTAGGGCGGCTCGATTTATCAATATGCCGTTCTATACTTAAAGAAACAGCGCGGTAAATTTGCAGTGAAAGTACCTCTATTTCCGTTGAGCACAGTTCTCTATCCGGGCGGGCCCCTGCCATTGCGCATCTTCGAGCCTCGATACCTGGACATGATTAGTGACTGCCTCAAGAACGATAGGCCCTTCGGCGTTTTATTGATCAGGAGCGGTAGTGAGACCGGTCCGGCGACGACCTACGAGGTCGGCACGCTTGCGAGAATTACCGACTGGTATCAGGGCAGCGACGGCTTGTTGGGCATTACCGCAGTCGGAGAGCAGCGCTTCCGTCTGATTTCAGTCTCACGGCGCTCTGACGGCCTGAACATTGGAGAAATAGAATTGTTGGAGCCCGAGGACTGTCTGTCACTGCCGGAGGAGTACAAACCACTGGCAAACATTTTAGCCGGCGTGCTCGACGATCTTGGGCGTCTTTATGAATCACTCGAAAGGCAGTACGACGATGCTGGATGGGTGGGCTACCGTTTCGCAGAGATTTTGCCGATCACTACCGAGCAAAAACAGTCTTGCCTGGAAGCAAACGACGTAATGCAACGCCTGATCCTCGTTCAGGAAGTGCTGAATACGGTTCGCGGTCCGGAAATGCCACCCTGATCAGGCCTTCAATGACGCAAATACCTGCTCGGCCTTATTCAATGTTTGTGTTATTTCGTCGTCGCCGTGCGCATCGGAAACGAATCCTGCCTCGAACGCGGAGGGTGCGAAATACACGTTCGCCTCAAGCATTCCCTGAAAAAATCGCTGAAACCTGTCTGTATCGGCTGCCGCAACCTGTGAGAATCGTCTGATGGGGCCGTCGTCGCTGAACACGAAGCCGAACATGCCGCCGGTCGCCTCGACAGCAAGCGGTACACCCGCGACGCGCGCAAGTTCGGCAAGGCCAGCCATCAAAGATTCCGTTCGTTTACCCAGCGAGGAATAGAAGCCAGGTCGTTCAAGTTCCTGCAAGGTCGCCAGGCCGGCCGCCATCGCCAATGGGTTGCCGGACAATGTGCCGGCCTGATAAACAGGTCCGTCCGGCGCGATGCTCGCCATGATATCCGCGCGCCCACCGAACGCTGCCGCCGGCATTCCACCGCCGACGATTTTTCCGAGAGTCGTAAGATCCGGCGTGATGTCGAACAAAGCTTGCGCGCCGCCTCTTGCGACGCGAAAGCCGGTCATCACCTCATCGAAGATGAGAACCGATTCGGATTTGTCGCAGCAGGATCGCAGTGCCTCAAGGAATCCCGGTTCCGGCGGCACCATATTCATGTTGCCCGCGATCGGCTCGACGATGACGCATGCGATCTGTTCGCCTAATTCCGCAAACGCTTGTTCGACGGCCTCCGTATCGTTAAAAGACAAGGTTATCGTGTGTTCGGCCAGTCCGGCCGGAACGCCCGGCGAGCTCGGTACACCGAGTGTCAGCGCCCCGGACCCTGCCTTGATTAACAGTGAGTCGGAATGGCCGTGATAACAGCCTTCGAACTTGATGATCTTGTCGCGACCGGTAAATCCACGCGCGAGTCGAATGGCGCTCATGGTTGCCTCCGTGCCAGAGCTGACCATGCGGACGCGCTCGATCGACGGCATGAACTCGCAGATCTTTTGTGCGAGGCGTGTCTCGGCGACTGTCGGTGCGCCGAAACTGAGTCCCGATGCCGCCGCCTCGGCTACTGCCTCGACGACCGCCGGATGTGCGTGGCCCAGGATCATCGGGCCCCAGGAGCCGACATAGTCGATCATCTGCCGGCCGTCTTCCGTCTGCAGCCAGGCTCCCTTCGCGCTCTTGACGAACACAGGGTCTCCGCCCACAGCGGCAAACGCCCGCACCGGCGAGTTAACGCCACCGGCTATATATTTTTTCGCTTCTGCGAATAGGTTCACGCGATTACTCCTGTCGACAGCCGCATGCTACCGAAGCAGCAATCGCTCATAAACCCCGAGCCTCAACTGTTAGACTTCTGGCACATACCATGAAAACCTATATGTGTCTCATATGTGGCTACGTCTATGACGAAGCGGAGGGCGACGTCGAATCGGGAATTCCCGCCGGGACGAGATGGGATGATGTGCCACTTTCATGGAGGTGTCCTGATTGCGGTGCCGGAAAAGAAGACTTCGAAATGGTAGAAGTCTAGTAGAAGCTCAAGTGCCGGGTTCATTCAATTGATCGGCACTGATGCCTTGCTTTGAAAGCAGCGCCGGTACGCCGTCTTCACCGACCAAGTGCAATGCGCCGACAACCACCAGATAGTCTTCTTTTTCTGCCGTCAGCTTTTTGATCTTCTCTACCCAGGCCTCGTTTCGATCGACGACGAGGGTTTTGTACAGCTCCGGATATTTGCGCATTTCCGTGAGCAGCGTTTCCTCGAAATAGTCGACATCGCCATGGCGCCATGCGTTGATCAGCAGATTGATGTCCTCCTCGATGCTCAGGCTTTCCTGCAGCGTCTGCATGAGCAGCGATCGCTGCGCCGACATTGATAAGCCGTCGAGAAATTCGAGCTGCTCTCTTGCCGTCTCGAATCCGAGAATCTCTTTTTCGTCTCTGTCCGCCATTGCAGTCAGATGAAACTCGATGCCGTATTTGGGTTTGAAGCCGATTCGAAGCATCATCATCTGCTCGATCGTGATGGCAGCCAGCCACGGTTCGGTCTCACCTAGCATTTCAATCGGTATTTCGAGCTGTGATGCGTAGTCGACCGCTTCGCCATAAAGAGCCGGGCCCATGATCTCCTGCAAGCTGCCGCCATCAGCGATCATGCCCAGCTCGTTTACCAAGCCTGCCATCTCGATCGGATCGATATCGTCCATGTCCACTTCCATAATCAGGATCTCGGCGTCCTCGTAGGCATCATTGATCGCTGTCGGTATGGGGTGGTCCTGCTCCCTGAGCAAGTGTACTGATCCGAGCAGGTAGATTCGGTTGCTGTTTCCTTCGATTTGCCACATTGAGATCGGGTGACCGAGGTCCTGGGGCGCCGAGAGTCCCGGCAATGCCAGCAGGCAGACGACTAGCAGGCGCTGCATGTGCGTTGTGCGCGATATCATTCGTCAGTCAGCCAGATTAATTCGGTAGCCACGCTGCCATTCGAATGCAGGCTGACTCTGCGATACGCGGGCGGATTGTCGTCCAGTGCAAACTCGTCACTAGCCAACTTAAATTGCCTGCAGGTGGATGGCGTGCCAATGATCTGAATTGATTCATGGCTGCCTTCGAACGCCTGATGTACATGTCCGAATATCGCTGCCCTGACTTTGCCGGTCCGCGCAATAAGGCGCAGAAACTCTTCGCCGTTTTTTAGGCCGACCTGGTCAAGCCACTTGCTGCCGACGGGCAGGGGCGGGTGATGCAGGCAAATCAGTACGTGCTCGGCGGCCGTCGTTTCGAGCACGGTCTCCAGCCTTTCCATTTCATGATCATCGATGCGACCGGCTGCGTCATCGCTAACGCAACTATCAATGCCGGTGATCAGCCAGGCGCCATTTACGACAGACGCACAGTAATGAAACTCGGGACGGGCAAGCGCATCTTTCATCATATCGCGATTATCGTGATTGCCGGGCACGCAATACACGGGGAGTCCGAGAGGAAGCATTGATTCGCAAAAACGTTCGTAAGCCTCGCGGCTGCCGTCCTGAATCAGATCTCCTGTCATCGCCACCATGTCGCCGTGCCAACCCGACGCCTGAAAATGGTCGAGCACTTGCTGAAGTGAGGAATGGGTTACGGTGCCTCGCAGACTCGAATTCGAATCCGCGAACAGGTGCGGGTCAGTAACATGCAGGACCCGGATAGGATCAGCCGACGTTTGAATAGCGCTACGACCCCCTGCTGGCGCGGCATTCCGCAATCTCCTGGGCAAGGATGATAGCTGTTTGAGCAGTATCAGGCCATGGAAAAGAAAGGGGACGGAAAGGCACCCGTAGCCCCCGGGTACGTCCCGGGAGGCGTCTCCCTTTTTCGTCGCCGTTTATTCTTAGTAGCGGTAGTAGTCCGGCTTGTAGGGGCCGTCTTTCTCCACGCCAATGTATTCCGCCTGCTCTTTGGACAACTCGGTGAGCTTGGCGCCGACGCGGTCGAGATGCAGTCGAGCGACTTTCTCATCGAGGTGCTTCGGCAGAACATAGACTTCGTTCTTGTAGTCGCCTGCGTTTTGCCAAAGCTCGATCTGCGCGAGCACCTGGTTGGTGAAGGAGTTAGACATCACGAAGCTCGGGTGGCCGGTCGCACAACCGAGATTCACGAGGCGGCCCTCGGCAAGCAGGATGATGCGCTTACCGTCGGGGAAGATGATGTGATCGACCTGGGGCTTAATGTTTTCCCACTCGTACTGCTGCAGGTAGGCAACGTCGATTTCGTTGTCGAAGTGGCCGATGTTGCAGACGATTGCCTGGTCCTTCAAGCGCTCCATCTGCGCACCGCTGACGACGTGGTAGTTGCCGGTCGCCGTAACGATGATGTCGGCCTGATCGCAAACTTCGTCGAATTTGACGACGCGATAGCCTTCCATTGCCGCCTGTAATGCGCAGATTGGATCGATTTCCGTTACCCACACGGTCGCGCCCAGGCCACGCAGAGATTGTGCGCATCCTTTGCCGACGTCACCGTATCCGCAGACGATGACGGTCTTACCCGCAATCATGACGTCCGTTGCGCGCTTGATGCCATCGACCAGCGATTCACGGCAACCGTACAGGTTGTCGAACTTGGACTTGGTGACCGAGTCGTTGACGTTGAAAGCGGGGCATAACAGGCTGCCGTCTTTCTGCATGTCATAAAGACGTTTCACCCCGGTAGTCGTCTCTTCGGAAACGCCACGAACCTCTTTCATGAGTTCGGGATATTTGTCATGCATGACGAGCGTCAGGTCGCCGCCGTCATCCAGAATCATGTTTGGCTTCCAGCCGTCGGATCCGTTGATCGTCTGTTCGACGCACCACCAGTACTCCTCTTCGGATTCGCCCTTCCAGGCGAAGACCGGCACGCCCGAGGCTGCAATCGCCGCGGCGGCATGGTCCTGAGTGGAAAATATATTGCAGGACGACCAGCGGATATCGGCACCCAGGGACTTCAGCGTTTCAATAAGTACTGCCGTCTGAATGGTCATGTGCAAACAGCCGGTAAGCCTGACTCCGTCTAACGGCTGCTGGCCTTCATATTCCTTGCGCAATGCCATCAAGCCTGGCATTTCTGTTTCGGCAATCGCAATTTCCTTGCGGCCCCAGTCTGCAAGCGATATGTCAGCTACCTTGTAGTCGGTCTGTTGAATGGCAACGGCTTCGCTGCTCATAAAAATCTCCTGTTAATCAATTCGTCGTTAGGCCGCAGCGGCACCGCGCAGCGCTTCTGCTTTATCTGTGCGTTCCCAGCTTAAATCAATGTCTTCGCGGCCAAAATGTCCGTAAGCAGCGGTTTGCTGGTATATCGGCTGGATCAGGTCCAGCATTTTCAGGATACCGTAAGGCCGCAGATCGAAATTCTCGCGAACCATATCCGTCAGTCGATCCTCGCTGATCTTGCCCGTGCCAAAGGTATACACGCTGATCGATGTCGGTTCGGCAACGCCGATCGCATAAGACACCTGGATCTCGCATCGATCTGCGAGACCTGCGGCAACGATATTCTTGGCAACATATCTGCTGGCATACGCCGCCGAGCGATCGACCTTTGACGGATCCTTACCGGAGAAAGCGCCGCCGCCGTGCCTGGCCGAACCACCATAGGTATCGACGATGATCTTCCGGCCGGTCAGGCCGCAGTCACCCATTGGCCCGCCGATTTCGAAGCGCCCGGTCGGATTGATGTGATATTTCGTCGTCTTGCTGATCCACTCCGCCGGTATGACCGGCTTGATGATCTCTTCCATGATGCCTTCGCGCAAATCGGACATTTCGATGTCCGGATCATGTTGTGACGACAGCACGACCGCGTCGATAGCAACCGGCTTGTCATCCGTATAGACGAACGTTACCTGGCTCTTGGCATCCGGCCGCAACCAGGGCAAGGTGCCGTTCTTTCTGACCTCAGCCTGCCGCCGCACGAGCCTGTGGGCAAAGGTAATCGGTGCGGGCATCAGAACGTCGGTCTCGTTGCAGGCATAGCCAAACATCATGCCCTGATCGCCGGCGCCCTGTTCTTCCTCCGAAGCGCGGTCCACACCCTGGGCGATATCAGGCGACTGCTTGCCCAGCGCATTCAGTACAGAGCAGGAGGCGCCATCGAAGCCCATCGCGGAATCGTTGTAACCGATATCGAGGATGGTTTTCCTGGTCAGCTCTTCGAGGTCGATCCAGGCAGATGTGGTTACTTCGCCTGCGACAATGACCATGCCGGTCTTGACGAGCGTTTCACATGCCACACGGCACGACTTGTCCTGCTCGATGATGGCATCGAGCACGGCGTCGGAAATCTGATCGGCTATCTTATCCGGATGACCCTCGGAGACCGACTCCGAGGTGAATAAAAAGGTGTTACTCATGGATATTTTCACTTGTACTTTTTCTGGGGCCCAGCATTGTAACTCAAGTTCATGCACCGCAGCATAGCTGCAATTCGATCCTGCTTGCGGCTGCCCAGCGAAACAGGGAAAATGCGCCAGCTTGATTCCGCGACTGTTCTCAGCAATTAACCATAACATTCGGCCCGCGAAGCCGACGATAGAGCCTCATGTCACAACCAATTAGCCGTTCGACTGTTGCCGGCCAGCCAGCCCGGCGAGACCTAGCCAACGCAATCAGAGCCCTGAGCATGGACGCCGTCCAGGCTGCAAATTCCGGTCATCCCGGCATGCCGATGGGTATGGCGGATATCGCCGAGGTGCTCTGGAATGATTATCTCCGCCACAATCCGGGCAACCCGCACTGGTTCGATCGAGACCGCTTCGTCCTGTCGAACGGCCACGGCTCCATGCTTCAATACAGCCTGCTGCACTTGACCGGCTACGACCTGCCGATAGAAGAGCTCAGGAATTTTCGGCAGTTGGGCTACCGGACGGCAGGTCATCCCGAGCGCGATCCGGATATCTATATCGAGACGACCACCGGCCCGCTGGGGCAGGGCATCAGCAATGCCGTCGGCATGGCGATCGCAGAGAAGATGCTGGCGACCACATTCAATCGCCCCGATTTCGACATCGTCAATCACCGTTCGTATGTATTCCTCGGCGATGGCTGCCTCATGGAAGGTATCTCGCACGAGGCTTGTTCGCTCGCCGGAACGCTAAAACTCGGCAAGCTGATCTGTTTTTACGATGACAACGGCATATCGATCGATGGCGAGGTCGGTGCCTGGTTCACCGACGACACAGTAAAGCGATTCGAGGCTTACGGCTGGCAGGTCATAGCGGATGTTGATGGTCATGACAGCGATGCCGTTGCCAGGGCGCTCGATCAGGCGCTTGCGGATGAAGCACGCCCGACAATAATCTGTTGCAAGACGATCATCGGCTTCGGCGCGCCGAACAAGCAGGGAACAGCAGATACACACGGTGCGCCGCTGGGCCTCGACGAGATCGAGGCCAGTCGCAAAGAACTCGGCTGGCACCATCCGCCGTTCGAAATTCCGGATGACATCAAGGCTGCCTGGGATGCCGGCGAACGTGGTGGCCAGCAGGAATCCCAATGGTCGGATCTATTCGCGGCATACGAGAAGGCGCATGCGGTGCTTGCCGCAGAATTCATAAGACGCATGAAAGGTGCATTGCCGGGGAACTGGAGCGAGTTCGTAGCAGACGCGATCAAGGAAATCGATAGCGCCGGCGCCGACATGGCGACTCGCAAGGCCTCTCAGGTCGCGCTGAATGCCTTTGCGCCAGCACTGCCCGAAATGGCTGGCGGTTCCGCCGACCTGACCGGCTCGAATCTGACCAAGCACGCCAGTTCGGTGCCGATCACCGGCGACGATGCGTCAGGTAATTACATTTACTTCGGTGTTCGCGAGTTCGGCATGTCGGCAATCTGTAACGGTTTGGCAATTCATGGCGGCGTCATACCGTACTGCGGCACATTTCTGACTTTTTCGGATTACGCCAGGAACGCGCTGCGCATGGCTGCGCTCATGAAAATACGAAATATCTTCGTCTATACGCACGATTCGATCGGCCTCGGCGAAGACGGACCGACTCACCAGCCGATCGAGCATGTCGCGAGCCTCAGGATCATGCCCAACATGCGAGTCTGGCGCCCCTGCGACAGCGTTGAGACAGCCGTTGCCTGGAAAAACGCTATCGAGAGAGTGGACGGTCCGACGAGCCTGGTGCTTACGCGCCAGGGACTGCCGCACCAGCCGCGCACACCTGAACAGATCGACCTGATCGAACGCGGTGCCTATATATTGAAAGAGCCGGCCGAGGCAGCGAACATCCTATTGATCGCAACCGGCTCAGAGGTCGCGCTGGCAGTGTCGGCTGCCGAGCAGCTTGCGGACGACGGTATTTCAGCCCGCGTCGTTTCGATGCCGTGTACCGACCTGTTCGACTCACAATCGGACGAGTACCGCAAACTGGTGTTGCCGTCAGAAATAACGGCAAGAGTCGTCATCGAAGCCGGCGTCACAGAGAACTGGTGGCGCTACGCCGGCGAACGCGGCCAGGTGGTCGGCATCAATCGTTTCGGTGAGTCAGCACCGGCGCCGGAGCTTTTCGAGCACTTCGGCTTCTCGACGGACAACGTTGTCGCCAAAGCCAAAGAAGTGCTCGCCGAAAACTAAATTTAAATTGGAGACGTAAATGACAATCAAGATCGGCATCAACGGTTATGGTCGCATTGGCCGCAACATACTGCGCGCAGTTTTTGAGAGCGGCAGGAGCTCGGAATTCGATATCGTTGCGGTTAACGACCTGGCGGATGCCAGTACCAATGCCCACCTGACGCGACGCGATACGGCGCACGGGCCGTTCCCGGGCACCGTTGAACTGGACGGCGACCACATGGTTGTGAATGGCGATCGCATCAAGGTACTGGCGGAACGCGATCCTGCGAAACTGCCCTGGGGCGACCTTGGTGTGGATGTCGTGTTCGAGTCGACCGGTTTTTTTGCCTCCAAAGAAAAATCGATGGCACATATCGAAGGCGGTGCGAAGAAGGTCATCATCTCAGCGCCGGCCGGGACCGAAGTCGACGCGACGATCGTATACGGCGTCAATCACAATACTCTGAAGGCCAGCGATACGGTGATCTCGAACGCCTCATGCACGACAAACTGTCTCGCGCCCCTGGTTAAACCCCTGCACGAAAAAATCGGTGTCAAACACGGCCTGATGACCACCATCCATGCGTACACGAACGATCAGGTGCTGACCGACGTATTCCACAAGGATTTGAGACGAGCACGGGCTGCGGCCATGTCGCAGATACCGACGAAGACCGGCGCTGCCGCAGCCGTTGGCCTGGTATTACCCGAACTGGCAGGACGACTCGACGGTTATGCGATGCGGGTGCCGACGATCAATGTATCGGTGGTCGATCTGAGTTTCGTTGCCGAGCGGGAAACCAGCGTCGAGGAAATCCACGGCATCATGAAGGAAGCGAGCGAAGGCGAGCTCAAAGGCATTCTGGCATATTGCGATGAGCCACTGGTCTCAATCGATTTCAATCATGATCCGGCTTCCAGCACCTATGACGCGGGCCTGACCAAAGTCATGGAAGGGACGCTGGTCAAAGTCTGCTCCTGGTACGACAACGAGTGGGGCTTCTCCAATCGCATGCTCGATACCGCAGTTGCCCTCGTAAACGCCAAATAAGAAAGACAAAGCACAGGACGTCTAATGTCCGTCATCAAGATGAGCGAGGTCGAGCTCGCGGGTAAGCGCGTCCTTATCCGCGAGGATTTAAATGTACCCCTTGATGAGGGCCGCATAACAAGTGATGTTCGCATAACGGCAGCACTGCCTACGATAAATGCAGCGCTGGAGGCGAATGCAGCCATCATGTTGATGTCCCACCTCGGCCGACCAACCGAGGGTGCAACAGACGCTGCGTTATCTCTAAATCCGATCGCAGTGCATCTCACCCAACTATTGGGAAGGGATGTGCATCTCATCACTGACTGGATTGACGGCGTAGCCGTTGAACCCGGTCAGATCGTGCTACTCGAGAACGTCAGGTTCCTCGAAGGTGAGAAAACCTGCGACGATGGCTTGTCGAAAAAAATGGCGAAGCTTTGCGACGTATTCGTCATGGACGCCTTCGGCACCGCCCACCGCGCTCAAGCAAGCACCTATGGTGTTGCCAAACATGCGCTCATCGCCTGCGCCGGACCTTTGCTGTCGGCAGAGCTCGACGCATTGGGCAAAGCGCTGGACAATCCTGCCAGACCCATGGTCGCCATCGTCGGCGGCTCGAAAGTATCGACCAAATTGACCGTGCTCGATGCGCTCTCGAAAATCGTTGATCAACTCATCGTCGGCGGCGGCATTGCCAACACGTTCATCGCGGCCGCGGGCCATGAAGTCGGCAAATCCCTCTATGAGGCCGACCTGCTCGATCAGGCGAAAGCGTTAGCGGCGAAAACACCAGTTCCGGTAGACGTGGTCACTGGCAAAGCGTTTTCGGCGGAGGCTATTGCCGAGACGAAATCAGTAAGCGAAGTCGCTGCAGACGATTTCATCCTCGACATTGGTCCCGAGACTGCCGCGCAGTTCGCCGCGATCCTGAAAACGGCCGGTACGATTATCTGGAACGGTCCGGTTGGCGTGTTCGAGTTCGATCAGTTCGGTGGCGGCACCAAAGCACTGGCGGAGGCGATTGCGGAGAGTTCCGCGTTCTCGGTAGCTGGCGGCGGTGACACGCTTGCAGCCATCGACAAATACGGCGTGGCTGACCGGATCTCCTATATTTCGACCGGCGGCGGCGCATTTCTCGAATTCGTCGAAGGCAAGAAGCTGCCGGCCGTCGCGATACTCGAAGAGCGCGCTGCCAAGAGATAGAATCCCTTAACCTTCGCCCAATAGGCGATCAGAATGTCATTTCTCGACGAAGTTCGTCGCCGCAATGTCCACCGGGCAGCACTATACCCCGCAATGGTCGAAATGGCGCAAGGATGCCGGGCTCGACGAAGAGACGCTCGCCGCAATCGAATTCACGATCCCGGACTTTGGGACGGAGTAGGTATTTACGCGCTGAGTATTTCCCAGGGTCCTGTGATCGCCAGCGTCAGTCCCCTGACCTGAATATTGACGAACATGACGGAGCCGTCGGGCGAGAAACAAATGCCGGCGAGTTCCGAGTTGGTATAGGCGTTGTCGGCCATGGTGTATTGTTTTCCATCGGGACGGATGCCGACCAGGCCACAATGATTCGCGGTGTCTTCGCAAATGATCAGATCACCCCAGGGGCTCATCGTTACGTTATCGGCATGACGTAGCAGGCTGCGCGTGGTCGATTCCGCAATCAGTTCCAGCGTGCCCGGTTGCGTGTCTTCCTCCGGCAGACCTTCATGCGGGCTGGGGCGATAAGCGAAGACCTGGCCGAGCCGGTCGGGTCCGCCGATGGTCGCAGTAATGACGAACTCCGTGCCCGTGAAACAGAGGCCTTCACCGCGGGCGATTATTGCGGCGCCAGCTTCAGCGCCGCGAATGCGAAGGTCATTCTTGTCGCCGTCGACGTCTTCCAAATCGACCCAGCAGGTTTCGAGCGCTTGTCCTGCGTTCATTCGTTGTTTGCCGGGCCAGTTACGGGTATCGAATGAAGGTTTGTCGACAATGCATAGCGCCTGCAATCGACCTCCCAAATGCAGTTTGCCTTTTTCGTTTGGAATGAAACGGTAGAAAAGACTGCGGCCCCTGTCTTCAGTTTGGTACACAATGCCGGACTTGGGATCGACGGCGGCGGCTTCGTGTTCGAAGCGACCCATGTCCCTAAGCGGTACCGGCGGAACCGGGCCGGTGGCATTCGCCGGCACCTCGAAAACATAGCCGTGCTTTTGATCTCTACGAACGAATTGAAAGTATTCACGGGCCGAGCCAATCTCCGAGAAGCTCTCCTCGCAACTCAACCAACTCCCCCACGGCGTCGGGCCGCCTGAACAATTCCATTCGGTGCCGGCAAGACTCAGAAATCTTTTCTCTGTCGTTTTTGTCGACGGGTTGTAAACGATCGTCGTCGTGCCGCCGGCGCCGGGTGAGCGGCCGCCGCCGAAGTCGTATATCAATTCCTTGTCAATGCGATCCAGATATTCCAGGTCGCTGCCAAAGGGACCGTTATGCAACTTGCGCGGTGAGTTTTCGTGGTTGCAGATGAGAATGATACGGCCGTCTTCTCCCTGGAACGCGGCCATGCCGTCGGCCTCGGCGGGCACCAGCATCCCGTCGTCCATCTTGTCGCCCATGCGGGAAACGACCTGATACTCGAAGTCTTGTGGCAGATCGAGAATGCGGCGTGGATCCCGTTGCAGTCTGCCGAACCCGGCGCTGTTGTTAGCGAGCGACGCATTAGTCGCTGGCGCGGCCGCAGCCACCAGTAAGGTCTGGATGAATCGTCGTCTGTCAAACATATGCGATAGCGTCAATGTAGGACCCGAAAGCATATCCTATTATCGAGGCGAGATCGTGAGAAGTGTTGCTAATACCTACACGGACAATCGCGGCGGTTGCCGCTGCTCTGTGCAATAATCGCGCCCATGACGAGAAGAACAAAGATAGTCGCCACACTCGGCCCGGCGACTGACGATCCGCAAGTACTCAAAGAAATAATCGGCGCCGGCATGGATGTCGCGCGGATTAATTTCTCCCATGGCGAGGAAGAAGATCATCGGGCGAGAATCGAGTCTCTTCGGAAGGCTTCCGCGGAGTGCGGGCGCGAGGTCGGATTGATGGGTGATCTTCAGGGTCCGAAGATTCGTGTCAAGCGGTTCAAGAACAGCAAGGCGACACTCGTTGAGGGAGCGAAGTTCTTTCTCGATTCGACTCTGGGATTAAACGACGGTAACGATGAAGGCGTTGGTGTCGCTTATTCGAAATTGCACGAGGACGTGGAATCGGGCGACGTTTTACTGCTGAATGACGGTCAGATAAAACTCTCCGTCGATAGTATCGAGGGCACGCGATTACATACGACCGTAATTCTCGGTGGGATTCTTTCCGATCACAAAGGCGTCAACCGGCAGGGCGGCGGCCTGTCGGCCGGCGCACTGACGGATACCGACCGCGAATACATCAAGTTCGCGGCGGAAATGGCCATGGATTTTCTGGCAGTCTCTTTTGTTCGAAATGCCGATGACGTTAACGAGGCGCGGGAACTGTTCAACGCCGCCGGCGGCCACGGATTGATCGTAGCGAAGATTGAGCGAGCCGAGGCGGTCGACAGTATCGAATCGATCATCGAGGCCGCCGACGTCATCATGGTTGCTCGCGGCGATCTCGGTGTGGAAATGGGATATGCCGAATTGACGGGCATGCAGAAGCGCATCATTCGATTAACACGCAGAAATAACAAAATTTCGATTACGGCGACTCAGATGATGGAGTCGATGATCAAAAATCCGATTCCGACGAGAGCCGAGGTGTCGGACGTTGCGAACGCAGTAATGGATGGCACTGATGCTGTCATGTTGTCTGCCGAGACGGCTGTCGGCGAATATCCGGTGTCCGTCATCGAGGCGATGAGCGAGGTCTGTCGTGGTGCCGAGAAACATGTGCTCGCACGCGGGCGCACGACTCACCGGCTTGACGATCGCTTTAATCAGGTGGATGAGGCGATCGCGATGGCCGTCATGTACACGGCCAATCACCTCGATGTTAAAGCGATTATCGCCCTGACGGAGTCGGGCTCGACGACACTCTGGATGTCGCGAATTCGTTCGGATATCCCTATCTATGCATTTACGCCTCACGCGACTACCAGCAGGCGTGTAACGATGTATCGGGGTGTGTACCCGGTATCATTCAAAATGGAATCATCGGATATCGAGCGCCTTTATCAGCGCATTTTCAAAACATTACTCTCGAATAATCTGGTCGAGGAGGACGATCTGGTCATCTTCACCAAAGGCGATCTGTCAGGTGTCTCCGGCAGCACAAACTCGATGCAGATAGTCCGCGTAACTACATCAGAGTAATTCATGAAACGATTTTTACGGCGACTTATCTATTCGTTGCTGCTGGTCACAGCGGGCGGAGTGCTGGTGGCGTTCCTGACCCTGGATGCAAGCCTGCCGCAACTGGATGGTGACATTCCAGCGTCAACGATATCGGCTGCCGTAAGGATCGAGCGCGATGCTGATGGCGTGCCGACACTGACGGCTGAAAACCGGACGGACCTCGCTTTTGCGACGGGATTCGTTCATGGCCAGGACCGTTATTTTCAGATGGATCTAAGTCGCCGCCAGTCCGCCGGCGAGCTTGCCGAGATCATCGGGCCGGCGCTGCTCGAGACGGATAAACGACACCGGCTTCATCGGTTCAGGAGCCGTGCCAGCCGGGTGGTTGCCCAGATGACGACGGACGAGACTGAGATCATGAATGCCTATGTCGCCGGCGTAAATGCGGGTCTCGACAGTCTCGGCGCCAAGCCGTTCGAATATTTTATCCTCGGCACGTTTCCGGAACCCTGGGTTGCGGAAGATACCGTGTTGGCTGCTTATGCCATGTACATGGTGCTCAATGACGAGCGCGCATCTGAAGATGTCAGGCGTGGACTTGTGCGTCGCATTGTAGATGCCGAAGTGTATGACTGGTTGTATCCGCTGGGTACGAAGTGGGACGCGCCGATATTCGGCGAAGCGAGAATGACCAATACGATTCCATCGGCCGAACAACTAAATGTCCGCGACGTGTCACAATCGTCGGCCCGTTTGCCGGCGACTGTGGAGGCCGAGTCACCGTCGTTAGGCAGTAACAACTGGGCCGTCAGTGGTGCGCTAACCGAAAATGGTGCTGCGATCGTTGCAAGTGACATGCACCTCGGTCTGCGGGTTCCCAATGTATTTTATCGGGCGCGATTTGTTACGACCGGCGAGGACAAGCTCGACGTCAGCGGCTTAACTCTGCCGGGGGCGCCAATTATGGTGGCGGCAAGTAATGGTCACATCGCGTGGGGCTTGACCAACAGTTACGGCGACTGGTCGGATGCCGTAATCCTGAAGCCAGGGAGTCAGCCAGATACCTATTTGACGCCCGGCGGTGAAATGAAAATTGCTGAGTTCCGCGAGAGGATCGATATCAAAGGCGAGTCGTCGCAGGAATTCCTCGTCCGGGAGACCGTGTGGGGGCCGGTGCTCGATGACCATGACTATCCCGACGCCGAGCTTGCCGTTCGCTGGATCGCTTATGAAGCAAATGCAATCACCTTGCGCCAGCTGGATCTCGAAACGACGACGACCGTGTTCGATGCGATTCGAGTTGCCACGACCCTGGGACTTCCACCACAGAATTTCGTAACCGGGGATAAAGACGGCAATATTGCCTGGACGATCGCCGGACAAATTCCGATTCGTTCCGAATACGATTCATCGATACCGGCGGACTGGAGTGAAAACGAAGGCTGGACTGGCTGGTTAAGCGCAGAAGACTACCCGCGTGTCGTTAATCCGGAAAGTGGCCGAATCTGGACGGCCAATGCGCGCGTTGCCGACGGCGACGAGATGAGAAAAATTGCCGACCGGGGTTTCGACTTCGGCGCCAGGGCGCAGCAAATCCGTGACGACCTGTTTGCGAAGGAATCATTCGTACCTCGTGACATGCTGGATATTCAATTTGACGATCGTGCGGTTTTCCTTACGCCCTGGAGAGACCTCCTGCTTTCGGTGCTGGACGACGAGGCAGTAGGTGACGACTCAAAGCGGAGCACGTACCGATATCTGGCAGAAGACTGGATTCCAAGAGCGTCGGCGGAGTCAGTCGGCTATCGTCTCGTCAGGGCGTTTCGGCTCCAGGTCCGGCAAATCGTCTTTGAGGGGCTGATGCGGCCGGTGACGGCCGCCTATGACGGTGACATCGATCTATTTGTCAGCCATCAATTCGAGGGCCCACTCTGGTCGCTCATAGAAAAGCGGCCCATGCATCTGTTGCCGCCAGAATACGAGAGTTGGCAAGACCTGTTGTTACACGCCGTCGACCTGAGCCTGGCGGAGTTCGCCGTTGAATACGAGGACGGCCTGGAAAACCGCAGCTGGGGCGAGCGGAATACCGCGAGAATCAGCCACCCGTTGAGCCGCGCGATTCCGATGCTGTCGCGGTGGCTCGATATGCCTCGCGAACCCTTGAACGGCGATTCAAATATGCCGAAAGCACAGGGCCGAGATTGGGGAGCATCCGAGCGCTTCGCGGTATCACCCGGTGACGAGGCGAATGCCTACTTGCATATGCCGGGTGGGCAAAGCGGTCACCCACTGTCAGATTTCTACGGTGCCGGCCATCAGGACTGGGTGCAGGGACAGGCGACCGGTTTCCTGCCGGGCGCAGCAATACACACGCTGACATTGACTACGTTGCAATAAGTTAAACGTATGGGAGAAAAAGGGGTATGTCCCCTTTTTCCGTGCCCTTTTTAATGTGCCAACTTGTGCCGAATTGGTCGAGCAGGGATACTTGGTGGCATGGCTGACAAGAAATTTACCGGTACCAAATCCTATATTGCGACGGATGACCTGATGATGGCCGTCAATGCTTCAGTGACACTGCAGCGGCCGATATTGATCAAGGGAGAGCCGGGCACCGGAAAGACGCAACTTGCACTGGAGGTTGCAAGCGCGCTCGGCCGTCCGCTGTACGAGTGGCATATCAAATCGACCACCAAAGCGCAGCAGGGTCTGTACGACTACGATGCGGTGGCAAGGTTGCGCGACTCGCAACTCGGCGATGACAAGGTGCACGACATTGCCAACTACATTGTGCGGGGCAAGGTCTGGGAGGCCTTCGAGTCCGACGAACGACCGGTACTCCTGATCGACGAAATCGACAAGGCCGATATTGAATTCCCGAACGATCTACTGCTGGAACTCGACCGCATGGAGTTCTTTGTCTATGAGACTAAACAGCTGATCAAAGCGAGACACCGACCAATAATTATTATTACGAGCAACAACGAGAAGGAATTGCCTGACGCATTTCTGCGGCGTTGTTTTTTCCATTACATCAAGTTTCCGGACAAAGAGACGATGGGGCGAATCGTCGACGTGCATTTTCCGAAACTGAAGAAGACATTGCTGCGCGAGGCGCTCGAGGCGTTTTACAAGGTCCGTGACGTGCCGGGTCTCAAGAAGAAGCCGTCGACATCGGAGCTTCTCGATTGGATCAAGCTATTGCTGGCAGAAGATATCTCGGCGGAAGCGTTGCGATCGGATGACTTGCGCAAAGCGATACCGCCGCTATACGGCGCTTTGCTCAAGAATGAGCAGGACGTGCACCTGTTCGAGCAACTGGTTTTCCTCGACCGCAGGTCGCGCACTCAGTAAGTCGAGCCCCAAATGCTTACGAAGTTCTTTTTTATGCTCCGCGAAGGTGGATTGAAGCCGTCGATCAGGGAGCTGTTGACGCTGCTCGAGTCGATGCGTAGCGGTGTGGCGGGACACAGTGTCGATGACTTTTATTACCTCGCTCGTTCCTGCCTGGTTAAAGACGAGTCGCTGTTCGACAGATTCGACAAGATATTCGCTGCGCATTTCAACGGCATCGAGGAAGCATTCGAAGTGCTGTTGGCCGAGGTTCCGGACGAATGGCTGCGACATCAGGGCGAACTCGATCTTACGGAGGAGGAGCGCGCGCAGATAGAGGCGCTCGGTGGATTCGAAAAGCTGATGGAGGCTCTGCGTGAACGCATTGAGGAGCAGGATGAGCGCCATGAAGGCGGCAACAAGTGGATCGGCACGGCAGGAACCTCACCATTCGGGGCCTACGGATATAACCCGGAGGGCGTCCGAATAGGCCAGCAAGGCTCGCGGCATCGCCGCGCAACCAAGGTCTGGGACCGTCGGGAATACCGCAACCTGGACGACAAGGTGGAACTCGGCACGCGCAATATCAAGATTGCACTGAGAAAACTCCGCAAATTCGCGCGCGAGGGCGCAGCGGATCAGCTGGATCTCGAGGATACGATCGATAAGACGGCACGCAATGCGGGACTGCTGGATATCAGAATGGTTCCTGAACGGCACAACGCGATCAAGGTGTTGTTATGCCTCGATATCGGTGGTTCGATGGACGACCATATTCGAGTTTGCGAGCAAACGTTTTCCGCGGCACGAAGCGAGTTCAAACATCTGGAATATTTCTACTTCCACAATTTCGTCTATGAAAGCATGTGGAAAGACAATCGGCGAAGACACGCTGAGCGAATTCCAACCTCCGAGATTACGCACAAATATGGCCCCGACTACAAGCTGGTCTTCGTGGGCGACGCAACGATGAGCCCTTATGAAATCGTCTATGCAGGCGGCAGTGTCGAACACTGGAACGAAGAACCTGGTTCGGTCTGGATCAAGCGGCTGTTGAATACCTATCCAAAGGCAATCTGGCTCAATCCGGAGCCCGAACAACGCTGGGAATACACACCTTCGATCAAGCTGACCCGGGAGCTCATGGACGACAGGATGTATCCGCTGACCATCAGCGGACTGGGCGATGGCATAAAACGACTACATTGACCGATTTGTTACGGCTTGATGAGATCCCTTAAATCGGCCAGGACTTGCTGCGAGTGAGTGTCCGGGTCGACCTTGGCGTAGTGTTTTGCCACATTTCCGCTTGGATCGATCAGAAAAGTTTGTCGCTTGGCGACGGTCATGCCGAACATCTTGGTCTTTACGCCGTAGGCTTCCGATGTTGTTCCATCGGTATCGGCCAGAAGCGGAAAGGGCAGGCTGAACTTGTCGGCAAAAGCCTTGTGCGATACTTCGTCGTCCAGGCTCACGCCAAGAATCTGGCAGCCGAGCTCTTTGAACTCGAAGATGTTATCGCGAAATTCGCAGGCCTCGGTGGTACATCCGGGCGTATCGTCTTTTGGGTAAAAATAAACCGCGACCCATTTGTCCCTGTAATCTTCCAGTGAGTGCAGCTGGCCATTCTGGTCCCTGAGTTCGAATCCCGGTGCCGGGTCTCCTTCTCCAACTTGCTCGGCGAGCACAGTGTCGCCCGCCGCAAACAGCAGAACACCGAATACAAAGCCTGAAAAAACACGGTTCATGGTGATCGTCCTCATCGCTTACGGCACTATAATACGCCTCAAGTGTTTCTGATCAATAAAAATGACAAGTCGTCCCGCCTGTAACAACACGGCCCTGGTGCTGCCTGGCGGCGGCGCACGCGGTGCGTTTCAAGTCGGCGTTCTCAAGGCGATCGCGGAGTTAATGCCACCGAGGGCCTGCAATCCCTTTCCGGTAATCAGCGGTACCTCGGCCGGTGCGATAAATTCCGTGGTGCTCGCCAGCAAAGCTCGTCATTACAGCGTCGCCGTCGACGAACTCGAACGGGTGTGGAGTCATTTTCGCAGCAAGCAGGTGTTTCGCACCGACAGCTGGACGATGTTCAAGAGCAGCATGCACTGGATGACCGCC
>CAYLSX010000016.1:0-2009 GCA_964386685.1 uncultured Woeseiaceae bacterium | reverse complement strand
CCGATGATTTTTCCGCCCGTGCGTATCGGGGGCGAGTATTTCGGTGATGGCGCCATGCGGCAGGCGACACCCTTGAGTCCTGCAATTCACCTCGGCGCTGATCGCATTCTCGTCATCGGTGTTCGCGACGAGACAGCAGATCCGGCGGCAGACCCCGGTTCGCCACAGCCGTTTCCGAGCATGGGGCAAATCGCCGGCTACATACTCGACACCCTTTTCATGGACGGGCTGTATTCAGACCTCGAACGAATGACGCGAATTAATCAGCTCATAGACTCTGTGGAGCCGCTGAAGCGCACCGGGACCCTGATAAAAATGCGTCCGATCGATACGATGGTCATTGTGCCGAGCAAGGACCTGCGCGTCATAGCGCACAAGCACAGAAAGGAATTGCCGCTGCCATTACGGGCATTGCTCAGGGGAGTTGGCGGCAAGAGCCCCGCCGAAAACAGGTTGCTGAGCTTTCTGTTGTTCGAGCGCGGATACACGCAGGATCTCATCGATCTGGGATACAAAGACGCGATGGCGGTGAAGGATCAGTTGCAGGCTTTCGTCATGGGCGAGGATGTGCCGAGACTGTTTGCGCCGAGTTGGGTTGCTCAGGACCTCAGCGGCGTCGACAAATAGTCCCTACAAAAGAAATACGGCGCCAAGCCCGAGGAACGCCATATAACCGGCGACGTCGGTAATCGTCGTTAAGACGACGCCGCCCGCGAGTGCGGGATCAATATTCATTCGTTTCAGCGTAAGTGGAATAGCAAAGCCCGCGCCGGCCGCAATAATCAGATTAATCGTCATCGCCGCAGCTATGACAGCTCCTATACGCCACTCGTTAAACCAGGCGTAGGTGGCCAGGCCGACGACAATCGACCACCCGAGGCTGTTCAGCACACCGACCAGTAACTCCTTTCTGAGAATACCGCGAGCATTCGTCTTGTCGATGAGACCTAGCGCCATCGCTCGAGTGATAATCGTCAGAGACTGGGTGCCGGCTACACCACCCATGCTGGGTACGACAGGCATCAGGACGGCAAGTAAAACGATTTTGTCGACGGTAGTCTGAAACAGGTCGACCACCGACGCCGCGAGAAACGCGGTGGCCAGATTGACACCGAGCCACAGTGCTCTGCGCTGGGCACTCTTCACGACCGGCGCGAACATATCGTCTTCTTCGTCAAGGCCGGCGGCACTCATCAGTGAGTGTTCGGCCTCATCACGAATAACGTCAACAACATCGTCAATCGTGATACGACCGACAACGCGATCCTCGTCGTCGACGACCGGTGCGGAAATAAGATCTCGATTTTCGAATTCCCAGACGACTTCTTTTGACGGCGTGTGGGCAGGGATTGGCAGTATGCCCGTCGACATCACCTGTTCAATGCTGGCATGAGGGTCTTGCGTAAGCAGGCGAGTCAGGTAAAGACTACCGATATATTCATTCGCTCGATTTACGACAAATATCGTATCTGTACCGTCGGGAATCTCTGCATGCGCACGCAGGTATCTGAGAACGACCTCGACTGTGACGTCGGGCCGGACCGTTACAATATCTACGTTCATCAAGCCGCCGGCACTGTCCTCGTCATAGGCCAGGACCTGTTCGAGTCTCTCCTGGTCCTGACGATCGAGTGAGCGCAATACTTCGTGTGTCAGCGCCTCGGGAAGATCGGCAACAAGGTCAGCAAGATCGTCGAGCTCCATGCCCTCGATCGCGGCCAGGAGTTCTTCTTTCGGCATGCCTTGCAGGAGCCCGTCCCGCACTTCATCGGCAACCTCGACGAGTACGTCGCCCTCGAGATCGGGCTCGACCATCTCCCAGATGACGGCCCGTTCGCGTAGGGGCAGGGACTCGAGCAGGCGGGCCAGTTCCGAGGGGTGCAAACTGTGAATCAGCATGCGGGCCGAGCGCAAGCCATCGCTGTCGAGCTTTTCGCGCAACAGATTCAGATTGGCCTGAGTGTGCTCTCTCGCTTCCATGGATCCTGCCTCGGCCCGACAGCGGGTCG
>CAYLSX010000015.1:1426-26635 GCA_964386685.1 uncultured Woeseiaceae bacterium | reverse complement strand
AGGAGTGTGTCATGACCCGAAGAAAAAGATACAGCGCAGAGTTTAAGCGCGAAGCACTAAGACGAGCAAACGCGTGCGGGAATTAGGGGGTCGAACCGTTCTGGGTTTACATCGATTAGAGTCCTATAACCCCGTCCTCAGTTCTATTACCCGATCGGCGCGGGCCAGCACATCCGGTCGATGGGCTACGCTGATGATCGTCATGCCGGATTTAGCGAGTCTGTCGAGAACGCGCCGTTCGGTATCGATATCCAGATGACTTGTCGCCTCGTCCAGGAACAATATTCGCGGACTTCTGTAAAGCGCCCGGGCGAGGAGTAGGCGTTGTTGTTGTCCGCCGGACAGGCTGCTCCCTGCATCTCCCAGTAAGGTGTACAGCGTCATCGGCATGGCCTGAATGTCCGACCAGATTTCGGCGCCAATAGCGGATCTCTGTACGCATTCAATGTCGGGCTCCGGATCGAATCCCGCGATGTTTTCACAAATCGAACCCTGAAATAGCCGGTCATTCTGTAACACGATTCCCATTTGTTGGCGGACGCAGCGTGGATTCCAAAGCGCGAGGTCCTTGTTGTCGATCAAAATGCGACCGCTCGTCGCAGCCAACTGCGCAGACAGGAGCCGCAACAACGTGCTCTTACCGGCACCTGATGGCCCCGCGATAGCGACGGCCTCTCCGGCGGCAACGACGCAGGAAAAATGCCGGACTATCCAGGGGCCACCTGGATACTTGAAGCTCAAATCCTGTGCCCCGACCGACCCGATGATGCCAGCACGAATAGCGTTTGCGCGTGGCGGAGGCTCCGGCTCTGCCAGCAATATGTCGCTGATCCGATCCGTATGTACCCGGAGCATGAAAAAGCCTTGCGCAATAGTCACAAGAGTGGCGACTGCTGCCGCAAACCTGCCGCGGAGACTCAGGAATGCAAAGAGGACTCCAAGCGTGATTTGCTTTTGGACGATGCCGGAAACACCTATCCCCAGAAACAGCACCTGCTCTACTGCGCCGATAACGCCGCTGCCCGCACCACTGAATATCGATAGTTTTGCCTGCCTGACGCGCGCATTTGTTGCCGCGAAAAAATGTTTTTGCCACTGGCTCAGCCGCAATGCCGCGAGATCCATTGAACGGACCGAGTCATAAGCAGCGAGTGTCTCGAGCAGCGAGCTGTCTTGCCTCGCCGTGTGCACCAACGCCTCCCCGGTGAGTCGACGGCTCGCCGGCAATACGGCGGCGGTAAGCAACACCGATAACGCAAGCCCGCCGAGCGATACGGCCGTAAGCCAGGCGCTGTACAGAAACATAATCACCAATGTTGCGATCAACACGACGAGCTGAACGATGCCGTTGATTCCCGTGTCGGTTAGTGCGGTGCGAATTGGTGTCAGCGATTCAATTTTTGACATCAAGTCGCCCAGGTGACGGCCGTGCAGAAAAGACGCCGGCAGACTGAGAAGATGATTCAGCACGCTCAGCGCACTATCCACGGCGACCTTCGTGCCTGCATAAAGGCTGATCCATTTGCGCGCTGCTTCCAGGAAGATGCCGACAATCATCACGACAGCCAGTCCGAACAAGGCACGAGCGAGCCAGACCCTGTCCTGCCCGAGAACGACTTCATCGATCAGCAGTTGTGTCGCGATGGGCGGGACAAGCGCCAGTATTTGTGTAGTGACCAATAGCGCGAGCATCAGCCACAGGTATCGGCCCAGGTATCGAATAGACGCGACGAAGTCGAAAATACCGATTCTGGATGCCTTTTTGTTGCGGTCAAAGTTTTGTGCAGGAGACAGCTCGACCGCAACGCCCGAGAAAGCGCTGTCCAGCTCTGCGATTTTGATGACACACTTGCCTGTCGCCGGATCGTGAACAACTGCTTTGCCACGCTTCAGGCTAACGAGCACCACGAAGTGGTTCATGCGCCAATGCAATATTGCCGGCAGCCGAAGATAATTGAACTCGTCAAGCTGCAGTCGCAGTGGTCTGGCGATCAGTCCCAGGTCTCGGGCAACTTCGACGAGGTTCTTCAGATTTGTGCCACGCGATGACAGTGACGCCTGGCTACGCAGCTCGTGCAGGCCAACCTTATGTCCATGGTGGCCGGCGACCATCGCAATCGCCGCAAGCCCGCAATCCGATCTTTCTTGCTGTCGAACCAGCGGTACAGGCCGGCTGCGGCGCAGACCGAGGAGAAAGTCACGAGCCGGCAATGGTGTAGCCGCCGTCGTCTTCACCCCGGACAGAGCGAAGCAGCCATTGATAAAGGCGGTAGCGCTGTCTGACGACGTCGGCCTGAAACGAGGTTCCCGGCGCCAGCGGCCATGTCGAGCCCAGTGCATCGATGCTGTCACTGGCGATCGATGCTCTGACCTCAAAGACCGGGCCTTTGATCGGCAAGGGAACCGCAACATCTGACGCCAATAAGGCGATGGTAGACACCTCCGAGACGACGGCATCTATGGTGCCGAACATGTGGTGAGGATAGGCATCCAATCTAAGCTGTACCGCCTGGCCCGCCCTTAGCTGCCCTGCCTTGTCGCTCGGCAGGTAGAGCCATGCCTCGAGCCTGCTGTCCTGCCGGTACAGTGTCATCAATGTCTGACCGGGGCGGCTAGCAGACCCGCGTTTGGCGCTCAGTCTGGCGACGATGCCTGCGGCCGGCGCCAACACCACGTGGCCTGCTTCAATCTGAGTCTTTCCGATCTGTCGCAGAAGGCGTCCACGTTCCATGTCGTGATGCAGCCGGTCGAGCGTAATCACTTCCAGTATTTGGTTTCGCTCAGCCTCCAGTTGATTCAGCTCCTGGCGAATCCTTAACATGTCTCGCTCGAGACCGGTGCCACTGGCTTTCGCGTGCAATATTCCGGATCGTTCCTGTGCAAGCTTGTCCGCTGCAAGACTGCCCTGGGCAACCAAGACACTCATCTGTTCATAGCGCTGCTCCAGCAATTGAACGTGCTTCGATTGCAAATCGAGTTCGGCGGCGGCTTTGGCGAGTCGGCTCTGAGAGAGTGTGAGCTGTTTCTCCAGCGCAATCGCCGCGCTCGATTTCATTTGCTGCTCCTGGGCGTGGGCACGATCGATGAGGTCGAGCTCGACTTCCAGGGATCGCAACTGGGACTCGGAGACAGCAGACTGGTCCGACGCATGTAAATCGCTCGAGATTCGCAGCAGTAGCTGTCCCTCGGTGACTGTCGTCCCCTCCTTGACGGCCAGTTCCGTAATGCGGCCGGTGTCGGTCGCGATTACTTTCAACAGGCCACCGGCCGGCATGAGCACACCAATCGCTCGCGTCCGTTGCGGCACCTCAACGATATATGCAGCAGCCGCAAGCAAAACGATTGAAAGCAGGGCTAGCATCAGCGTCGTGGCGGTCGCGGGCGGAGTAACGACGCATACTTGCCCTAGCAAATTACGACGTGATGCCTGAACGCAACGCTTCCTGAACAACGCTGCGACCGACCCTGATTCCTCGATGCTCGAACCATCCATTGTTCGTGTTCCTGCGGAAGATGCTCGAACGAATCGAATCATGATCGA
This sequence comes from uncultured Woeseiaceae bacterium, assembly GCA_964386685.1. Lineage (GTDB taxonomy): Bacteria > Pseudomonadota > Gammaproteobacteria > Steroidobacterales > Woeseiaceae > JACZWL01. Next base: position 23,094 of record CAYLSX010000015.1, on the reverse strand, counting down.
AGCCATCCCCGCCAGCGTAATTTCGGGGCGAACCATACGGTTTCTGATAATCTTCGGGAATCGATGAAAGCGATGCCGAAAAACACGGAACCGATGCAGGTTGCTGACTACGTGGAGTTGATCCGAGCGGCCGCCGTCTATGACGTCGCCAGCAAAACGCCTCTGGAACTCGCAGGCAATCTGTCATCTCGACTCGGTAACCGCATCTTTCTCAAGCGCGAAGATCTGCAGTCGGTTTTTTCCTTCAAGTTGCGCGGCGCCTATAACAAACTGTCGACCTTGTCTCAGGATGTTCTCGATAGCGGCATAATTTGCAGCTCGGCAGGCAACCACGCACAGGGCGTGGCTCTTGCGGCCCAGCGAAAGGGAATCAGGGCTGTTGTCGTCATGCCTGTTACAACACCGAGCATCAAGGTTGATGCAGTCAAGACACTCGGTGGTGAAGTCGTTTTGCACGGCGATACTTATGACGACGCCTACGCACATGCGCGAGACCTCGAGAAAGAACAGCAACTGACGTTCATTCATCCATTCGACGACCCCGACGTAATCGCCGGCCAGGGGACGATCGGCATGGAGATACTCGACCAGGCCGACGAAGAAATCAGCGCCGTGTTTGTACCGATCGGCGGCGGCGGTCTGATTGCAGGAATTGCTGCATACATCAAAGGGTCTAATTCCGACATACGAATCATCGGTGTCGAACCGGACGACTCCGCGGCGATGCGTGACTCGCTTGCCGCTGGAAAACCGGTTGTGTTGGATCATGTCGGCATTTTCGCCGATGGTGTCGCGGTTCGCAGGGTGGGCGACGAAACATTTCGCCTTTGTCAGGAATTGGTCGACGACATTGTCACCGTCGATACCGATCAGATTTGTGCGGCGATCAAAGACATATTCGAAGACACGCGCTCAATCGTTGAGCCGGCAGGCGCGTTGGCTGTTGCCGGCGTCAAGAAATATCTGAGTGACAACGAGACCCGCGATGAGTCGTTCGTCGTTATCAATTGCGGTGCGAATGTGAATTTCGACCGGCTACGCCATATCGCCGAACGCGCCGCCGTTGGTGAACAACGCGAGATGCTGTTGGCAGTAGAGATTCCTGAAGAAAAGGGAAGTTTCAAAGCGTTTTGTAATGCACTTGGCCGGCGCAGCATCACGGAATTCAATTATCGTTACAGCGATTCAAGCAAGGCGCATATATTTGTCGGCGTCGAGCTGCGCCACGGCCATGACGAACGCCGGGAACTTATCGACACGCTCCGCGAGCTCGGCTATCCATTGGAAGACCTGAGCGACAACGAGCTCGCAAAGCTGCATATACGGCATATGGTCGGCGGTGCGGGCTCCGGCATTGAAAACGAACGGCTGTATCGATTCGAATTTCCGGAGCGGCCCGGCGCCTTGCTGGATTTCCTTCAAGCCGTCGGTACCGACTGGAACATAAGCCTGTTTCACTACCGCAATCATGGTTCCGATTACGGCCGAATCCTGGCCGGAATTCAGGTGCCGCCAAACGAGGAACAGGAGCTCGAGTCCCACCTCTCAAAACTCGGCTACGCTCACTGGGAAGAAAGCAATAATCCAGCCTACGCGATGTTTCTTGCCTAGCTACTAGTTACAGATGCAACTTCCGTTGCGTTATAAGCAACGCTTTATTCCAAAATGTTTGCAACCAAACGGTGCTGCCCGGCATCAAACAATTAACTGCAAACAAAGAAGAAGAATTGGTTTGCAGAACGAACGATGTCGAGGAGGAAAGAGACATTGACGTATCAGCCGACAGGCGCATCGAATGAAGGGCTGAGCGCTTTAAGGCGGTACGAAAGGGGCGAGATGGTTCGCATTGAAATCGGCGGATCGTGGCGGTGTTCGCGCTATCAGGATTTCCTCCTCCATAGAGGATGACGTGACAAACTAAATTCCCTTATGCGGTTTGTTTCGTTGCTTGGCGGTGGCCTTTGCCACCGCCATTTTTTTTGCCGCTCAGATGCGGCCGTAGGACTGGGTGTGAATGTGGCTTATCTTGTCTGACTGTTTCAGCCGATAGAATCGGCGAAGCTCATGGAAAGCCTTGTCAAAGTTGGCGCCAAGCCTTCTCGCAAGCCCGTAACAAAAGCGTGCCGCATAGTCATTGGCCGTTTTGTATCTCGCATGTTCGTCGTCACTGAGCTCTGGTCTGAATCGAACTTCATCGAACAACCAGCCGTGCAATCGGTTGGCGAACTCACATTCATCCTGGTTCTGCGCCATCAGCCAGGTGCTGATGAACTTGTCGACTTCCGCCTGCATTTCCAACTCGAAAAGCGTTACCGACCTGTCGCGACCGGCGCTCCACACCAGGTAATTGAAATGACTGATGCCTTCGAGGACTGTCCACAGGTCTTTCAGATGGGAGGCCTTCAGTGTTTCCAACGGATTGTCCTGGTCGAGACGGCCGAGCACCTGACTATCGAGATACACGCTTAACGCCATGCCCTCGTCGTCCTCAGCGACCAGAACCGATTCGTCGGTATTCGGAATCAAGGCATCCCCGCCCAGCATTTTGGCAAGCGTTGGATCGGTGACCAGAAAATCGCTGACGTCGTACCCCGGTTCGACTTGATAGATACTGGACAGGTGTCTCTGCAGATCGGAAAGCATGAGTATCCTAGTGGCTGTTTCGACTAAAAGCATTTGGCATCGGAACGACGCCATTTTGTCTAAGCAATGATGCGGCACGCTTGCTGCCTGTACGCAGCCAGACGTCGTAGGTGCGAAGCAAATCAATATCAGAGGAACATTGCGCGCCATCTCGCACTTCATTAAGGACGTCGACGACGGCCTGAAATTTTCGGGCAAGTTCACGATATACGTCGGCAAGTGCCCGGCCCCGGGCCGTGCCGCGAATTTCATCTGAAAGCGAACCGTAGGCAGTGCCGCCCATACAGATATAGTAGTCGAGATCAACCAGTTTGTGCGCGAGGCTGTCCGCGAAAAAACCGGCAATAAAGAGTGCAACATCTCCGATACGCTGGAGGGAGAATGTTCGCTCCGCGGCGCTTGGAGCATCCGCTGCATCGGCCATCATCACTGCAAGCGGCCTCAGTCCATAAGCGTCGCCGTGATCTTCGTAAAGGTCTTCTGAGCGAGAAAACAGGGTGAGCAAATTTACGACGTAATGTGCAGCATGGGGGTCGACATCGACTCCCTGTTTATCCATTGCTGCGTCGATCGATTCACGAAAATAATCGCGAAGATTGTGAACCTGAACGACACGATCGCCTGCTGCTGTCGAGGACATTGCTCCTGCTCACCTCTCTCAATCGGAGAAAGACACCTAACATATATATGATTTAGGCCCCTCGCTTTGTGACTAAGTTCACGTATAGGCCGACCACCACCACACTTGTGGCCGTTCTGTGACATTGACCAAAATTCGAGCCAAATCAAGGCCTCGTGAATTGCCGCAGCGCATCAAATATTGATCGATGCCTCTGATAAACTCTCCGATCCGATAACAAGACCAATAAAGGAATCATCATGGATCTCGGTCACATCGTCGCGGATTTCAATTGGCTCGCAATTATCGTTGCAACTATTACCGCATTTGTACTTGGAGGCGCCTGGTACGCGAAGGGCCTGTTTGGTGCTGCATGGATGCAGGACGTTGGATTGACGGAAGATGACGCGAACAATGCGAACATGGCGAAGACGTTTGGCGGTGCATTCGTGCTGCAGCTAATCGCTGCGATGACGCTTGCGACTTTCCTCGGGCCTGAAAGCACCTGGCTAAGTGGCGTTCATACGGGGCTCGTGATTGGTATCGGTTTCGTAGCTACCGCTTACGGCGTTACTTATCTGTTCGAACAGCGCCCACTGCGCCTGTTCATGATCAATGCGGGCTACAACGTCGTCTTGCTAACCATCATGGGCGCAATCATCGGCGCCTGGCACTAGTTTCAATCATTCAGATTTAGAGTCCTTCTCAGCGAGGAGAACTGATGCGTCAACAAGGGCTAAAGCTAATACGAGATTCCAGATCTCTCCCAAAGTGTCCTCATTGTGACAAGGATATCGGTACCATTTTGTACCGAGAGCTGTACGGTGGTTTCTGGGGAAGAAGATACATTTACTTCTGTCAAGATTGCCGGTCCACATTGGGCATTTCACATCGCAAAGGGTTTTTCATGGGGTAATGCTTGAGACGCCGCCCCATGCGTTTCGAATGATGAGTGATTCCTAAACGCCTCTTTACCACATTTCCCTTAGCTGGCTTTGCACGTCCAGCGTTTTATTGCTGCGGGGTTGGAGACGATTCGAGGTCGATTCGTTGCGGCCGTGAAATTCTGCCTGCATGGTCTGCATCAAGCTGTCGGTTATGAATCTGCTACGAGCACCATAGACGTGCTTGTCGCCCATGCGGTGTTGTTGGGTAACGTGATAGCGCAAAGGGGTAATTAATTGAAGCTTTTGCTTCGCTCTTGTCATTGCGACATATAACAGCCGGCGCTCCTCCTCGATCATCTCCGGCTTGCCGGTGGAGAACTCAGAAGGGAAATTGCCGTCTGAAACGTTAAGCACGAAAACGGCATCCCACTCCTGCCCTTTTGCAGAATGAACGGTGGAGAGGATTAGATAATCTTCGTCGAGCAACGGGTCACCGGCGAGGTCGCCAGCGGCGGCCGGAGGATCCAGAGTCAGTTCGGTGAGAAACCGTTCTCGCGTCGGATACCTGCCGGAAATTTGCTCTAGTTGTTCGAGGTCTGCCTCGCGTGTCTCGAGTCCGTCATAAAGACGCTCCAGATGTGGTTGATACCAGCGCCGCGCATGCCCCAACTGGCCTTGCCATGCATTGTCGGCCAACTCGACTGACGACAGGGACTCCATTACAGAACAAAATTGCGGCCAGTCCTCGCGTGCAGCCTGTGGCGGTCTAAATTCCCCAAGCGTTGAAAAAAGAAATCCGCCCGACTCCAGCCGCTCGAAGCAACGCGCAGCGTTCGCGGGACCCATGCCAGGGAGCAGCTTCAATACGCGAAATGCAGCGACCTGGTTTCTCGGGTTCTCCGCCCACTTCAGGATCGACAGCAGGTCTTTGACGTGGCCGGCTTCGAGAAACTTCAGTCCACCATATTTCACATACGGGATATTGCGTCTGACGAGTTCGAGTTCGAGACGGTCACTGTGGTGTGAACCGCGAAACAATACTGCCTGGTCTTTTAGCTGCATGCCCTGTTCGCGGTTTTGCAGCACGGCTTCCACAACGAATTCGGATTCGGCATCCCAGTCTTCGACCGTAACGTATGCTGGTCTGGCACCACCTTTTTTTACGGAGAACAAATTCTTTTTGTATTGCCTCTCGCTTTCGGCTATCAGGCAGTTCGCCGTGTCCAGAATGGGCTGTGTCGAACGGTAGTTTTCTTCGAGCGTTATGATCTTTGCTGTCGGTATGTACTGATCGGGAAAGGTCAAAATGTTTTCAACTTCGGCCGCGCGAAATGAATAGATCGACTGTGCATCATCACCAACAACCGTCAGACCCGCGCCATCCGGTTTTAGTGCTTTCAGGATATCCGCCTGCAGCAGATTCGTGTCCTGATACTCATCGACCAGTATGTGGTCAAACCAGGAGCCGATCTCGTCCGCGAGCTCTTTGTCCGCAACGAGATAACTCCAGTAAAGTAGCAAGTCGTCGTAATCGAGTGATTGAGTTTCCTGCTTGCGCTCGACGTAGCGACGAAATAGCGATCGAAGATCCTCTTCCCAGTCCGCACACCACGGAAATGTTTCATTGAGAGAGTCAAGCAAGGGCTTTTGCGCATTCACACACCGGGAATAGATTGCGAGGCAGGTATCTTTCTTCGGAAAGCGTCGTGATTTCCTCGTCAGATGCAACTCATGTCGAAGGACGTCCATCAGGTCGGCAGAGTCGCCGCGATCGAGTACCGAGAATCCCGGATCGAGTCCGAGGTTATGTGCGTATCGGCGAATCAGCCGATTTGCGATGGAATGAAACGTGCCGGACCAGGGCAGAAGCTTGAGTGACACCGGTGAACTCTGCATCGTGCTAATGGCCTGGCGCACAATAGACTCGACTCGTCGGCTCATTTCCTGGGCCGCACGACGCGTGAATGTCAGCAGCAGAATACGTTCAGGATTGACGCCCTGAATGATCATGTGAGCCACCCTGTGCGCCAGGGTCATCGTCTTTCCGGTACCGGCACCGGCGATCACCAGGAGCGGCGGGGCCTCGAATGAGCTGTCCTGGACCTTCTTGCCCCAGGTGGCAGCCTGCCGTTGTGCCGGGTTCAGGGACTCCAGATAGTCCGTTTGTAGCTCCGCCGCGTGGCGCATGATCGCTCCAGAGAAAGATATGTATTTTTATACAGTACTGGATGGATTTACAAGTCCCGTCTCAAGAAGCCTTCTATTGCCTCAGCGAGTGCAGCGGGTTGATCGAAATGCACCATGTGCCCGGCGCCCTCGATGGTGACGGTCTCCGATTTGTTGAACGGCAGGGGGGAGCCATCGCCGTCGAAGTCAGTGTCGCTTCCGACAACGATCAGCACGGGTGCCAGCACATTTCTCCAGCAGGCGATCGCCTCCTGACGGCGATACAGCACCGCGTTCGGCAGTTTATGCGCGCGATCCGCCTTGATCCGGACGACCCCATCGGTATCCACCTCTGCCCATTCGCCGGCAACGAACAGGGCCCGGTCCTCACTTAATTGGGGGCTGCGGCGTGTGATTCTGGTTGCCAGCTCCCCGAGCGAGGCGTAGCTCGAATAGGCTGGCCGCGATCGACCCGCCTCAAGCCACTGCCGATAACGGGCGGGAGCGTCCTCGGGATTGCTGTCCAGGAGACCAAAGCCTTCGATATTGACCACCACAGCGACCCGTTCAGGCATCACGCCCGCATACAGAGACGCTACATTGGCACCCATGCTGTGACCCATGAGCCGAACCGGGGCGTCCGGGCTATAGATCTCCAGGAGCGCATCCAGATCCGCAAGATAATCGGGAAACCAGTAGGACTCCGCCTCGAGTCTGGTTTCCCCGAAACCACGCCAGTCGGGTGCGATGACGAACCAGTCGTCTTTGAACTCATCGACGACGAACTGAAAGGTTGAGCCGGCATCGCCCCAACCGTGCAGAAATACCAGCAGGGGACTATCAGCATTTCCCCATTCCGTGACGTGATAGTCGATGCCCCGCAGCCGGTGCCGGGCGGAGCGAACTTCGAGGCGCGCTCGATACATTTTTTCTCCTGTCGTGTAAAAATGGAGCATATACGTGGCTTGTCCCCACACAATATCAAGAAAAATGTCGGACTCCGCACGTTCATGACTTTTGAGATCGCAATTGTTCTCGGCATCCTGGCCATCTCGCTGATACTTTTTGTCAGCGAGGTCATCAGAATGGATCTCGTCGCGCTGCTGGTGCTGGGCACATTGGCCGTATCGGGACTGGTCACGCCGCCACAGGCATTCGCCGGATTCAGCAACAGCGCCGTAATTACCGTCTGGGCGATGTTCATTCTCAGCGAAGGACTCACGAGGACCGGAATTGCCGACGTAATCAGTCGTCAGGTCATGCGGCTTGCCGGGCGACGTGAAATTCCGATGATCATCGTGATCATGATTACTGCCGCCGTGTTGTCCGCGTTCATGAACAACATCGGCGTTGCAGCTCTGATGTTGCCGGTTGTCGTCGACATTGCACGTCGCACACGCATTCCCGTATCGCGGCTGCTGATGCCGCTGGCCTACGCTACTTTGCTCGGCGGTCTGACGACGCTGATTGGCACACCGCCAAACCTGCTGGTCAGTGAGGCGCTAACCCAAAACGGTTACGAGCCGTTCAAATTATTTGATTTCACACCGGTGGGCGGCGCCGTCATGGTCGTCGGTGTCATTTTCGTTGCGGTGATCGGCCGTGTCATGCTGCCGAGGACTCGCGCGCAACGCAGTACACACCGAAGTCAGCGCAGCCTGCGGTCGCATTACAAACTGCAGGAGCGCACTTTCATGCTGCGCGTTCCGGTGGATTCCGTTCTGGTCGGCAAGACGCTGTCCGAGACTCGCATCGGTGTATCGACGGGCTTGATCATCATGGCGCTGGTGAGATTCGGCAGAAGTGAAACGCTGCCAAGCCGACAAACAGTATTGCGTGCCGGTGACCAAATACTGGTGCAAGGACGCCTCGATCAGTTTACGGAATTGCAGAGACTGAGCGGACTTGTGATCGAGCGTGAGGCGCCGGTACTCAAGTCGATGGTGGCGTCAAAGATTGCCTACGCGGAAGTCCGCATTGCCGAGGACTCACCACTTGTCGGCGAACTGATCAGACATGCGGCCTTCAGAACGAGATTTGGTGTCAGCGTCGTCGGCATACATCGCAGAGACAAATACCGCCTGACCAATCTCGCCTACGTCCCAATTCGCAGCCGCGATCAGGTTCTTGTGCAGGGCGAGGTCGAACAGATTGCGGAACTTGGCAAGTTCGACGACTTCTCCGAAGTGCAGCTGCTTACCGGTGATGAACTGGCGGAGCAGTACAAAGCCGATGAGCGCATGTTTGTCGTGCGTCTGCCGAAATATAGTGAGCTCGCTGATATCACTCTGAAAAAGAGCCGCCTTGCAGACATTTTCGACTTCCGGGTGGTTTCGATTTTCCGTGACGGGAATTTGCAGGTGATGCCGCGCGGCGATGAATTACTTTCCGGCGGCGACCTGCTGTTGATCGAAGGTCAACCAGAAGACCTTGATGTATTGCGTGGCCTGCAGGAATTGGAAATTGACACTGCGGCCACACCGAATCTCGGCGCCTTCGAGTCTGAACGATTGACGCTCATGGACGCGACTCTTGATCCGCGCAGCCGGCTTGCCGGCAAAACGGTCGGAGAACTGAATTTTCGGGAACGCTATGACATTGAGCTTGCCGGCATCGAGCGCGAAGGCGAGACCGTCGCTACGGACCTCACCGACGAGCGCCTTCAAATCGGCGATGCCCTGCTCCTCCTCGGACCCCGTGAAAAACTGCAACTGCTCAGCGACGACACGGATTTTCTTATCCTGACACCACTCGGACGCAAGCCGCCGGATACGAGGCGTGCGCCTGTTGCTTTATTAATCATGCTTGGCGTTGTTGTAAGCGTCATGCTGGGTTATGCACCTATCGCCGTTGCGGCAGTTGTCGGTGGCAGCATCATGGTTCTGACAGGCTGCCTGAACATGGAGCAGGCATACCGCGCCATAGACTGGCGCGCGATTTTTCTGATCGCCGGCATGTTGCCGTTGGGCACGGCTATGCAGGAAACCGGGGCCGCTTCCTATCTTGCCTCTCAGGTCATGATTTTGCTCGGCGATGCGGGGCCCTGGCCCGTGATTGGCGGACTCTATTTCATTACGGCCGTGGCAACGATGATTATTCCCACTGCCGCACTCGTCGTGTTGATGTCGCCGATTGTGCTGTCCGCGATGGGCGATCTCGGACTGGCTCCGGAGACGGCAATGATGGCGATTGCACTGGCGGCATCTGCAAGTTTTACCAGTCCAATTTCCCATCCGGCGAATATTCTTGTTATGGGCCCGGGCGGATACCGGTTTGTCGACTACCTGAAGATCGGCGTGCCGTTGACGCTGGTCATTTTCGTAACGGTAATGTTCTTGCTGCCGATCTTCTGGCCGCTGGTTCCCGCCCAGTAGAATGGGGACGGAAACGCGCGATTTTCCCATTTATTACGGCAGCAGGATTGTTGAGCCTGTTGTTTTCCTGGCTTCCAAATCCCGGTGGGCGTTCGCGGCGTCCTTGAGCGCATAGGTCTGTCCGATACGAATTTTCACAGCACCGTTGGCAACAACATCGAAGAGCTCGTCGCAGGCGTGGAGTAATCTTTCGCGCGTGTCGATGAAATCGAAAAGGACTGGACGCGTGACATACAGGGAACCGCGTTTGGCCAGTTCCGATGCCGAAAATGGATCAACCGGGCCCGACGAATTGCCAAATGTCACCATCGTGCCGTGCGGTCTCAGGCAATCCAGTGATGCAAAAAAGGTATCGCGACCCACTGAATCATAGACAGCGGCAACACCGTCACCGCCGGTAAGTTTTTTGACTGTTCCTGGAACGTCGTTGTCATCCGCCATGATGACGTGCTCGCATCCGTTCGCCCGCGCCAGCTGGGCTTTCTCGTCAGTGCTCACAACGCCGATGACTTTTGCACCGAGATGATTGCCCCACTGGCTGGCGAGAGAGCCGACGCCGCCGGCGGCAGCGTATAGCAGCACCGCATCGCCTTCTTGCACCCGGTAGCTTCGCCTCAGCAAATACCAGGCGGTCAGACCTTTCAGGAGAACCGCCGCCGCCTGCTCGTCAGAGATATCGTTCGGGATCGGCATGAGCTGCCAGGCCGAAAAGTTTCGAAGCTCGGAATAAGCATCTGCCGGTCTGCCCGTATAAACGACTCTGTCCCCGACATTGACGTCGGTCACTCCCGGCCCCACGGCCTCGACGATACCTGCCGCTTCACTTCCCAGTCCGGTCGGCAGGTCGACGGGATAGAGTCCGGTACGATGATAGGTGTCGATGAAATTCAGACCGACGGCAGTGTGGCGGATTTGTGCTTCACCCTCTCCCGGATCGGGCACGTCCACTTCCGTCCATTCGAGGACTTCCGGGCCCCCGAAGCTATGAATACGTTGCGCGTTTGTTTTCATGTTGTTTTGCCTTTCCGTCGCGTGGCTAGGATAACTGAGCCAGCAGCGATAGACTAAATTGCATGGGTCGGGTCGAGGATAAAATTGCTCTGATTACCGGAGCTGCACAGGGTCTGGGCGCTGAAACGGCGAGACTTCTTGTCGCCGAAGGCGCAAGCGTTGTTCTGACCGATATAAATGTGGACGGCGCCCGGCAAACCGCAGAGGAAATTAACGCGCAAGATTTCGACAAAGCAGTCGCATTCGAGCAAGACGTAAGCAGTGAGAGCGGCTGGCAGCGAACGATCGAAGCCACCCGGGAAAAATTTGGCGGCCTGAACATCCTCGTCAACAATGCCGGCATCGGTTCGATAGGCAGCGTCGAGGACGAAACTCTCGAAACGTGGCAACGTGTGCATGACGTCGACCTCAACAGTGTATTCCTTGGCTGCAAATACGCAATTCCGTTGATGGTTGTGAGTGGTGGTGGCTCCATCGTCAATGTGTCATCGATATCTGGCATCATCGCCGCACACAATCTGGCAGCATACAACTCCGCCAAAGCAGCTGTCCGGCACCTGAGCAAATCGGTGGCCTTACATTGCGCGCATGAACGAAACAACATTCGCTGCAACTCCGTACACCCGGCATTTATTGATACGCCGATCCTTGATGGGCTCGTTGGCGGACCGGATAGAGATGCCGCTCTGGAAAAACTCGGCCGACAAATTCCGCTGGGGAGAGTCGGGCAACCAGAGGATGTCGCTTTTGCCGTGCTTTACCTGGCGTCAGATGAGTCGCAGTTCGTCACAGGATCGGAAATCCGTATCGATGGCGGCATCAGTGCGATGTAGGGACAGGTGATGACTGACAATGTCGTAATCGTTGGTGCCGGACATGCGGCCGGGCAGGTCGTCGCCACACTCAAACAAAAAAAGTTCGGCGGGACTATCTGCCTGATCGGTGAGGAAGCATATCTTCCGTATCAACGGCCGCCTTTATCCAAGAAATACCTGGCAGGCGAATTACCAGCCGAACGCCTGCATTTCAAGGCGGACAATTTTTACGATGAACCGAATATCGAAGCGCACCTCAATACCAGGATCGGGCATATAGACAGAGCCCGGAAACTCGTTCGATCAGACACGGGTGTGGAGTTTCCATACAACAATCTCGTTTTGTCGCTGGGCGCCCACCCACGCCATCTCGACTTGCCCGGCGTAGAGCTTGGCGGCGTTCACTACTTGCGGACGATTCGCGATGTCGACGCGATTCGGCAGGACATGCAACCCGGACGCCGCATGGTCATTGTCGGCGCAGGCTACATCGGCCTGGAGGTTGCCGCCGTCGCCGTTCAACTCGGTGTCGACGTTACGGTCGTCGAGATGCTCGACCGGGTCATGAGCCGTGTTGTTTCGGAAGCTGTATCCGAGTTTTATCAGAAGGAACATGAGGAGCATGGTGTCAGGTTGCTCTTGTCCACGGCCATTAAGGATTTTTCGGGCGACGGCCGTGTGCATGCAGTCGATTTTTCTGATGGCACATGCATAGAAGCAGATCTCGTCGTGATCGGAATTGGTGTTGTTCCGAATACCGATTTGGCGACCGATGCCGGACTGCAAGTCGGTAACGGCATCGTCGTCGATAATCGCTGCCGCAGTTCCGATTCGGAAATCTACGCCGTCGGCGACTGCACTTTGCACCCGAACGACGTGCTCGGACAGCAGGTCAGACTCGAATCCGTACACAATGCACTGGAGCAAGCCAAGACTGCGGCCGCTAACATATGTGGCGAAGAGCAGAGGTACGAGCAGGTACCCTGGTTCTGGTCCGACCAGTACGATCTGAAACTACAGATCGCGGGATTATCGCAGGGCTATGACCAGACCATAATTCGCGGAAATCCTGCCGACCGATCCTTTTCCTGCCTCTATTTGAATGCCGGCAGGCTGATCGCTGTGGACGCGATTAACAAACCCAGGGACTTCATGCAATCGAAGAAGCTCATTGCGGAACATGCGGTCATCGACGTATCCCTGCTCGCCGAATCAACAGTCGAGCTAAAGGAAATGGCCTGAGAGATTTGGAGTGTGCTTATTCTTCCAGATGCGGCAGCGCAAGTGTCAAATTGCCTGACATACCTACAGGGCCCGTAAGGGACGAGTAGGCCCGCGCGGTAATCGACTCAACTGCTTCTGCTTCCGCACCTACATAAGGTCCGTTGCCGGCAGTGACTCTTGCGGTGCCCAGTGCACCTGGGCCGGCGCTTATAATGCCGTGCCAGGATCCACGCCAATTGTCACCCGAACTCATCCGCGCAGGTATCACTATGTCGTGCACATACGGCCAAAAGTTTTCGGTCTGGTCGACAAGAAATGTTCCGTGTTCCGGCAGGTAAATGTGCCAGGCGCTGTTCACCATCACCTCACCATCAATAATTGCTGTTGCTTCCGAATCCGATGAAAACTTGATACCGAGCCCGACGGGCCGGCCGCGACTATTGGCCAGAATTGTGACAAACACTCGCGTCTGGCGAACCGTAGGCTCCAATAGCGTAAGTACTTTCGGCGGGTGCGGCTTTATGTGCGACTGACCGTCGTTCGTAAAAACGATCGCTTCGCTCGCGACCAGGGAATAGGAAAGATCGACAATGTCAAGATCGGAAACCGCAAGCGGCGAAACGCTGGGGTTGCCGACAAACGGATTGTAATAAAGACCCGCCACAAACAACGCCATGCCGATGAGCATGCCTATCACAATTGATATGACGTATTTCATTCGAGTTCTTCCGCCGGTCCAATGAGGGCCGCAGCCAGTTCGATTCGGCCCGCGCCGTCCGGGTTCGGACCGATGTCGTCCTTAATGAATCGCTCGAGAACAACCCCGCTAAGCGTCAGGAATTCACGCGTACCTGACGTGAGGATGCCCTCCCTGAAACCGTCCGGCGATGGATTAACTTGCATCGATACATACATCGTTCCACGGGCTGGTAGATGCATGGCCCATTCGACGAACGATCCGTGCTGTTCCGACTTGCCCGACATGCGACTCGCGGTGCCGACAACGACACCATTTTCATTTCGGAGCATGAAGAGCTCGGATTGAATATTCTGGAGGATTTCGATTTCGGGCCACACGAGCCCCGGCGGTGTCGATCGTCGTTGTCCGGAAACACCGGCCATGATCCTGTCTTCGGGCAGCCTGATGTGAAATGACTCTGAATTACCGCCGTTTGCGTGAACCGCTATCAGCGATTTTTCGCGATGCTGGTCCACCACTGGATAAAAATAGGCAATCGACGCGGCCAATGCGATGCCCAAAACAATTCCGAGATTAAAGGTTTTAAACAATCCCTGGTCCTGCCTCTTTTATTTGGCGACCGAGGAAAGGCCGCCTGACATCCGTGAGTTTAGTTAAATTGCGGGGCCGACACATCCTCAGGAGAGTGAATTGTGACCCAGCGCACAAATAATTCTTACCTAATCAGCGCCAAACCACCGTTCCAGGTATTCCTCGAGACTGATCGAATCGGCTGCCTCGATATCCTGCTGGCGGCTCAGGGAGTCGGCCGCCTCGTCAGCGAATTCCTGCTGTCGCTCAGCGGGGAGCGGCGCCAGCTCCGCAAAGTACTGCTTGTGTCCGGAAGCACAGTTCAACGCAAACTCGAAGAAACTCGCGTCTTCATTCTTGAGTTCCGCCAGTATTCGGCCGGATGGTGTGGCCTCAGCGTCGGCGATCAGGTTTGACTGGACGTCAATCGCCTGAACATAGACGTTGTGTTCCTCTCCCTGGTCAATTAATTCTGCGACCGTCCTGACGCGCTCAAGAATTTCGCTTGCCCAGTCGGTAAGCGAAATGGACTTCCCATCCCTGTCCAGTTCGAATGACGGGTTGCGCCCGGTTTTCGCCGTGCTGGAGTAATTTCGTGCAGCTTCTTCGTAAGACCTTTTATCTAACGGCGGGCTGTCCTCAAGGAGGCAATATATAAGGAATGCCTCCATGAACCGCATGACATTTTGGTTGATGCCGACCGGGTCGAAGACGTTTATATCGAGAGAGCGTATTTCCACGTATTCGATCCCGCCGCGCCTGAGCGCCGCCGTCGGCCGCTCACCGGAAAAAGCGACCCGCTTTGGGCGAACCGAGCTGTAATACTCGTTTTCAATCTGCAACTGATTGTCGCTGAGCTGACGGTATTCGCCATCCTTCTTGACACCAATCTTCTGGTATCGTGGCTCCGGCGTCGTCATGGCATTGACCAGATCGGCAATGTAATCATCAAGATTGTTCAGCGATATATTGAGTCGCGCCTGAGTGTTATTGCTATATCCCAAATCGCTCATTCGCAAAGAAGTGCCATAGGGTTCAAACATCGTTTCGCCGTCGAGGCTTTGCATGTCGGTATCTGCAACCTCACCAAACGATTTGCAGACCGCAGGTGACGCACCGAACAGATAGAGTGTTAGCCAGCCGAAGCGTTTGAAGTTTCGTACCAGCCCGAGATAGGCGTCGGAGCGAAACTCGTCTTCGCTGTGCTGGCTCTGTTCCAGTTGCATATATACCGGCCAGAACTCGACCGGGAGGGAGTAATTAAAGTGCACACCGGCGATGGTTTGCATGGTCCTGCCGTACCTGTAGCCAAGACCATTTCTGTAAATTGTTTTCATCCGACCGACATTTGACTCGCCGTAGTATGCGAGCGGTATTTCCGCGTCGTCGGGGATTCGGCAGGGCATGCTCGTCGCCCAGAGAAGTTCCTCTCCCATGACCGCGTAACTGAACTGGTGTATGTCGCAGAGGAAGCGCAA
Source organism: uncultured Woeseiaceae bacterium (assembly GCA_964386685.1). Lineage (GTDB taxonomy): Bacteria > Pseudomonadota > Gammaproteobacteria > Steroidobacterales > Woeseiaceae > JACZWL01. Next base: position 7,607 of record CAYLSX010000015.1, on the reverse strand, counting down.
TGCCTCCCAGGTATTCGAAAAGGTCGGCGTAACGAACTCGAGTAACGCTTCCGAGAAGTCGGTGGTGACGAAGCGATTGGTCAGAGCGGAACCCAGGCCCGCAGGATGTGGACGATCGGACAAATAGCCGTCCGCTTGAACGCGCAGGGACTCCTTTTCGATGCCTTTTTGGCCGCCCCATAGAAGATCAGACGGCCTTGCGGCCGCCAGTTTGTTTACCCGCTGTTCAAATATGTCGCTCAAATGAGACGATCTCCGGCAAGCAATGCCGGACTATATCAGCCATACGCCCCGCTTGTGAGCCGGGATTAAGTCTTTGAGTTAGAATTGGAAATCGGCCTCGGCGACTGCCGCAGATACAGGCCGAAGGATTGACGATGCGTTTCACAGGAAAGCTCCTCGGTTCGATTACGCTGGCATGCATGGCGTTTTTGGCGAGTGACCCGGCACATGCTCTGCGCTGTGGCAGTCGCCTGGTCAAAGAGGGTATGCATGAGACTGAGGTCAAGGCCATCTGCGGGAAACCGGTTTCCGAGCGGAGCCTCGGTTACGTACTGCGATCGCATTTTGATCGTACGCATGGGCTGACGACGACCCGATACTATGGCGGCTACCAGCGCGAAGTGTTGGCAACAGAACTCGTATTTAACTTCGGGCCTCGAAAGTTAATGCGCAAGTTGAGATTCGAAGGTGGGCTCCTCGTATCAATCGAAACGATCGGCTACGGCTATCGCGACAAGCGCAAGTGATCGAATGCCAAGCAAGTCACACGCTTTCAAAACAATCGTACTATGATTGCCCAGACCCATCGTAAATACCGGAGATGTGACGTATGAGCGAGTCCAGCAAACGCCGCTTTCACGACAAGGCTGGCGGGCCGGCAACACTTATCAGTGAAGGCTGCAAAGTTTCAGGGGTTATTTCCGGTGACGGCGATTTTCTGGTCAGCGGCGAAGTGGAGGGAGAGTGCCACCTGGGCGGATCGCTGACCATCGCGACAAATGGATTCTGGAAGGGATCAATCAATGCTTCGGCCGTCATCGTTGCCGGCACCGTAGAAGGCGATATTGTGGCCAACGGCCGGGTCGAGATTAGCGATACGGCCAGAATCACTGGCACGGTCACCGGCAAAGCGATCGCCGTGGCTGAGGGTGCAATCGTTCAGGGGAAAATGAAGACTACAGGCAATACCGAGCCCGTTGGCTTCGTTGAAAAGCGCAAGTCCTCCAAACCGAAATCAGAGGAAACGGAAGAGGCTGAAGAGTCACACTAAGGACTGAACGGATCGATACTTATTTCGACTCTGTTATTTTGCGCCGCAATCTCGTTCCAGAAGCCTGCCGTAATTCCCGGCGTAGCGATCGGATACGGTATTAGTGGCTCGGCGTTGCCGCGCGAGTAGATGCTGACCTGAATTGTTCCACCGGTTTCCTGTCTGATTGTATTTACGAAGTTGGCGAATGCGACGGATTGCTGCATGGCCATTTCATCAGCAATAGCGGCCTCGAAACCGATTAGCTCACATTGACCTACAACCATGTCAGCCGATGCCAGGTCGTAGCCGGCGGATCCACCACCCACCATGCAAAAGTCGGCAACATGGGTCTGCACAACAATGCGGCCAGAGAAACCCATGCCGAGCAGATGCTGCACAAGGCCCTCGAGCAGTACCAGCCTGGCATCGCCAAGCGGGATTTCGCCGAACGGATAAGACCCCGTTTGATTCATACTCCACTCGAGCGCGGCAACCGCGGATGAAAAAACGGAATTCATTGACTGTTGATATTGGGTCAGGCGCTGTTCTGCATCAGTCGCTCCGTCCGCCTCTATCAACTGCTGCTGCGAAATTGCGTTTAACAGATTTACGTTTTGTTGTTGAACCTCCTGCCAACTTTGTTCACGTTGCCAATATAGCCAGCCGAAAATGATTATCACTATGACCAGGACGGACACGACAGCCAAGTAGCTTCCGGGCAATTTTTCAGGCGCTTCCACGCTGACGTCAGTTTGCTCCCGTCCTTCGGGCGCGCGAATCTCATCTGCTACGCGAGAGGCGATTGCTTCGTAACTGTCGAGCAGGTCTTTTCGCAAAACCGCACGCTGCTGATCGAATAGATCCTGAATCAGATCTCGCAGGTTCTGATCAAGCTTTTCAAGGCTCGGGTAATCGCCGCTCGTATCAACCCCGTCTGCTTCTTGATGGTGTTCTCGTCTCTCAGCTTCGTCCCCAATTACGCGAAGCGACTCCAGAACTTTCGAGACTTCGACAGGCTCGACCTGCTTCGGTAACACGCCAACAGCACCGAGAGCGCGCGCCTGTCCGACATACACCTCCCCTTTCTGCGATGTGTACATCATGATCGGAATCGTCGCCGTCTCCGGGTTGTTTTTGATCGCGGACACCGCTTCGAAGCCGTCCATTCCGGGCATCAGGTGATCCATGAAAATGACGTCGGGTCGGTGTTCGTTCAGATAGTCCAGGGCGGATTCGGCCGATTCCGCCGTGTCGACATCGAGCTCGTGCGCCTCGAGCATGCGCTTCAGCACTACCCTGGCGGTTTTCGAGTCATCGACGATGAGTGCAGTCTTATTCAATGGATCTCCCTGGCGGTAGCCCATTAAAGCCCAAACGAACTGCCAATCCTTTGAATTATGTCACTTAATTACAAAGGATCCTGGATTGACGGGCGTAGTTTACCCACAATGGTCGCAGGCTTATACAGCGCGTTTGACCACATACAGCGTTTCTTTCGAAACTGAAATGATGGGAATGGTAAACTTGGCGCCTCAAGCCGAAAATCTAGGGTTTCGGTGACGGGGGACACAACCAGGAGCCATACGGGTTTGGCCCCAATAAGAACAAGAGTGGCCGTCGGAAAATACGAGACAGGATCGAACTGAATCTGTCTCGGCCGATAGAGTCAAAAAAAATAATGATCGGCAGAGTTTTATCTAGTTATCTCATACTGGCCACGGCGCTAACCTTGGTCGTAGTCGGATTGATGTTGTCTCTTTTCTATGGTCAGTACCGATGGCTGGCTAGCGATATTGTTACGAGCAGTGTGCAGGAACATAGCGCGATACTGCAACGCAGCTTTGAAGGCCGTGCGCGGTCGCGGCTACAAAGAACTGCCGATGAACTTGCCGCCGTGTCTGAGCCCGGTGCATCCGCATCGATTTCCCGACTCCTCGAAAATGCATTGCAGGAAAACAACGACATCATCGGCATGCGATACATGCGGCCTGGCTTGCCCGATGTGCAAGCAGGCGACCCGCCCGAGCGGACAGATGACGAATCGAAGAGCTTCGACGCGGACAACTTTTACCTGAGTCAACCGGTGATACAAGATGGTGAACTGATTGGTCAAATGGCCGGCAATTTCACACTCGCCGAATTACACCGTGAATCAGCAGAATTTCAGAACAAAATACTCGCCACGGGCGATGAGCGGCGTCGCGCGAGATTCGCCTGGATCAGCATTGCTACTCTCGTCATTCTGACTTCAGGCGGCGTAGTAATCTGGATAATCATCAGATCTCAAGCTGTGCGAATCCGTGCGTTAAAGGTACAGGCGGAAAAACTCAGCGACTCCGACTTCGGTGAGCCCTTAAAGGTATCGCACGGTGATGATTTGGGGGATTTGGCCGAAGTCTTCAACAACATGCGCAAGAAATTGAAGCGAACGACAATTTCTCGCAACTACGTCGACAATGTGCTCGCAAGCATGAATGAAGCAATTATCGTCACATCGGCAGATGGCTCTATAAAGCGTATCAATGATGCGACGGCAAAAATGCTCGGCTACACAGACGAGGAATTGCTGGGGCAGCCTTTGGAAATGATAGTAGATAAACGCAAGAGCAGGGTATTCGAAGCCGACTCTCCGTCCGGCAATCCCCGCGACGGCTTTCTTCTTAGCAAATCGGGAGAATCCGTGCCGGTATCCTACACGGCATCGGTAATTAGTGGCGACGGTGAGCAGTCCGATGACCGAATATTTGCCGCGCAAAACACGACAGAGCGGAGGCGCGCCGAACAACGAATTCGATATCTTGCACGCATCGATGCGCTGACAAAGGTACCGAACAGAATGCAGTTCCAACATTTGTTGCAAAGGGCCATCGCCCGTGCCCGGCGTAACAAGACATCGCTATGTCTCTTCTATGTCGATATCGATCACTTCAAGGAAATCAATGACACATTTGGTCACCTTGCCGGCGATACGACGCTTGAGACGGTTGCAGAGAGATTGACTGCGGTATTGCCCGCAGGTTCTGTCATTGGTCGCCTTGCCGGCGACGAGTTTGCGGTTATCGTCAATAATGTCGAAGGTGGCGACCTGCCCAAACCTACGCTGGACAAACTGGCCCGTAAGTTGCTCGACCGCCTCGCTGACCCGTTCTATGTACAGGGGCACGAGGTATTCATGACTGCGAGCATGGGCATCGCGCTATATCCGAAGGATGCGCCGAATGTAATCGACCTCATTCGTAATGCCGATGCCGCGCTCTATAGCGCCAAGAAAGACGGCGGCAATATCTTCAGCTACTACGCCCCGGCCATGAATGAAGCCGCTGTCGAACGTTTGATGACCAAGAGCAAGCTCAAACGGTCATTCGAGCGTGATGAGCTTCTGGTTCACTATCAACCCAAGTACAACCTCGAGACTGGCGAGGTCTTTGGCGCGGAAGCGCTGGTTCGTTGGGAGTTGCCGGACAAAGGCATTATTCTGCCATCGGACTTTATCCCGCTTGCAGAGGAAACCAACCTGATCATCGAAATCGGAGAGTGGGTACTCGATCGCGTCTGCGAGGATTTTCGTTACTGGCAACGTTCGATATCGACTCCGGGTCGGGTATCGGTAAACTTGTCGCTAAAGCAGCTTCGACAGCCAAACTTCATCAATCGCATCGGCTCAATTCTTCGAAGCTACCAGGTGTCGCCCACATCACTGGAACTCGAGATCACCGAGACGACGCTCATGGAAAACCCCACCCGGACGATCAAGCTCCTCGACGAGCTCTATTCGCTCGGTCTTCATCTCGCTATCGATGATTTCGGTACCGGCTACTCATCGTTAAGCGCTTTGCAGCAGTTTCCGATCAGCACCCTGAAAATCGACAAGTCATTCGTTGCGAACGTCGCGCACAATGCGGACGACGCGACGATCGTCGGCACCATTATTCACATGGGCAGAAACCTGAAAATGGATGTCGTTGCTGAGGGCGTCGAGACTGAAGAGCAGTTGAATTTTCTCCAGACGCTCGATTGTACGTACGTACAAGGACTGCTATTCGGCAACCCGATGAGTTCCGACAATTACCTCGAGTTGTTGCTCGCGCAAGTTGAGGGAACTGACGTACATCGCGCACTCTTCGCTTAATTGCCGGCAGGCGTAACACACTGATACCACAATAGGTTATTGCGGCGCTTTTCTACGCCACTGCAACGTGATTAAATATCGCCACACCAATGGCGCCAAAATCCGAGAGTTTATTTATTCATGAGCAGATTCGCTAAAGCAATTTTCACGATCGCCGTAATTATTTTCGCACCTGCAGCGCTGGCCTGTGACTATCCGAAAAGTATCGATGTGCCGAACGGGAACAAAGCGACGAAGGAAGAAATGATGGCGGGCGTTAAAGCAATGAAGGCGTGGCAGGAAGACTTGATTGTCTATCGAGAATGCATCGAAGAAGAGGCTGAGGCCTCTAAAGCGGCGATCGATTCATCGGACCCGCTGGATGAGGCAGCCCAAATCGCAGCGCTCGATCGGCAATTCTTACTAAAGTATAACGCCAGCGTTGACGAGGAAGCGGAGCTTGGCTCAGATGTTAACGAGCAGATCAGGGTTTACAACAAACAGAAGAAAAAAGACTAGCATTCTATCTATGATATTTATCGATAGACTCCGGATCGCACAGAAAAACGCCCGCCTGACGACGGGCGTTTTGCTTTGCGAAGTCCTGTGCCATCAATTCAGAGTTTGTTTATTTCCTCTTTCAGGTCAAAGCGATTCTCTGTGACGATGCGTTCGAGCACCCGGATGCGTTCTTCCAGCACATCGATTTTCGATACCGCATCCTCAAGCTCCGTGTCGACCTCAGGCTTCTTGTGGCGGTGCCTTAGGTACACCTGAATTACCCTGGCGCCCATCACAATTGCAATGATGCAAAGCAC